>JAATFQ010000160.1 GCA_015655115.1 Sphingobacteriales bacterium
GTAACCAAAACGGTATTGCTTTTTGGGTTAAAAACTTCATTTAGTTTTTGAGTAGGGCTGGATTGTGAAAATCCAGACAGGCAGATCATTGACAGCGAAAGCTGAACGAGTAGTGATTTAATGTTAATCATAAAATATGGAATGAAATAATGAATATATTAAATAGTATTACAGATTTGAATGAGATTACGGATTTTGTTTGATTGAGGGATCAGTATCTATCTGGTCCTGTGGAACAGGCTGAAGAAGGTTCTGTTCGGTAATTCTCGTAGTTATACCTTGTTCAGTAAACCATGCATTCATTACTGTTACTGCAGTTCCGGTTCTTAGCAAGTCAAACCACCGGTGGCCTTCCCCAACAAGTTCCAGTCTTCTTTCCAGTGCTATTGCAGCCCTCAGGTCTGCCTGCAGCTGTTGTGTAACATCCTCTAAACCGGCCCTTTTGCGTACCATGTTCAGGAAATTTCTTGCAGATGCAGTGTTGCCCAACTCATTTTCCGCCTCGCCAAGCATCAGCAAAACGTCTGCATAACGCAGCACTACAATATTGCTACCACCATCTGCAGGTGTAGTTGCCGAAGCTTTCAACTTATTGGTAAAAGGCACACCCGCGGCGCTCAGCCCAACATAAGCCGTTTTACGCTTGTCGGCAGCGCTGTACAATTGGTATACCGATTTTGTAGGCAGGTTATGTCCTTTAGCGCCGCTTACTGTTCCTGAAGGACTAAATTGCTGGTACGCACCGCTTCCTTCGCTGTTTCCGTTAATGCCCGATGCAAACTGCACGGCGAAAATTATTTCATTGTTGTTTTCGTTAGTCAGTGAAAAAATATCAGCAGGATTGGCGAGCAGCTGATGTACTCCTGAACTAACCACACTATTCAATGCGGTGCGGCTCTCCTCATATTTACCCTGCGTAAGATATACTTTACCCAGCAGTGCCTGGGCAGCAGTCTTAATCACCTTCCCTTGTGTAGTGGTACTTACAGGTAATTCCTGAATAGCATTATTCAGGTCATCAATAATCTGTGTATACACCTGTTCCTTCGCGGTACGTCCCTGACCAAAATATTCATTTGCATCAGTAGTTTCTTTCGTAACCAACGGCACATCTCCAAAAATCCGCACCAGATTAAAATAGATCAATGCGCGAATGAAATGCATTTCTCCTTTTCTGCTTTGTTTTACCGTAGCCGATGTAAAACCGATTGCGTCAATTCTGTTCAGTACAATATTAGCTCCCTGAATCCCCTGGTAAGAAGTCTTCCATGTATCAGATAGCATCGCATTAGAGGCCACAGTAGTAAATTGGTCCAGCTGACCAAATATACCACCATCATTTGCGGGAACCTCATCAAAGGTATTATCAGAGGGGATTTCGCCTATCACCGGCAGGTACAACCCATACTGGCCATTTAACTGTAACACGCCATATACAGAATTCACATATTCTTCAACTTCTGCTTCAGTTTTCAGGAAGTTAGTGAGCGATTTGGATGTAACCGGCTGTTGATCCAGTTGCTTGCTGCAGGAAACCAGCATCAACAAGCAAAACAGGATGCCAGAATAAGATGTTATATTAAGTAGTCGTATCATATATTTAAGTATTGAATTAATAAAAGCCCTTGATTAAAATGTTAGGTTCACCCCTGCTACAAATGACCTTGCTACGGGGTAGTTTGAATAAGAAGAGCCCGAGGTAAGTACATTATCATTAGTCGCGTCAGGATTAAAACCGCGATAGTTGGTCAGCGTAACTAAATTGTTGGCAGTAATATAAATACTTGCCCGTGATGCCTTTAACCTTGATAAAATCTTTGGCGAAAAGTTATACGCCAGCTGAACGTTCCTCAGCCTGATATAATCAGCTTTTTGAAAGAACATGCTCGATGCATTCGTATTCAAACGGTTTGCAGAATAGTTAGTGTTCGGCTGTGCCAGAAAGCCATCAGGATTGTTTTGTGGATGATACCTGTTGGTGTAATAGTATTGGTCAGGCATGGTAAAACTTTCACCAGACTCCATATTTACCGTTCCATTGTCATAGATTTTCCTTCCAGAGATCCCATTGACAGAGAAACTAAGCTCAAAACTACTGTAGGCAAAACTACTGTTAAAGCCATAAGTAAATTTTGGCGCATAAGTGCCAAAGCCCATGCGGTCGTCGGGCGTTATCTTACCATCCTTGTTCACATCTTCTACAATGTAGTCGCCCAGCAATGTTCCTGTAATGTGCGGGGTAGCGTCTATATCAGCCTGGTCTTTGTATACACCAGTTACATTATAGCCATAGAATTCCGCAATAGGCCCACCCACTTTGGTTCTGAATGCGCTGTTTGTACCCGTAACAATCTGGTTTTGTCCAGGACCAAGTTGCAGCACCTTGTTTTTATTCGTTGCTAAATTTGCCCCAAAGTTCCAGTTAACTGCTCCAAGTTTAATGTTCGAGCCCGAAAATTCCAGTTCAAAACCCCTGTTGTTGGCCTTTCCAATGTTCTGAAGTGCACTGGTATAACCTGATTGTGCCGGTACCGGTACCTGTAATAATAAGTCTGAAGTTGTCATTGAATAATAATTGGCCGCAACACTCAGCTTCCTGAACATATTCAGGTCCAGGCCAATATTATAAGAGGTTTTCGTTTCCCATGACAGTGAGCTGTTTGACGGGTTCACTGCGGAAAATCCAGGCAGCAGCGTAGATCCGCTGATGTAATTCAGGGGATTTGTCAGTGCAAAAGAGCTGTAATTTCCAATCTGGTTATTACCTGCCTTACCATACGTAGCCCTTAACTTAAGCAGGTCAATCCAGTTATTCTTAGGAAAAAAGTCTTCCCTGCTCAAAATCCATCCGCCTGTAACAGATGGAAAGTTTCCCCACTTCGCATCCTGACCAAAACGTGATGAGCCATCACGCCTGATTGCTGCCGAAAACAGGTATTTGTCTGCATACGCATATTGTACCCTTGTCAGATACGAAAGTTGTGTCCATATGTACCTCAGCGCTGTTACAGAATAAGATGAAGCGCCGCCAATGTTGTCAATATTGTTATCAGGAATTCCGGTGCCCGCTACTAAAGTACTTGTGCCAGATTCCTTTTGAAAAGTAGTACCTGCCAGAAAATTGATATCATGTTTACCAAAAGTCTTGTGCACTGTAAGGGTATTTTCCCAGAGATAGTTAATTACATTCCCTTTAGTTTCACTTGCTGTAGCCGGCTTAGGTGCCGCCGTACGGTATTCACCAACGTCAGAGGGCGAAAAGTAGTCGTTATACGTATTGCTATAATCTCCACCCAGCAAAGACTTAAAGGTAACTCCTTCCAGAGGTTTAAAGTTTACATACGCGTTTCCAAAAGTCCTGAACAGATTCCTGTTGTTCTTTACCTTTTCCAGGATAGCCACAGGGTTTTCCCCAAGGGCACCATCTTCAGCGGTATTAGCCAAAATCTGCTTACTGATAGCCAATGAACCATCAGGATTACGTGCACTGAAAAAAGGATACATGATCATCGCCGCCGCAATTGCATCATTGCTCCGGTTGTTGTCATTTACAAAAATTTTCTGGCTATTATAACTCGGATTGATATTTACACCCGCATCAAAGTATTTAGATAGTTTGGTATCAAACTTAAATGACATGGTATATCTTTTCAGGCCCGTCTCTTCCACTATACCCTGCTGATCAAAATAGTTTCCTGAAAAGTAATACTTCGATTTCTCGTTGCCGCCCGAAACCGCAACATTATAACTGCTTATCGGGGCCGTTCTAAAAATCTCGTCCAGCCAGTCTGTATTTGTTAACCCCTGTACATTGTCCAGGTAAGGTTGCACATAATTTAACCTCAGGTCCCTTTTATTCGCGCCTTTTGATACCCTGGTAATATAATCATCCGTAATGCTGCGTGTTGCGGGATTTCTTGATACATATCCCATATCCCTTGCTTCAGTACTGATCTGCGCATACTGGTAAGCATCTAATAATTTAACCTTGTCCGAACGTTGCTGGATACCGGTATAGTAATCAAATGATACCGTATTCTTATCTGCCCTGCCTTGTTTGGTAGTAATCAGAATTACCCCGTTAGCTGCCCTTGATCCGTATATAGCCGCTGATGCCGGATCCTTCAGGATGTCTACAGTCGCAATATCCTGCGGATTTACCGCGTTTAATGAGCTTCCTTCAGACAAGGGAAAGCCGTCAACTACTACCAGCGGACTTATACCCGCAGTTAGCGTACCAATTCCCCTGATCACAATCTGCGGATCAGTGCCCGGTTGAGCAGATACATCGTTGATTACCACACCAGCTGCTTTTCCTGTCAGTTGCTGGGCAAAATTACTGCCCGAATATTTGTTCAATTCCTCAGATTTTACCTGCGATATTGCACCTGTAATCTTCGTTTTTTGCTGGCTTCCATACCCCACTACCACAACCTCATTTAGTCCCGAAGAGGCCGGTTTCATCCGTATCAGTATAGAATTATTATTTCCCGCATTGATTAAAAAGCCTTGCGAAACCTGCTTTTCATAACCGATATAACTAAATGAAAAGTCATACCTGCTGCCCTGTGCCAGATTTCTGAACACAAAAATCCCCTGGTCATTTGTCATCGTGCTTTCAGGCTTTTTTGTAGCAACATCTACAATAAGGACCGACACCCCGGGGAGGGTTACACCTTTTTCATCAACCACCGTCCCTTTAATAGAACTGGTTTGCTGCGCCTGCGCACTCAGGCAGGCCATTGCTACCACAATGGTTGCCAGGGCACTTTTAATACGCCTGATCATTCTCTTTTTTAGTGTGTTTGTTTGCATATTGTGATTAAAATTGAGCAAATAGCTTCCCTTTGCCATCATTAATGGCATCCTGTATGGGCTAAAAGCCTGTTATGTTCCTGTTATTTTTGTTTGCTGATGATGACGGTATCTAACGTCCGTTTAAAATTTAAATCGTTCATATTACATATTGCAGGTAATATCCCATCCAGGGTTTCTGCAGGGTCAAATGTTCCCGTAAAGAATAATTTCTTCATATCTTCAGGCGCTATGCCTTCGTACCTGATTTGAATTTTGTACCGGCTGGCCAGTTTGCTGAATACATAGTTCAAGGTATCTTCTTTAAAAACTAATGCTGCTTTCGGCAGCTCTACAGCTTTCTTTAGCACCACTTCTTTCGCTTTTATAAAGCTGGTTACCCTTGGCCGCTTTAACCGGGTATTAATAGATAACTGCTGTCCTGCAGACAGGTAGACGTCCTTCATCGTCATGCCGCTGGTTTGACCGTTCTTAATTACTACCTTTCCTTCCATCAGTTTAATTACCACATGATCAGAAAGCTTTGTGCTTACCGTAAATTTTGTACCCAGTGCTGTAGTCGTAAATCCACGGGCAGTAACAATAAATGGATGTAATTTATCTTTTGCCACTGTAAATGTTGCTTCACCATTCAGGCTAATACTCCTGTTGATATTCACAAAAGGCTTATAATAACTGATAGAACTACCGGGTTGAACAGTAACCGCAGACCCATCAGAAAGTTTAACTACCATTTCGTATTTTCCCGTATTAAACTCCTGTTGGAGCACCCTCAATGTCTTTGCTGCGGGCCTACTCGCTATTGCAGGTTGAGGGGCCTTATCTTTCTGATAAAAATAGAGACCAGATCCCAGGGTCAGGATCAGCAATGCCGCTATCCATTTCATTGGCCGGTACAAGGAAACTATTTTTGCAGGTGATGACTGCTCCGCATTTTCAATCCTGAGATGTAGTTGCGTCAGTATGTCCTTAAAGCGCTTTTCAACAACCAGATGAGGTTCATGAACCAAACTAGTTTTGTACTCGTCCTCCAGTTTGTCCTTAAGTGTTCCTGTATCTTCATTGAGCAGCTCAGACAATTTCACCTGCTCCTTTGGAGAAAGTTTCTTTGACCAAAATTTATCAATAAGCTTTTGTAGTTCGTTCATCTGTTTATAAATACTGCAGATGCGGGATTTGGGGGTGCGCTGCTACATTATCAAAACATTAAGTTTACATCAACTCAATAAACATTCAGGCGGTGGAGTTCCTATAGGTTTGACAGGATAAAAATAATAGAAATGCCGGCAATGCTATCTGCAGCGTATTTCGATGATACATATTCCTGGATAAAATATTTTGATTGCTTCAAGTAATCTTTAACAGATTCAGTAGAGAGACCAAGGATTATGGCCGTTTCCTTTTGCGATTTACCTTCAAATCTGCAGAGCCTGAAAACTTTTTGTCTTTGTGGTGAGAGGGCATTTACCGCATCTTCCAGTATATTTAGCTGAGCTTCAATCAACACCTTATCAGGGAAGATTTCTTCAGCTACGGATTCATAAGATTTATAGTTCTCTACGTATTTGAGGCTTTCTTTTACCTTCTTTTTAAGGTATGAAATCGATTTATTGTAACTCACCACAAACAGCCAGGCAGAAACCGGGCGTTCATCATTAATTTTATCCCTGTTTTCCCATAATGCAAAAAAAACGTCCTGCAAAATGTCCTCCGCGATAGCATGATCTTTAATCAGCTTAAAAATATTTGAATAAATAACCCGATGATACTGGTTGTAAACCTGGTCAAAAGTTATCAAATCTTCTAACCCTTCGTTTCTGAATTGAGGCTGCACCATAAAATACTAACAAATAAGATGAACAAAGAATTACGTTAGACAAATGTAACCTACGTATGTTAATTAATTGTTACGTATATAAATTCCGGTTAATACTCCGGATGTACGAAGATCAAACCAATTTTTGGAAGATCTGATTTTAATAGTTAATTACCTGTCCCCTCACACTGCACATGCCATTCGGCATACGGCGGTTCATTAAACATTAACAGCTTTTGGGGCTACTATTTCATTAAGACATACAATCCCCCGATGACGATTTTTAAAGAATAAGCGACTGCACGAGTTTCCGCTGAGAACGGCTGAGCGGCAGGCGATGTTCACGAATTAAGACTTCCGCCTGCCCGATCCTATCAATATGAGCTACAGCCGCTAAGTAAGACCGATGGGTCAGGACAAAAGCGTCCGCAGGCAGTTGAGCTTCCAAACCCTTTAAGCTGGAATAGACTGTGTACTTTTGATCCTCTAAAATAATATGCACATAGTTGGCCATCGCTTCTATAAACAGGATATCGGCGATGCGGATTTTTTGCAGGCGCTGATCATGTCTGACATATAAATAGCCGGGCTGCTGCTTTAATAAGCTCACCGCAGCATGGCCGCTGACATTGGCCAAAGCCCGTTCACAGGCCTTGGCGAAACGCTCAAAAGTCACCGGCTTCAATAAATAATCGGTGACTGCCAGCTCAAAACCCTCGATCGCGTATTCCGGAAAAGCTGTGACCAGGATGACTTGTTGTATGACCTCCTGACTTTTTAAAAACTCAATTCCACTCGTTTGCGGCATCTGGATATCCAAAAAGATCAGGTCGACCGGTGTGCTTTGCAAAATACTGTTCGCCACTACCGTGTTACGTGCTGCCCCTGCCAATTGCAGGAAGGGCAGGCGGCTGACATAGGCTTCGAGTTGCTGCCGCGCCAGGGGTTCATCATCAACGATCAGGACTTTAAGCATAGCGATAATTCTACCTCGTAAATATTATTCTCTTCCTTGATCCGCAATTGCTGGCGCTCACCATAAATCATCGACAAACGCTTACGCACGTTGTCCAGGCCAATGCCCTTTCCTGTGGCACTAGCTTCATAGCTATTCCGGCAATTGAAATCGAGTTTACCTTCACTAATCCGGACATGGATATCAATAAAGTTTTCAGTCAAATTATCGGAAACGTGCTTGAACGCATTTTCTACAAAGGTGATCAGGAGCAGCGGTGCGATTTCCTGCTTTTCTTTATCACCAGCTACGACATAAGTGACCGCGCAATTATCCAGCCGCAGCTTTTGCAATGCGATATAATCAGCCACATAAGCCAGCTCCTTATTTAAAGGGGTCCAGTCCTGTCCTGAATCATACAACTGGTAGCGTAGCATATCGGCTAATGCCGACAAAGTGTGCTTGGGATCTCCCGTTCCCAGTTCCAATTGGCTGTACAAACTATTGAGCGAATTGAACAGGAAATGCGGGTTCAGCTGGGCTTTTAAATAGGTCAATTCCGCCGCGCTGCGTTCTTTTTCCAGCGTCGCTAAACTGCGCCGCAACTCAAAACGGTCCAGTGCCAGTTTAACAAAGATGCCAGCCAGCACACCCAGAAATGCCATGAACAACCGGTTATACTGCATGTCCTTGTATGTCCAGCTGAAATCAAAATGAATGGGCACAATCATATTTTGCAGCAGCAAACCCATGATCCACGCAGCCAGGCCCGCCAATACCAATACCAGCAAAACCGACAGTATGATCAATCTGCCCAAGCTCTTTCGCCTGAAATACTCGGGCATCAAATAAGCATACAGCGCATAAAAGGCCAGCATAATGAGTCCGGTATCCAGGGCCGAAAAATAAAGGCGGTTCCATTCGTTATTCACATAAAAATACAGCAGCCGGTCCCACATCAGGAAGAACACCAGCCAAAAACCCGCATGCACCAAAACTTTACGCATAGCCTAAAGTACGCATCATCAGCCAAAGCCGTCTTACCGCTCGTATAAAATTTACGACCGTTGGTATAATAGCCAGGCACCCGCTCATGACAAGCCATTATTTTGGTGCTATGAAAAAGCTATTGATCTGCTTATTGTCCATTGCCAGTACCGCTGGTGCACAGGTGCCTTTAGCTGCATCCTATTTCAAAGAAGCCGAGGCCGCCGCCCAAAAACAACAGCTATGGAAAGCGCCGCTCTACGGCCCGGTGCTCTTTGTCGATCAGCAAAGCCGGTTTACCTATGCCAATATGCCCGACAGCGCGGGAATACTGAAACCCGAAGGCGGGATATACACCGGCTCGCTGCCAAAAGATGTCATGGTTGCCAATACGGCCATTCATTGGGGCGGCCGCACCTGGTCTGTGCTATTATGGCCTTTGCCTGAAGACCGCAATGAACGGATTAACTTGCTGTTACATGAATCTTTTCACCGCATCCAGGAACAGATCGGATTCCCCGGTAAAAGCCCAACCGCCGATCATTTGAGTACCATGGAGGGCCGCATATTTTTCTTTTTGGAGCTGCAGGCGCTTAAAACGGCACTGCAAAAACCGGTCAACCGCAGACAAACGGACCTGGCTAATGCCTTGACTTTCCGTCAAAAACGAGAACGATTGTTTCCCAAGACGTTTGCCAATGAACGTATCCTGGAAATGAACGAAGGGCTGGCCGAATACACAGGCGCATCGCTTGGCCGCAGCGATCTGCGCCCGCACCTTTATGCCCAGATCGATACGGCCGGCAGCCGAAAATCGCTGATCCGTTCCTTTGCCTATTTAACGGGGCCAGTCTATGGCCTCCTCTTACAGGAAAAAGAGAAGCACTGGACACAGCAGATCAACTCCAATGCTAATCTCCCGGATCTGATCAGCCGCTATTACCATGTCACAGCTAGCAACACGCCGGACGAATCGATCTATCGCGGGGCTTTTATCCGATCATCCGAACAGCAAAAAGAAATCATTCGTCTTCAAACTGTGGCCGCCTATACCGAAACTTTTACGCAAAGGCCGGTGCTGCGCATTACACTGGTCAAAATGAGCGTGATCTTCAACCCCAACACGCTTTTTGACTTGGGCACTTACGGCACAATCTACCCAACGGGTGAGGTTAAAGATAACTGGGGGCACCTCAAAGTAAACAAAGGCGGAATGTTGCTCAAAGAGTGGCACATCGTGAGCGTACCAGTAAGTGGCCAATTGGATATGGCTACCCGGCATTTAGAGGGCGATGGCTGGACGCTGGATCTGACGGATGGCTGGCATCCCGTCAAAAACGACGACTTACATTATACGCTCAGTTTAAACTGATAAGCCATGAGCACCCGGGCATACGTAATGCCCTGCTGCGCACGATCTGAACGTCCGGTTAGTCTAAAGTATTTGCTGTTGTGTAGCAGCCATGATCAGTTCAGCAACATTTTTCACGCCAAATTTCTGGATCAGGTTTTTACGGTGCGTATCAATGGTTAGCGGGCTCAGAAATAATTCCTGGCCGATCACCTGGCTGGTTTTACCTGCTGCGATTAAGGCCAGAATTTCCTTTTCCCGGCGCGTAAGGCGCGGCATGCCCTGTATGTGATTTTTAGAGGGCCTGCTGATAATTTCCATTACCTCTTTACTGTAGCAGATGTTGCCTTTAACGGCTTCTGAGATGCAATGCCGTAATTCATCAATAGAACTATTTTTAAGCAAATAGCCGCTTGCTCCGTTTTGAATCGTCTGCATAATAATACTCCTTTCGGTATGGTTGCTTAAGATGAGGACGACAGTTGAAATAGATGCTTCTTTTATATGTTGACACAGCTCAATGCCATTGATATCAGGCAGCGTAATATCGAGGAGAATAAGGTCAACTTGATTTGTGCTGATGTAAGTCAAAATAGCTGAGCCGCTATAGAAACCACCTACAATTTCCAGGTTTTCCTCATTCTGAAGCAGAACCTTTAATCCTTCGATCACTATTGGATGATCGTCAACTATAGCAGTTAGTAATTTAGCCATCAACGCTTGTGTTAAGCTCTATATTAATGATAGTTCCCTCGCTGAGCACAGATTTTAGCTCGAACTTTCCTTTTAAAAACGTGATCCTGTTTTTCAGGTTATCCAATCCCATGCCTTTCTTATTTTCCAGGACAGCGGTGTCAAAACCGCGGCCATCATCTTCAAAAGTGATAAAAAAGACATGATCATTCTGGCTGCACTGTAACATAATATTCGATGCCCGGGCATGTTTAACAGCATTCGACATCAGCTCCTGAACGATCCGGTAAATATTAAGCTGAACACTCAAGGGGATATCTTTTTGGATTTGAAAAGCCTGAAAATCAATATGCAAGCCGTCCCTCATATAAAACTCACACAAGTCTTTCAACGCCACTTCCAGTCCAAACTTAAGCAACGTTTCCGGCAGCAGATTACGGGCGATACGTCTCAACTCCGAGACAGAAGAATCCAGTTGGCCAATGATGCGGTTCAGACCTTTGTCCTCAGATAGGTCGGAGTTATTGTTTGACCAGCCCGATAAACCTATTTTCACACCGGCCAGCATACCGCCCAGGCCGTCATGCAGGTCGCGGGCAACGCGCTCCCGTTCGTGCTCTTCGCCATCCAGCATGGCCTTAGTTACTTTCAGCTGTTGCTTCTGCTCCAGGTCACGAAGTTGCTGCTGGTAGTTGATCTCCTTTTGAACAGACAGCTTCCGGTTATTGTTAGCGTTCAGGATCACCAGTGTGAGGGTGATCAATAGTGATAAACAGCCTATGCCTAATAACCAGTTATACAAATGTTCGTTCTTCGCTTTTAAGGCAGACTGTTTATTCTGCGCTTGTAAAGCAGCGATCTTTTGCTGGTTTTTTGCAGTGCGGTATTTAGTTTCCAGTTCATTGATTTTAACCAGAGTTTGGTCTTGGTGGATGCTATCTATCAGTATCTGATACTTATTCATCCAAGAGTAAGCCGCTTTGTAATCGTTTAGGTTTTTGCTGGTTTTAGCCAGTTCACCATAGATAGTCGCCCTGTCATTAATGGTTGTCATGAGCGTTCCATCCTTAACAATATCCAGCAATATCACTAGTGCTTTGGTGTAAGCCCTTTGCCGAACATAAACATCGTACTGCCTGAAAAAGAATTGCTGGTATAATTGCCTTTGATTATATCTTTTGGATAAGACCTTTCCTTTTTCAGCACTTGCCAGTGCTTGATCAAATGCTTTAATGGTTGTATAGTATAAAGCCTCGTTATAATAATATAAAGGATAATTAACAGATTCGGGATATGGTATTAATAATGCTTTTGCCTTTTGTAATAAGGGCTTTGCTTTTTCGGGTTTTTCATCATAACAATAGATACTTACGCCGTTTAAGTACGCAAACAAAAGATTGGTTGAATGCGGGTCTTCGTTTTTCAGCAGCTCGATGGCCTTTTGATTATATATGGCTGCCTTAGCAAACTGGTAATTGTTCATCAGCAGCGTGGAAAGCTGCGTATAGAAATGCGCAAGCATAACCTTGTCGCCCGATTTTTCTGCAAGGGGCAGTGCTTTTTCAAGAATGATACGAGTTACAAACTCGTATCCTTTAGCATCCTTGCACATTAAAGCATAGTTGAACCAGGCGGCTGAGCGTTTGCCATATGCTTTTGGAGTTTGAAACGCCGATAATGCCGCCTCCGCTTTTTTAAAGGCCGCAGCCGCTTTAACCGTATTCCCGTTGAAATAGTACTGCCCTTCATAAAAAATGGCCAGGGCCTTGAAGTAAGGGTACTTTTCGGCAAGTTGTTTACCACGCAGCAAATACATTTTGCTTTTTACCGTATCCTTGAATTTCCAGTATTCTACCAGGGAGAAGTTAGCATTAGCCTTTGCGCTATCCGGGCTATTTGTCCGCAGAACTTTTTCCAAACTGTCCAGGTGCCGTTTTTCATTTAGCGGTATTTGCTGCTGCGCAAAAGTGCTTAACGTAATAAGCAGGTAAATAAGGATCAGATATATTTTCTTCATTCAAATTAACATAGATATACCGGCACTATGCGAATTAGCCCGGCAGGTAATTTCAAATATCAGCCTAAAAACTTAAAGGAACTATAGTATTGATAATTATGGCATTAAAATACCTAAAAATCAGTAGAAAAAAAACCACAAATCAGGGGATTTCATATGCAATAGTCAATGGATAATTTTGCGTTCTATCTATCATTAATCAAAACGAACTATGAAAAAGATCATGATCATGTGTGCGGCGCTGATATTATTCAGCTTCACAACGACCAGGGCACAAGCAATCCTGGACAAAATCGACAGGGCAACCAACAAAGCTGACCGGGCCGGTCACACCGCAGACCGGACAAAAAGCACCGGCGATAAAATACTTGGTTTATTCGGTAAAAAGAAAGACGGGGCAGCATCAGCAACAAAAACAACCGTTAAACTTAGCGGCGTTGACTTTGCAACTCTGAAAAGTCTGAATGAGAAGCTGCAAACGGCAAAGGGTGTAGAAAGCACCAAGATGAAATACAGCGCTTCAGGATCTTCTATTACGCTGTACCACGCAGGTTCTACTTCCGATATTCTCAAAGCCTTGCAAAAATCCTCACCTGATGTATTCGCTGAAAAGAATATCGATGGCATGGACGACGGGGAGATATCTGTTAAACTTAAATAAATGTTCATCAATGCATGGCGGAACTGCCGGTATACCAAATATCTGCTGAAGTCGGAGCAAATCAAACTTCAGCAGATATTTACCAGATCTACATCAGTTACAATGAAAAAAACAATATCATGGCCGCAATGCGCATGCCTTGCCATGCTCGTCCTGACTATAGTCGGGTTATCAGCCTGTAGTAAAAACGGCGGAGGCGCTTCCCACGATACCGAAAATTTTCTTACCTGTAAGCTAAACGGGCAATATTATGAATTCAATTATCGGGTCAACGCCAATGATAAACCTGCTTCCGACACTGTACATTTTGTGGTGATTGGCGGGTGGGAAAAACAGGACATGATCAAGGGATTCGGCATCGATCTGACTGTTCCGGAAGGGGCAAAAGAAAAGACATACGCTGTTTCAGGTACTACGGCCCTATCGCTGCATGGAAAATATTATTTACAGAACATGAAAGATGGAAAGATCGTAAGTACCACCGGCTACAATGGCGGAACGAGTGAAGGCACAAATTTTACGCTGACCATTACCAGCTTATCTGACTGGGGCGTGAAAGGGACGTTTTCCGGCAAACTAAAACTGGTTGGCGGTGATGATTTCGTTACCGTTACAGAGGGGAAATTTTCAGCACCCTATAATTGATTTTTTACTTTAACCTTTAATCTCTTTATATCATGAAAAAACATATTTTGATCACCAGGTTGCTTATTCTCTTTAGCAGCCTTTCTATATTTCAGGCGGCAGCGCAAAATATTGATTTTAACGAAGATTTCTCTAAGTATGAAATTGGTGCAACCCCTCGAAGCATTAAAACAAACGGTGCGGCGACGATTGCCCGCCCTAACGGCCAGCAGGGTAAATGGCTATTACTTCAAGATAACATAACCTATAAACTTAATAGGGCTGTTCCTCTGCCTAAGAGCTTTACTTTTGAGTTTGATATACTGGCTCAGGCAGAACAAATTAAAGATATTTCCCCGGTTTCTTTTGGTTTTGTGAAAGACAATGCCGCCAGGGAATATATCAGCAACGGCGGGGCTTTTGTTCAGCTGCATTATTATGATGCGGACGCTGTTAACATTGGTAACTACGATCTAAAAAAGGAGGCAAATACGAAGTTTGATCTTTCAGCGACAGCTAACCGCCCACTGCATGTTAGGCTGGTAGTAAGCGGTAATCAAATGGCTGTGTATTTGGATGACACTAAACTGGCAGACACAATGCTTTTTCAGCCCCAGGCAGCCAGATATTTTTATATCAGTGGCCCTTTTACATCTAAACCAGGTGCACAGGTATACGTCAGCAATTTTAAAATTGCTGGTTCGTGATCAATTTCAATACAGCATGAAAGTAAAGGCTTAAGCTTTTAAACAGAAGATGAGTAATATTAAAGGAGGTGCTCCATTGCGCCAGTATAATATTATGACTTTAGGCGTTATCAATAAAATATATTATCATGTTACTGTTCAAATTTATTGTCATCACAGCATTATTATTGGGCCCTCCCAATTTGTAACCAATCATCAAAAACTAAAAATCTAATTTGAATTATGGAATGAGCTTATGATAATTCAGTCATAAAAATGAATTTCAAGAAGATATAATAACGGATAGAACCCTAATATTTTAAGCCTGATTGATTGTCAATTAACGAGGGAATAGTGATAATGCAAATTACTAGCAAAGAAGTGATATTTAACAAATTATCAACATAATCACCGACTCAATTACACTTAACTTTATGTCAGATTTAAATACTAAATGAGACCTTTGAAGGTTTCAACCATTGTTTCCATTTTATTTTTGTCAAATCTGTGCGCAGGACCGGATAGTCCAATAACAGAGATAAGCCTATTTTTATAAAAATAAGGGATTGCAACACAATTCAGCTCTTTTTCATATTCTTCCAAATCTAAAGCGTAACCCTTTACTAGTATCTCTTGCATCTCCTTATCCTGTGCGATAATTTCATTCGCGGTTAGACCTTTATATATATTATTGGTAAGATGTGGGGAATAGGCCATAAAGACCTTACCAATGGCCGTATGCCTCATCTCGTATTCTCTGCCGAGTTCAAGCATAATACGCAATGATCTACTCGGTTGACAAATCCACTCGTAACGAAAGTAACTACCCATTTGAATGGCCATAAAGGAGGTTTCATTACTTTCAACTGTCAGCCTCTCCATGACCGGCTTCAAATTGTTCCGTAATTCATAGTATGGAGTATCGGAAAAATCCAATTGATTTATCTTAGCTGCAATCCTGTACCGGGGAGTCAGCTCATCCTGTTCTACATAGCCTAATTCCTTTAGTCCAGATAGAAAATTATGAACTGTCGTTTTTTGAAGTCCCAAAGCCTGAGCGATATCAATTACGCGAACAAGATTACCATTAGCAGCGATATATTCAAGTATATCAAAGGTTCTTTTAAGGGATTGAATCATTTGTTCAACATTATTGAATAATTAGACATTTTATCAGTATTACACTGCTATTTAGTCAAAAATAAAGCAATTTTGAAGAATAAACAAATAAGGCAGTCAAAATGGAAAAAGTGAAATTAGGCACAACAGCATTACAAGTAGCTCCGATCAATCTCGGTGGAAATGTGTTCGGGTGGACATTGAATGAGAAAGAGTCCTTTGAAATTTTGGACGGTTTTGTAGACGCTAACTTTAATTTTATTGATACGGCGGATACTTATTCCTATTGGGTACCAGGCAATACCGGCGGTGAATCGGAAACAATTATTGGTAATTGGTTAAAGCAACGGGGTAACCGTCAGGATATCGTTCTGGCTACAAAAGTTGGTTATGAAAACAATGATAGGCCAGCCGATATCAGTAAGAAAAATATTATCGATTCCGTTGAAAAATCATTAGCTCGCCTGCAGACAGATTATATCGACTTGTATTATACCCATATAGATGACGGGAAAACTCCGGTTGATGAAACCATGGAAGCACATGCACAATTGGTAAAGGAAGGAAAAGTGAGGCACATAGGCGCATCAAATCTGAGCGTTAAAAATCTTATTTCCTCAATGGAATATGCTCATATACAGGGAATCCCTGCATATGAAGTCTACCAGATACATTATAATTTGGTCGAAAGAGCTGAATTCGAGGATACTTACTCGCCCATTACCAGCAAATATAACTTGTCGGTGCTGCCATACTATTCACTGGCTTCGGGATTCTTAACTGGCAAATACCGCTCAGCTGCTGACCTAGGTAAAAGCCCGCGTGGTGGTGGTGCAAATCAATATCTGAACGAAAAGGGTTTAGGTATTCTGGCCGCATTGGATCAGGTCTCAGAAAAACATGGTGCACAACCTGCTGCCATTGCACTGGCGTGGCTGCTAAAGCAGCCAGCTGTAGTTGCGCCGGTTGTTAGTGCAACCTCAAAGCAACAGTTGGCTATACTAACCCAAGCTCCTAATATAATTTTAGATAGCGACGATCTGAATACTTTGAATAAAGCGAGCATATAATAAATGATCGCATGAGAATCATCAGTACCAGTAACAGGTCCTGACGCATCATGAATACATAATAAATTATAAATTTAGCAATAAAAGAATCGAAGACTGATATGTTGAAAGTTGTAGCTAAAGTTGTAGCAAAACCAGAAAAAGTAAAAGAAACTGAAACCCTAATGAAAAGCTTGGTCCCAATTACACAAAAGGAAGAAGGATGCATTTCTTATGAAGTTTTCCAGGAAACAGCTAAAAGTAATACCTATTTCTTTGTAGAAACCTGGGAAAGCAAGGAAGCATTAGATAAGCACTTATCAAATGACCATATGACTCATTTTGTAAAATCAGGAGAGGAATTGTTTTCAGAACCACTAGAGGTAAGACTGTTGAATAACTTCTAAAGTATGATCACCTATAGATCATGTTTTCTGAGCGCAGAAATTATAATATTTGGCGATTTAGAACGCTTTAATATACGAGAGCGTTTAGATAAGGGACAGTGGCCATAGGTCATTGTCCCTTTCTTCTTTTAAGGGCATCTGGCTGACCTTCCTGTACTAATGATAAAGAGAGAATCCGTTTTTGCTTCTAATCAACTCGTTTTTGTTTAAGTAGCTTACTGACGTGGCTTTCATCCGTAAGACCAAATTCTAAAGCGATTTGCTTTAAGCCAAATTTACCGCTACTGATTCTTTTCCTTATCAAACTTACTCTGTAACTACTTACATAGTCTCTTATAGTCATACCCGTATTTTTTTTAAAGTACTGCCCCATATAATCCTTCGTAAATTTGAAATGTTCAGCCATAATCTGCGCTTTTAACTTTTCAGGATAGTATATGTACTTATGAATATAACAGAATACTGCCTGCATATCTTTTGTTCTATGTTCGTTTATTGTGATCTCTGGCATGTTGCGTTGTAGCATATGAGCCAGCGTTAGCACTTGCATCCATATAAGGTCTTCATTTCGCAGCACTTCTTTTTTCATTGATATGATGACCTCAAAAATCCGACTTATAGTAACTTGATCTTCACCATTAAAAACAAAACCAGATAAATGTGTTTCCCTGCTTTTAATTAAATATTCTAAATGACGAAGACCTGAATTAAATATACCTCCCTCCTGATGAATATATAAATCAGTAAATTTTAAATATACAAAGTGTGTTATTCTCTCTATTTCAAAATAGTGCTCTTCTTCCGGCCCTAATAGAAAAACACAACCGTCATTGTATTTAATTGATTTGGAATTAATAATGTGGTTACCTCTTCCACTTTTAATATAAATTAACTCATAATGATTATGGTTGTGTAAAGGATGAATCCAATCTGCCACTTCAAAGTCAGAAATTAGAACGGGTGCAAATTGCTTATATCTTTTCATAGATTATTACAAAATTAACATAGTTTTTTACAAAAAAGAGCGCATTTCTTCTGTCCATCTTTGATACATCAATTTTAATATTATGAATAGAAGAAAATTTATAGCTACAGGGTCATTAGGGGCAGCTGCAATGGCAATTAATCCAAATGCTGCCCATTCTAAAAGTGACGTTTTAGATTCACTTCCAGATACGAATCAGGCTATCTCCACTTTTTGGCCGGGGAATGCAAGGCTTGCTATCTCAATTTCATACAATTTGAAGCCGGGGGTCAACAAATTACTGGTGCTTCGGGCTTGATACCAGATCCAATTGAAAAAGGTTTTCCTGACCTGGCTACCAATTCCTATTTCGACTATGGAATACAGGAAGGCATACCAAGACTATTAGATCTTCTTGATAAACACCAAATAAAGGCAATGTCATTTATGGTGGGCTAAGCTGTAGACAGGTACCCTGACTTGGCTCGGGAAATTGTAAAGAGAGGACACGAAGCTGCTGCTCATGGTAAACAATGGAATTGTCAATATCATTTACCTAAAATGAGGAGCGGAAATGGATTAAAAGTGTTAAGGATAGCATCATTAAAGCAACGGGTGTAACGCCTACTGGCTATGATTGTTATTGGATACGCAGAAGTGTTCACACACTCAGTCTGCTCCGTCAAACCAATACTGGCAGACATGATTGTTTTGGACTACGTTGATAATGCTAATTTATAATAAACTAAAAACAATGAAAAATAATAAAATAGCACTTGTAGTTGGTGCAAATGGTGTGATTGGTAGTAATCTTATTACTTATCTTGAAGAATTAGATGATTGGAATATCATCGGCCTGTCACGCCGGGGCGGCAAGAACACCAGTAAGACAAATTATATCTGCGTGGATTTGCTGAATACAGAGGATTGCAAAAAAAAATTACTTCCTCTAACTGACGTTACACATATTTTTTATGCAGCTTATCAGGATAAACCGACTTGGGCTGAACTGATTGAGCCTAATTTAACAATGCTTGTCAATGTTGTCAATATTATCGAAGGTATTGCTGATAATTTAGAACATATCAGCCTGATGCAGGGATATA
Source organism: Sphingobacteriales bacterium (assembly GCA_015655115.1). Classification (GTDB taxonomy): domain Bacteria; phylum Bacteroidota; class Bacteroidia; order Sphingobacteriales; family Sphingobacteriaceae; genus Pedobacter. The sequence goes on from JAATFQ010000160.1 coordinate 19,251, forward strand.
AGGTATATGGCGCTCATTATGGGCCGTTTAAAACTCCTGCTAAGGAAAATGACGGTGGACACATGCCGCCGGAGTTTAACGTTGACCAACAGCAGTTCCTGGAAAAGCAACAGGTTGGTAAAAATTGGACATGGTCTGCATTGAGACCATCAGTAGTAGGCGGGTCTGCCTTAGGAAATCCTATGAACCTAGTCTTGGTTATCGCTGTTTATGCAACCATATCTAAGGAACTTGGACTGCCTCTTCGTTTTCCTGGAAAGCCTGGCGCTTATGACAGATTAATGGATATCACTGATTCTGGCTTACTTGCTAAGGCAACTGTTTGGGCTGCAACAAATATTCAATGTGCTAATCAAGCTTTTAACATTACCAATGGTGATTTAATTCGCTGGAACGACTTATGGCCCAAAATTGCGAATTATTTTGAAATGGAAGTAGCTCCGCCATTGCACATGCCCTTACAAACGATCATGAGCGATAAGGTGTCTGTTTGGGAAAGCATGCAGCAGAAATACAAATTAGAAAAATACAGCTACGAAAGTGTATCGTCGTGGGAATTTGGTGACTTTGTGTTTTCATGGGACTATGACTTTTTCTCTGATGGTAGTAAAGCAAGAAGATTAGGTTTTCACGAGTATATAGAAACCGAAAAAATGTTTTTTGATCTGTTCGATGAACTCAAAAAACAAAAGGTTATACCTAATTTAAACAACCTAATTATTTAAGTTGGTAATGCTTAAATAGCTGCTTTCATAAATATAGGGAGTTCACGTTTTAAAACGCTTTTGGATATTGGTAGTGTTCACTTAGATAGTTATCATGGCACTCAACAATTAGCAGAACAAGGCAGCTTTATCCGGCCTCTCTGTTTGAAACATTGTTCAACAAAGTACTTGCCTTATGTGTAGACAGCGGCATGGTATCTGGCCACACCCAGGCGGTAGATTCAGCACCGATCAAAGCCAATGCATCTATAGAAAGTGTGGTGCTGAAAGCGCCTCTAATGCGTGATCCAGTAAATCGATAACGCGCATCAACCTATTAGGTTAATTCGCGTTATCGATAAGGTTATTAATTATGCACCAGCTTTGATGATTGTTTCATTGGTTGCCATTGCAATATAGTTTGAAGTATCAAAAAATTTGGGCTCATCCGGATGCACCTTTGTTAAATAATTTTCTGATGTGAAGAAGGTATTGAAATCCTCAAAGGAGTCAAACGAGATTTCTACTACAGCATCATATAAAGGCTTAGGAAAACCTTCAGCTACTATAGGGTGGTTAACTACATACTTTCTAACGTAAAGTTCTACCTCAGGGATGGAACAGAATAAAGGAGCGTGTTGATTTTTGTGATAATCCACAAATTCTTCAAGGCTCATGCCTGGTAGTTTTTGTACTAAAAATGTAAATTTGATCATTGTCTATATTTATAATTTGAGACAAACTTATTTCATTACTTACATTACAGCAAGTACGCACAAATTTGTGCTTATTTGCTTTGACAATTGATTGACTAAACGATGTACAAAAAGAAAATTCCTATTAGGATGGATTGTGGCCTGCACGTATTTAAGGAACTTTTGAACGGAAAGTGGAAACTGATGCTGATCTATTATATTTCAGAGGAGGTAAAAAGGCCGGGAGCACTACAGAAGAAAATGGCAGTAGACAGGCGAGTAATGACCAAGCAATTAAACGAATTGGTGCAACATGGGTTCGTAGATAAATTTTCTTACGATACTAAAATTCCTAAAGTTGAATATCAACTAACAGCTCTGGGAAGTAGTCTGTTGCCTTTGATTATCAGTTTGGAGATATGGGGCGAAAACAATAGAGCTGTTTTGGAGGCAGCCCTCAGTGAAAAACAATAATCGAATTATCAATATGCCGACATAGTGTAATTATTTTGTTTACTTATCGTGAGATCGGTTGGCTTCATTTGCATAAATGTATATTAAATATCAAAGTATTTGGTTCAAAGATAGCTCGTTAGTAATGTCTGGCATCTTTCTAATCTGGTTATTTATATCAGACTAAATCTGTTCGTAAAAAAAACCTTTTTTCTCTTCAATGCTAATGCTCACTTCTTATACAAAACCAGCATATTAACCGGACGCTGATCTATATTTAAACCTAACCCCATTCCAGATAAGATATCCAGTAAACTTCTCGGGTTCTCGGGCTGGTAAGAAAATTTAATATCAAATTTGTCTTTGCTACCAGTCTCGTCAACAACTAGTTTCCCGATGCCATAATTTTCGAGGAAATCGGCAAAGTCCGCCATAGTGATCGCTGCCTGGTCGATCTCACCATGCCTTGAATAATAGGTACGTATGCCGGAAGAATTCCTAGTTATTGTTTGAAACTTTGCCGGATCGGTAATTCGCAGTACCTGAACATCCTTAATCATCGGTGTTACTTTAGCTTGCAGGTCAAAGCGTTTAGCTAGTTCTTTTTGAAGCGCAGGCAAAAGATCTATACCGCTTTTAACGATGAGGTCCAAACAATAAACAGGTGCATTTTTATCACTCTTTGTTTCATCTATGGTCCTACCATAGGAAAAACTGCCATTAGCCAGCATATAAAGCGTTGTCAAAGGCAAGTTAATACAAGTTAACCTGCGTCCGCTAAAAGTTTTGTTATCCATCCAGGTAGTGCTCAATCCCGGACCACCTTTAATCTCTGGTTGCATCATGAACCGGTATTGAACAGAGTCGGTAGCAGAAAAGCTTTGTTTTATCAGGGCGTCGTGACTGACTAAGTTATCTTTTTTTTCCGGTAAATGTACTTGCTGCTTGCTTATTAAACTGTCCATCACCTTTTCGGTAATCGCTTCCGGATCAGTGGCTGCAATTAATTTACCGTCCTCACCAATAAGGATCGAATGTGGAATCAATTGGTGCGGAAAGACCTCAGCTACCTTTCTGCCTGTATCAACCGCAAACCAGAAGTTCGCTGGTTTAGCCTTAATGTACAAACCCGCACGTTTTTCGGTTTCATCTGTTACTGCGATTACTTGTAAAGTTTTTGGGTACTTAGCTTGCAGGGTTTTTAAGTGAGGCATTGCCACAAGGCATGAGCCGCACCAGGTTGCCCAAAATTCAATCAAAACAATCTTGCCTTTTAGCTGCTTCAAGCTAATGGAATTTACAGGTGCATTTAGCAGGGTGCTGAACTGCATATCTGGCACATTAGCGCCATTTTTTAACTGTGCGTATGTCGTTTGCGCTGCAAAAAAGAATAATAGATAAAGTATATTTTTCATGGTGTTTTTTATCAAAAGTAGACTCGAAAACGACCCTTGCGTGTTAAGGCAGGTTAACCAAAGTTAATTAGTGTTAATGCCTATTTTTCTTTGAGCCATTATCGTAATTTTACAAGAATGAAAAAGCATATACTGCTTATACTTTTGCTCATGTCGCTTTGCGTTACTGGTATTGTAGGCTTGCAACTATTTTGGAATTACCAGAGCTATAAGATAACGGTGAAGGCATTTGACCATGATATTAATGAAGCATTAACCAGTGCGGTGGCAAAGGAAACTGATCAGCGGCAGGATCAGATCGTCAAGCGCTTTAAGGGTTGGTTGGCAGATACTTCACTCATCATCATCACAGCTGACCATAAAAACCGGGATAGTACGACTGTATTCTATACGCAGGATGCCCACCCTAAGTTTAGGGAAGATATAAAAAGGAAGTCCCAATTTGGTTTACAGGACTTCAAAGAAAAATTGGATCACATTACTCCCAAAGCAAAAGCATACATGATCGAGCACTTTGGTGATCGGATATTAAAACGGGACTTAAAACAAGGTACAGTTTACTATTATACCCAAATGCTTGGCGATAGCCTGCAAAAAGTTTTCAATGGCAGTAGAATGAATCCACAGGAAATAAAGATACTTTTCAGGCGCGAATTAGCTGCCAGGAATATTGATGCCGGGTTTATACTTAATCCCCAAAAGAAAGCTGATCTATTTTTGACCAAACAGGTCAACACCAACTTTCGGAAGCCTTATAAGAATGATTTTGTTTACGCTGGCTTTGAAAATCCATATACCTATTTTTTTAGAAAGATCAAGTGGGTCATTATATCTTCGCTCTTATTGATTTTTATTACCATTGGTTGCTTTGCCTACACAATTAGAATTCTGTTTTCACAGCAAAAACTAGCTCAGCTTAAAGAAGCTTTTATCAGTAATATGACTCACGAATTGAATACTCCCATCTCTTCAATTAAAATTACTGCAGAAGCATTAAAATCTTTTAAACATCGCCCGGAAACAACGTACGAATACCTGGATATTATTACTTATCAGGCTGACAAATTGAGCAAGTTGACGAGTCAAATATTAAATAATAGCCAGCTGATCAAAAATGATGCAACTAACTGGACTAAAATTAATCTTAATGATCTGGTTGTAACAGCCATTTACGACTTAAAATCGCAGTCAGAAAGTAATTATGCAATGATTGAATCGAGGTTACCAGACGTAGCACCCTGGATTACTGGTGATACATCAAGCTTGAGAAATGTCTTAATTAACCTGATTGATAATGCGTTTAAATATACTACTGCTACCCCGAGAATAACCATCGATGTAATTGTATCAGCAAAGCAGGCTGTAATAAACGTTACTGACAATGGCATCGGTATCCCTGAGGAATATCATCTAGCGGTGTTTGAGCAGTTTTTTAGGGTACCGCAGGGCAATCTGCATGATGTAAAAGGCTTTGGACTGGGCCTGAGTTATGTCAGACAGGTGATTCAGCATCATAAAGGGGAGGTCACCGTAATAAACAACATGCCATCAGGAAGTATCTTTACGATCAAATTGCCTTTAAGCTAATGGGCAAACTGAACCTTTTACTAGTCGAAGATGAACCATTTATTGCCAAGGTCATCCAGGAAAGCCTTGAGCAGCTTGGTTACGCGGTTGTACATGCGGCGGATGGGAAAAAGGCGTTTAGTTTATTTCAAAATCAGCTTTATGATCTATGTATTGTAGATGTGATGCTACCTCATACCGACGGCTTTACATTAGTCAAACAGATTCGGGCTTTGGAATCACAGGTTCCTGTCCTGTTTCTTACTTCCCGTACAGCCACGAATGACGTAATTGAAGGGTATCATAGTGGTGGAAATGATTACCTTAAAAAGCCCTTCAGCCTGGAAGAACTGTATTTAAGAATTAATGAACTCATTAAAAGAAGTGACGTTAAATCCACGGCTGGTGAAAATAGGTTTATTATTGGCGAATACCAATTTGTCCCGCATAAACAAACCCTGCAATATGGCGAGGTGGAATTTAAGCTTTCACATCGCGAAACCCAGCTGCTCAAGATGCTTTACGAGCATAAAAACGGTTTATTGGAAAGGAAAGAGGCACTGATCACCCTTTGGGGCGATGACAGCTTTTTTAATACACGCACCATGGATGTATTTATTACCAAATTGCGCAAACATTTAAAACAGGATCCTGCAGTAGAAATCATCAATGTACGGGGAATGGGGTATAAGCTAATCTGCTGACTGCCTACTGACAGTTCAGAATCGCTGTTTGATAATATCACTGTATGGATAATTGAGTAGCACAAGGTTGTTCTATCATTATTTCACCATTTTTTGATAATACTAAAAAACCTCACATTCAATTATACATAAGTGGGAAGTCCTGATAAGGATTGACGTTTCTAAGCTTTTACCCTTGAATAGCGACGATAAATTTGAAGTGAAAACAGTGGCGGATATAAATCCACTTGTTAATTAAAAAATTATTTTAGCTTAAATGATAACTCAGGTGAACAGTGAATCATTATAGCTTTATGTCACAAATTTCTATCATTGTACACAAGTTCAATAGCCCGAAACTTTTAAAAGGAGCCAAAAACGGATAATTTAGATTAAAGCGTTCCTCTCTTCTATAAAACCTGCATGAGAGAGACTTCTGCATAGTTGAGTTGACAGCAGCGATCAGTATAAAAGAACAAAAAACTGCAATAAAGCGTTTAATTCCAATTAAGGTTCATAAAATAAGCCCAGTAAATTCTGTAGTTATTTGAAAGTCGATAATAATAATGAAAGCTCGGCAGGCATACTGATCATTGCGTCATGGCCAGTTTTAAGTTCATAATATTTCCAGGTTTTGCTCTTTTTAGTTCTCTCCGCAAATTGCTCGAGAACTGCTAGTTCTGGATTCCGACAAGCAATGTAAATAAGGGGTAGGTGATTGCCAAAGGGATGTTTTAAAACCAAAGGCTCTGTAAATGTCCTGTAAGGATGACTGGTTAAACGGCCGTTTGCCCACTTAATATCAATGCTGTCTGTTAATCCGAAAGATTCACTGGAAGGGGCTGGAACACTCAATCCCTGATCAAAATCTATAGCCGTTTTTGTAAAGTAACCCTGATCTTTTTGTAAATTTAAAGAAAGTGCACTCTGCCCGTTTTCGGCCAGCATGGCATCAAGATATACCAGCTTTTCCAGACGTTCAGGAATTCTATCTGCTACTCCTGAAATTACTACTCCAGCATAGCTATGCCCAACCAGAATTACATGATGCAGGTTTTGGTTTACAATAAGGTTCACGATATCCGCAATATGGGTATCAAGATTAATTGTACTATCTAACATGTTTTTGTTCTCGCCGAGGCCGCTCAACGTAGGTGTATAAACCAGATCACCTTCAGCACGGAGTTTTTCACTTACTTTCTCCCAGCACCAGCCGCCATGCCAGGCACCATGAACCAGCACAAAAACAGGTTGCTGCGTATTTTGTGCATCTGAACTGATTGTGTTACCCACGAAGAATAGTACCAGAAGATAATAGGAGATTGATTTTACTATATTAGTTTTCATATTATTTATTTTTGGTCAAACGTAACTATAACAGAAATCAGACACAATAACTCACCCCAAAATGAGCCGATCAATAATTTAATTATGGCAAGTAAATTAAAAGAAGGAACTAGCAATGCATGTAATATTCAGGTATTACATAAGACATGCGAGGTAAATGAAACGTTAAGAAATATCAGTCCAAGATGGAAAATGCAGATCTTACACAGCATAAAACAGGGTACACGTCAATTCAGTCTATTAAAGGAAGCTTTTCCATCTATTTCTGATCAAATTTTAGCTAAAAGGCTGTCAGAATTAATAATGGATGAACTCCTAAATAAAACAGCAATAAATGAAACTGTACCACAGCAGATCGCCTATACCACTACAAAAAAAGGAGAGGAACTGCTTAAAATTATAAATAAGCTTCACGACTGGCAGGTAAGTTGGCATTAGACGATAACTTAAGCGCAGGCAATCGCACAGTATAATAGTTGGCATAAATATATCGGTCGTGAGTATCTCTATCAACGGTAACACGCGATATTGAGCATGAACCAGTTTTAACACCAGTCGTTATATGACATAACACCTTGTTATCGTAGTGTCACTAATACCCGGA
>JAATFQ010000146.1 GCA_015655115.1 Sphingobacteriales bacterium
AATGCACAATTGAAATCATTGAAGTTGCCAATTATAACCATGATATACCTTATGATTTACCGGTAAAACCTTCTCCTAATCTGAACACACAGCAATCTATTTTGCTTTATCCTACTCTTTGTCTGTTTGAAGGCACATATATCAGCCAGGGCCGCGGTACAGTCTTTCCTTTTACCGTACTGGGTGCTCCTGCACTTAAAGGAAAATACAGCTTCTCATTCATCCCGAAAAGCATCAAAGGCATGTCAGAATCGCCATTGCACCAGGATCAGGTCTGCTACGGACTGGATTTAAGGAATTACGATATATCCAGTATTAGAAAGGATAAAGTCTTAAATCTTAAATGGCTGATTGAGTTGTATAATGCTTATCCGGTTAAAGTAGATTTCTTTAATTTTAAACTGAGCAGGCAAATGGGGAATTTTGATAAGCTCGCAGGTGCCTATAGCCTCAAAGAGCAAATTATTGCAGGCAAAACTGAAAAAGAAATCAGAACCAGCTGGGAACCGGGATTAAGCAATTACAAAACAATGCGCAAGAAATACTTGTTGTATCCTTAAACTTAGACGTATTCGCAATGAACGAAGAACATAAAAAGAAAAATGACAAACCATCAAGCAACTTTGAAGAGGTAACGCCCAAGGGTAAAGTTGATAAGGGAGAAAAAGCGGTAAAGAAACCTGAGGATAAAGACTATACAAAAGACGAAGCTACTTCAAAAAAGTCGCCCAAACAGAAAGAAAGAGAAGAACAGCCCGTAGATCCTATCAAAACACCTCCTAAAGAAAATCAATAATATAATCAAATATATGTGGGTAGGTCATAAATCATGACCACCCAATTTGAATTATTTTTATCCATATCCTCCTTAACAGGCTTTTTCGAACATTTAATTCTCAAATTCGAATTTCATTTAGGAGACGCCCTCACATCGCGCTGAGCTTCCTTAAGGAATTTCATAAGTACCTTCTCATCATTTTCCATGGCATGGATTGTATCTGGCTGAGAAGTATGTACTTTTTTAAGGTATTTTGCCAACTTGTCGTGCTCAAAAGCCTCCAATAGCAAGGGATAAACATAAGAACTTTTACATACAGCGCGCGTATTACCAAGTTTACCAGCCACACAATCCAGCGCCTTAACAATAATTTTTTTCTTGGGAAGCTGTTCTTCTAAATTACTGGTACAGATCGCCAGTTGCCTTAAAGCCTCTAAAGTACCTCCCCAGGTCCTGAAATCCTTCGCCGTAAAATCACTTCCGGTAATCTCCCTGATATAATTATTGATTTTGCCAGAATCCACTCCTCTGTGTTCTTTGCCTTCAGTATAATACTGAAACAAATCCTGACCAGGAATTTCCATGCAGTGCTTAACCATTCTGGCCAAACTCTTATCATTGAGAGCAACTTCCTGTTTTACGCCCTTCTTACCTATAAATTTAAGCTTAAGAGTATTTCCATCGACTTTAGCATGTTTGGTCTTTAATGTGGATAACCCATAGCTGCCATAAAGCTGGGCATAAGATTCATTCCCTACCCTAATGAGTGTTTTTTGCATTACCTGTACGCATATGGCAAGAACCTTTTGCTCGTCGTATTCTTTTCTTCTTAAGTCTTTCTCTATTCTTTTCCGCGCCTTTGGCAACACTTTTCCAAATTCCAACAGTCTGAAATATTTTTGATCAGATTGTCTTGAAGTCCATTTAGGATGGTATCGATACTGCTTACGTTTAGCTACATCTATACCCGTTGCCTGCAAATAAGCATTATTTTTAGCCGCTATCCACACATCGGTCCATGCCGGTGGCAACACCAATCCTTTTATACGATTCAATGTAGCCTCGTCTTTTATACGGCTGCCACTTTGGTCTTCATAGTAGAAATTGCCGGGTTTCCCTTTTCTGTAAACACCAGGCATACTGTCGGTAACATATACCAAACCTATTTCTTTAATCTCTTCTGGCGTCTGCACCATATAATCTAAGTAGAATATGCGTTAAATTGTGTTATTTTGTTTCATTGTCATTAGCCACGATCTATTTATGATGTACATACGGTATGCACATGGATAATCGATTTAAGGCAGAATGACGACAAATGACTCATAAACAATACTGAAACACCAAACATATATCTATGAAAATAGTTTTTATGGGGACACCCGATTTTGCTGTAGCTTCATTAAACGCCTTATTTGAAGCAGGTTATAATATTATCGGCGTAGTTACTGCAGCCGATAAACCTGCAGGCAGAGGACAAAAACTGCAGGAAAGTGCGGTGAAGAAATATGCCGTAGAGAAAGGATTGAAGGTTTTACAGCCCTTAAAACTGAAAGATCCCGAGTTTATTGAAGAACTGAAGTCTTTGAATGCCGACCTGCAGGTTGTGGTGGCATTCAGGATGCTGCCGGAAGTAGTATGGGATATGCCTGCAAAAGGCACTATTAACTTACACGGATCATTATTGCCTCATTACCGTGGGGCAGCACCTATTAACCACGCTATCATTAATGGCGAAAAGGAAAGTGGTGTCACTACCTTTTTCCTTAAACACGAGATCGATACCGGTGATGTGATCTTTGCAGAAAAGGTGGCTATTGCTGATGATGATACTGCCGGTGACCTGCATGATAAGCTGATGGCAACAGGCGCCGCTTTATTGGTTAAAACGGTAAAAGCTGTAGAGGAGAACAACTATACGGAGCAGCCACAGCCTATGTCGGCCGAGCTGAAACATGCGCCAAAAATATTTAAAGAGTTTTGCCTAATTGACTGGAATCAGCCTGTGAAAACGGTATATAATCTGATAAGAGGACTAAGCCCCTACCCTACAGCATTTACCCTGCTAAATGGAAAATCTATAAAAATATTCAAAGCCGATTATGAAGAAACGGAAATCGGACAGGAGACAATAGCAGGGGACTTTATAACCGATGGTAAAACTTTCCTCAAGTTTGCTGCCAGGGACGGATTTATTCTGTTACTTGACGTGCAATATGAGGGTAAAAAGAGAATGATGGTTGATGAATTTCTTAGGGGCATGCGTTTATAGGTATTGCTATAACGCTTGCCCTTATTATCTGATTCGCCCGCTATGCTGCCGATGCTAGACAGCGTTCAGAAGTGTAGCGAGCGACTTGGTTACTTCATTGAAATAACGTTTCTTCCCATAGCCCATTACCCACCGTATTCCACCGGTCGCATTGGTGATGAATACTTCATCTGCCTCCTTTAAAACTTCAGGGTTGATCTGTGCTTCTATAATCGATATATTATTCGATTTTGCAATTTGCATTACTGCATTGCGCATTACGCCAGCTACACAGCCTTCAGATAGTGCTGGTGTATATATTTGCTTGTCGTATACCACAAAGATATTTGAACTGATACTTTCACATAAAAAGCCATGCTGGTTCAGCAGAAAGGCCTCATCCAGTCTGTTTTGCTTTTTATATAAGCCAGCCATTACATAGAGTAATGAATTACTGGTTTTATAATTGGAGAGCTTATTAACAGGCTTGGAAATTTCATCGTAGACATCTATGATGAGTCCCTTTTTATTCAGTTCATAACCACCTCCCTCCATGGCAGTGGCCTCAAGTATATATGCTGATTTATTGCTTTCAGGAGTATATAGCCCATCGCCGTTGCGGTAAACGGAAAGACGGAACCTGACATTGTCCTTCAGCTTGTTCTTTTTAGATAGTTCTGTAGTTTTCTGCTTTAAAAAATAAGCGTCAAATAATGCTCCTCCATCCATCTTGAGGGCACTCATACCTGCTTGTAAGCGATCAGCGTGAAGTTCGGGGAATCTTAATTTTCCGGCCGACATTAACATAGTTTCAAAGAGTCCATCACCATACCTGAACCCACGGTTTCTGGCCGTAAGAATAGGTTGATTGATATCAATGAACTGATCATTATGTAAAATATATTCCTGTTGCATTGATGGTTATGACTGTACGATATAGTTTCTCCATTTGTTAAGTACGGCATCGAAATCTGGTGGCAATGGCGCTTCAAACTCCATATATTCTTTTGTTGTAGGATGTATAAAACCTAATGTCTGCGCATGTAAAGCCTGACGCGGCAACAATTCGAAACAATTGGCTACATATTGCTTGTACTTATTGAAGGTTGTGCCTTTCAGTATTTTATCACCACCATAGTTAGCGTCATTGAATAAAGGGTGACCTATGTGCTGCATATGTGCTCTGATTTGATGGGTACGCCCAGTTTCTAACTGGCAGCTGATTAAAGTTACGTAGTTTAAACGTTCCAATACAGAATAATGTGTTACCGACCATTTGCCTTTTTCTTCATCATCATACACATCCATTACGATCCTGTTTTTTGCACTTCTGCCAATATATCCTGAAACGGTACCATTCTCTTCAATATCGCCCCATGCCAGTGCGATATATTTACGCGTAATGGAGTGATCAAAAAACTGTTTGGCTAATTTAGTCATTGTTATCTCGTTCTTGCTGATGAGCAATAAACCGGATGTATCTTTATCAATCCTGTGTACCAGCCCGGGCCTGCCTTCATTGCCAGGCAACTGCGGCAACTGGTCAAAATGGAATGCCAGGGCATTAACAAGTGTACCTGTATAATTATTAAAACCGGGGTGTACAACCATACCCGCTGGCTTGTTTACAACCAGCAAATCCTTGTCTTCGTAAACAATATTTAAAGGAATATCTTCTGGGTAAACTTCTGTATCACGTGGCGGATGTGGAAAGACAATAGAAATCTCATCTGAAGGCTTTACTTTATAACTGGCTTTTATGGTTACCTTGTTTACCAAAACATTTCCAGCTTCTATAGCATTTTGAATCCTGTTCCTGGACGCATTTTCCATACGCTGCATCAGGAACTTATCCACTCTCAACAGAGACTGTCCCTTATCTACAACGATATTAAAATGCTCGTATAATTCCTGCTCCTCTAACTCCTGCCCACTGTTTGTGTTTTCCATTAAGTATCTATTGTTTTTTATTTGTAATGGAGCTTGCTGCCGCTTTCAGCCTTGCAGGTTCCATTAAGTATCTATTGTTTTTTATTTGTAATGGAGCTTGCTGCCGCTTTCAGCCTTGCAGGTTCCATTAAGTATCTATTGTTTTTTATTTGTAATGGAGCTTGCTGCTGCTTTCAGCC
>JAATFQ010000052.1 GCA_015655115.1 Sphingobacteriales bacterium
AAAGAATGGAAATGTGTTTATAGATAGTAATCAGGTTTCAACGCTTCCTCCGTTAGCAATTGGTAGAGAACTTAAGCCTTTAGTTGTGCTCATTAGTGGGCGCACTGCTAGTTCTGGTGAGGTTGTAGCAATCAGTTCAATTGGACGAAAGAATGCAGTTTTGATTGGTGAGAATTCTGCCGGGTATACAACAGCGAATGAAGGTTTTGAAATTAATACAATAGCAGGACTTAATCTTGCAGTGGATTATGATGCAGACAGAAATGGTAAGGTCTATAAAGATTTTGTGCGCCCGCATGTATTGGTAGAAGGAGGAGATAACTTTATTGATATAACAAAAGATTTAAAAATAATCAATGCTATTAATTGGTTGAAAGGAAAAAACTAGAATCTGATCAGCATTAATCTTCGATATAAATCCTACATACCTGAGGGTTTCTGATAGGAGGATATCATGATGGTCAACGATTAATTGCATTTATTTCAAATCGTCAATAAAAAACCGGAAGCCTATACTCCGTATACTTTCTATATGAATGGTTGAATCCCCGGCCAGATACTTTCTCAGTCGGCTGATAAAAACATCCATACTACGCCCATTAAAAAAATCAGATTCTTTCCATAAATGATTTAATATATCGTTTCGTCTGATTACCTGATTTTGATGCTGACACAGGTACTGAAGCAAGCTGGATTCTTTTTCTGTAAGTATCCTCTGGCTTTTGGTCTCAGATAATGTTAAATTATGAGGTTCAAATTTATAAATGCCGATTTGAATGATTTCTTCAGCAACCTGAATCATATTCTGTGTTCTTCTTAATATGTTCCTTACCCGTTGGATAAGTTCATCCGCATCAAAAGGCTTTAAGATATAGTCGTCGGCCCCGAGCTTAAGTCCGTATATGATATCTTCCTTCATTTTTCGTGCAGTAACAAACAAAAAAGGTAAGTGTGGATAGGTTACAGCCAGTTTTTCTGCCAGCGTAAAGCCATCCTCTTTCGGCATCATCACATCAATTATCAGGATATGATAAGATGCTCTATGTAGCTCTTCCCTGGCTTCAATGCCATTATATACACGGTGTGCGTAGAAATTATTCAATTCCAGGTATTGTTTCAGCAGATTTCCCAGATCGTCATCATCTTCAACAATTAATATCTTAATACTCATATCGGTAAACTAACGATGAATGTGCTGCCTGATCCGGGTTTACTTTTTATGCTTAATTCTGCATCAATTTGTATTGCCGTTTGTCTCGCTAAATACAGGCCAAGCCCTAAACCTTTAACTGTATGTATGTTTGACTCTGGTACCCGATAAAATTTATCATAGATCTGCCCTTGGTATTCCACTGCAATGCCCGGTCCATCATCACTGACTTCAATATGGTATTGGTTATTAGTTGCATAGGATTTTACCCGGATAGCGATTCCGGTTCCGCTATATTTTACGGCATTGTCTACAAATATGTTAATGATTTTTTCAACAGCAACTGCATTAGTGTGTACTATCTGTTGTTTCGGTTCTATTTCAACAACCAAAGGTTGATTTGCCAGCGCTAAGTCGTGGAAGTATTCATGAAGAAAGTCTGTTATTTCCAGTTCTTTCATCTCAACTATTACTGCTGTCACCATAGTGCTCTCCAGTACACTATCTACAATATGCCTTATTTTTGCGTGTTGCCTGCTCAATGATTGCAGCAGTTCTTCTAATACTTTGGACTTTGCCTGCACATCTTTTCGAAGGATACTTTTTAAAATTAAACTGACAGAACTCAATGGAGTTTTTAATTCGTGAGTAATATTGTTGGCAAAATCTGTTTTTATTTCTGCCAGTTTCTTTTGCCTGATCATGGCACTGAAGATAAGATAAAACAAGATAATGACAGCCAGGATTAAACCAATAGCCAGAAATAAAATGCCAGACATACGTTTAAAAACTTCTTTCTCCCAACTGGAAACATCGATATAATTCGACTGTCTCACTACGATACGTAGTTCATCTCCATTGCTGGTGGTCAGATCTTTATCCAAAAGCATCGTATTCTTAGTTTTAAAGGCACTTCCAATAATAAGAACTGGCTTTTGGCTGTCCCTCAGCAATGTATCTTGCTTTCCGTCTATCTGATAGGAAATTTCATCAAATTGAGATTTGTAAATAATGCCATGCAATTCAGGATTTTTACTCATCATATTATTCAGATAAACAGTCGAACTATCATTAATACCTTTATTGCTTTTCTCCAGCTGATGGATAAATTCTGCTTTACTCATCTTCTTATCCAGATACTGATGGATAGCATGACGCAGATTGTTCCGTGCTTCCTCGGCAAACGACAGCATTTCTGATTTACCTGTGATCTGTGATATCAGCGTTTTCACCTCTCCATAATATATATCCTTGGTAAGCTGGTAGGTATTCTTGACCAGGTAATACTGGATGAAAGATAGTGTTCCTACAATGAGGATACATGCAACTAAAAGGGCCTTAGGATAGTGGGTCTTATTCATCTGTCAACTCAAAGATAAGCGATTCATCATTCAATTACTTTAAAACCGAAGGCCATTAACTCTTCATTAACCATCCGTTAACTGTAGTTGCAAATAAAGGATAACACCTTTGTTCATCATCAAGCCTTAAATATTGTAAAGGCTTTTAATAAACGATACAATTAAAAACTACATTATATGAAGATCAAATTTAAAATTACGGCTTTAATGATCACCATTAGCAGTATAACTGCAACCTTTGCAACTGCACAAAATAGCTTAATATTGAGTGGCAAGGTCTATGGTAATACGCACCAATCTTTAGGTGGCAATACCATTTATCTATATAATGCGCTGGACTCGGCCTTAATTAAAACCACCCTTATAGAGCCGGAAGGGAATTTTAAATTTGATAATTTAAAAAGGGGTACCTACAGGTTATTTATCAGCATGATGGGTTATCAGCCATACAAAAGCAATGTAATTGTATTCAGTGCAGACACCACCTTACCTATAATTTATCTGCAGCAAAGTGGGCTGAACCTGAAGGAAGTTGCGATAATTAGTCAGAAAGCATTGGTAGAAAAGAAGATTGACAGAACGATTATTAATGTAGATGCAATGCTCAGTAATGCCGGAGGTACTCTTCTGGAGGTGCTTGAGAAATCACCAGGAGTTAATATCGGGCAAGGCGGAGCGGTAAGCCTTAAGGGAAAAGAAGCGACTATTCTGATTGACGACAAGCCTACTTATCTTTCGGGAGCAGACCTTGAAGGCTACTTGCGGTCGCTTCCCTCATCAACTATTGATCAGATTGAACTGATGACTAATCCACCGGCAAGGTATGACGCCGCGGGTAATGGCGGTATTATTAATATACGGACAAAAAAGAATAGAAAAAGAGGCTTTAACGGAGGAATTAACCTTAGCTATATCCAGGGCAAATATGGCCGTACAAATAACAGCTTTACCTTTAATTACCGTAATAATAAAGTGAACCTGTTTGGTAACATCGGGTATAGTACTACAAATACTTATAATGATCTGGATATTAACCGCCACTTTGAAGATATAAATGGCGCGACACTATCAAATTTTTTACAAAACTCATATACCCGCAGAACGGGAAGTAATCATACAGCCAAGGTTGGAATGGATTATGAAGTGTCAGACAAGACTACGATTGGCGTAGGACTAACTGGTTTATATCGTATTTCTAAACAAGAAGCACCTGTTAGTAGTCGCTTTACTAATGCACAAAATGATCCTGACTCTACAGTAATGGCTGATAACATAGAAAAAACCAGTTTTAAAAATGCAGGTATAAATTTAAACTATCGTCATATGTATGATAAAAGCGGGAGGGAGCTAACTGTGGATATAGACTATCTGCGCTATGACAACCATACTGATCAGTCCTTCGATAACAGAAGTTACCTGAACGATGGAACACTGAAAGGTAACTATTTGCTAACGGGTAATCTACCTACAGGTATCAATATCTATTCGTTTAAAACTGATTATAGTCATCCTTTTGAAAATGGGTTTAAAGTAGAAACCGGACTTAAAACCAGTTATACTAAAACAGACAATACTGCAGATTATTTTTATACTATTAATGAGATTAAGATACCTGACTACGTAAAGACCAATCACTTTTTATACAGCGAGCATATAAGCGCCGCATATGTGAATACCACAAGAGAATTTGGCAGGTTGTCTGTACAGGCAGGCTTAAGGCTGGAGAACACTGTTTCAAATGGCCGGCAGTTGGGAAACCTGTATAGAACAGACTCTACTTTTAAAAGTCATTATACAGGATTGTTTCCAACGTTATATCTGCAATATAAACTGGATACTACCGCTACCAATGTATTGAGTATTAATTACGGCAGGAGAGTAGACAGACCCTATTACCAGGATCTCAATCCATTCTTATCACCACTGGATAAGTTCACTTACTATGTAGGGAATCCCTTTCTGAAGCCTTCGTATACCAATGCGGTTGAGCTTTCTCATACTTATAAAAGCAATTTTACTACTACTTTGAGCTATAGCAAAACCCAGGATCAGGTGAATGAGACTATTGAGATTGTCGATGGTATTTACTACAGCAGACCGGGGAATATTGGTAAGGCGATTACTAAGTCACTTTCTGTAGATGGCAGCCTTGATCCGTTTAAATGGCTCAACTTTCATTTCTATGGAGAATTAACCAACATTCATGCCGTCAGTGCATTCTACACCGGACCATTGGACACGAAAGGAACCTTCTTTTACCTAAAGCCAATGCTACAGTTTAAACCTGGTCATGACTGGATCATACAAATAGATGGATATTACCAGAGTAAAATAACAAATGTACAGTTTGTTGCAGCGGAGCAAAAAAGAATGAATGCTGCGGTATCCAAAAAACTATCTCCTAATACTACGGTTAAAATGGTGGTGAACGATATTTTCCACTCTTATGTGAATGCCGGCCTCATTAATAATCTGGCTTCGACCAGAGCAGATTATCGAAATATAAGTGATACAAGAACCGGCGTGCTTTCTTTTAGTTATCGTTTTGGTAAAGTGCCGGATAGTCAGGGGAAACGTAATACAAATGGTGCAGAAAGCGAACAGAGCAGGGTCAAAAATTAACGAATAAAGCCTCACAAATGTGAGGCTTTCGTGATCCCGCTGGAGTTCGAACCTGGTCAGGAAATCAGCATTTAAATAGTATTTAATACGGTTTTCGATTTTGATTCACCTCAGTTCCCTCACGTAGTACATTGTATTGATGTAATTACCGCCGACGCAGGCACCGAGAAATATGCCGCTTCCATAACTGTCTCCCAGATTCTTGGAGAAGGTTGACCACCTCATTTTTGGCATTTCTTTATTCCACTTAAAAGGAGATTAATATAATAAAAAATAAGGCATTGAAAAGCATTATCCTATTTAAATGAAGTATAATTTACTCTGCAACAGGAACATTGATGAAACTATCATTAAACCATTCTATTTTAAGTGGTGTTTTTGCATCCTTTATCGTTTCGATACTAACAAGCTTACCTGTGCCATAATTAATTTCTGAAAATGGATTTTTCAGCACATCCACAACCACCATTAAACGGCTTCCCTTACCCATTTGCCGGCTTACCAGTCTTGTTCTGCTAAATGGAATGAATTCAACGATACTGGGGCGGAGCAGTACTCTTTTACTCATATTTTTTGCATAGCTAGCTCTTCCAATAAAGTAGGAGAGTTCAAAGTATTTGCCATCAGGCCTCAACTCATACAATACCACACAAACATCCATATCTTTTTTATTGATAACAGCTTTAAGTTCGCCACTAAACATTCCATTAACGGCTACTGGTTTTTCAAACGGCTCGCTGATAAAAAACAAACCGGTGCTTCGGTCAAGTTCATTTTTTATAATTGGATAGGGATAATAATCGCCATTACTAGTTTTACGGTCAGCAAAATCCACAATCTGGCTAATTGAGGCCCCTTTACTAGGCTTTAATGCCGATAGGCTATAATTGTTTTCCTTTTTAAAATTTGTTAAATATAACTTTAGCTTGTGATCTGCCATTTTTTGTATTGAAGGAGCATGCTTCCAGGTATTCGCACCCATCACTTCATAATTAATTTTATCTTTAAGTATTTCCGGCTTTTTTGCTCCTTTTAATATATAATTCATCCACTGAAAAGTAATATCTCTCGTGTTAATCAACGCAACCGGGTCGACTTTATAATCACGCAATACCGGTACACCACCACTTTGGGTACCAAAATGGTCATAAGGCCCAATGATTAGGTAATGGGTTGCTTTGGGGTTATATTTCAAATGTTCCAGCATATAATGCAGCCCGGAGATTTGCCCATCATCGTAATAACCTTCAAATGTTAATACCGGTATATTTATTTTGGCAAAGTCCTTTTGGTAAGGCACCTGCTCCTGCCAGTATTTATCATAATCGGGATGTTTAAGCCAGCGATGCAGTAGTAGGTTTGGGGTTCCGTCAACGCTGTCGATTTTATTAAAAGCCGAACCACTGGCGTACCAATTAAAGTTGATATTGCGCCACCGTTTGGGGTCGTTATATACTTTATTATCCAGGTACTTATTCCCGGTAACGTAAAATCCCCAGCCATAATTAGCGTTGATAAACACATTATTTTCCATGGGCAGACCTTGCCCTGGTATCGCAGCTACATAGGGAACGATAGTCTTCAGAGCCGGGTTGTGATATTTTGCAGCAGCCCACTGCGTAAAGCCGTTGTAACTGCCGCCGTACATACCTATTTTACCATTACACCAGGTTTGGTGGCTAATCCAGTCAATGATATCATTGGCATCTTTACCATCATGTTCATATGGGACAATCTTATCTGGGCTTAAGCCTTTCCCCCTCGTGTAAGCAATTATACCAGCATAGCCATAAGCTGCAGGTTCAACGATCCGTGTCAAATTGCTACTGTCGGCATAAATCGTATACTGTAAAACGGCAGGCTGCGGGTAGTTGACACCTCTTTGTAATACAACTACAGCGTTGATTAATGCACCATCTTGTGTTTTTATAAGTCTGTCTTCAATAATATAACGCCTGTTGCAATCTGCCTTTATTAAAGGTTTCGAAATAGCTTCTATACTTTGGTAAAGCTGTAATGCGAAATAATTTCTGCAAAATAATAAAGCATCGGTAATATCAATGCTGTCTTTATTCTGTATAGCAGTTAATGAATTTTGAAAATCGTTCTTCAACTCATCAATGCCATTGATTGAAGCGAACGATCTATAACTTTGGTAAGCACTTTTATCATTCATGTCGTTGAATAACTTTCTGAATAATTGATCATATTCAATTTTAAAAGATGTTTTGCTAATCATCTGCTGATATTTAGATTCCGCAAACAGATCGTACTGAAGGTATTGCTGGTTGGTTGTACCCGCGAGCCGCCGCAGGGTATTAATAGTTGATCGTGCCTCAGAATACTGTCCCGCGAGTATTTGTAACCTGTATATATTATCGAGATACGTCTTTTGATCATCCTGATTTTTATACTTCGATAATATATCATTCGCTAATAGCGGCATTTGCGCGGCTATAGCAACGCTATCGGAACCAGCTAGTTTTGAAAAACGAAATTGTTGCGCTATACAACAATTAGCTATAATAAGGCATAGCAAAGCCATGAAGAGTTTTCTGGTCATTGTTTTGATTTTAATAAATAAATTGATTACGCTCGTCCCATATTCTTGAACTTGACCGCTTGCCTTTCGGAAACTTCAAACACGCCACCTGTTTTCAGGTTTATTTTCATCCGTCCGCCTAAACCTATGCTTACTTTATCGATGAAATGCCTGTTAATGATCTGCGCACGGTTTATCCTAAAAAAAACAGCCTCGTCAAGCTTTTTTTCCAGTTGGTTGAGCGAACTTTTCAGGAACACCTTTCTATCATCAACATATAACCGTGCATAATTATCCATCGATTCTATTAAATAAACCTCAGCCCAGTTGATAAAATGGTATTGCTGGCGGTCCTTAACAAAAATCCGGCTTTCGGTAGCCGTATTGGCTATTTTTAATCTTGCTTGCGCTACAGCTTTAGCAAAGCGCTCTTCACGTACCGGTTTCATCAGATAATCAATGGCACTTACTTCAAATGCTTTAACCGCGTAATGATCAAACGCCGTAATAAATATCACCTGCGGCACTTTTTCAAGCGATTCTAATAATTCAAATCCTGAACGTTCGGGCATTTGAATATCTAAAAATAGCAGTTCCGGTTTGCTTAATTCGATCAGTAGTTTGGCTTCATCTGCATTTTTAGCCTCGCCGGCTATTTCAAAATCATCGTAATCATCTAGTAACCGCTTTATCTCTTCCCTCGCATTACGCTCGTCATCTATAATAATGGTCTTTATCTTTTTCATGACCGTGGAATAAGCAGGGTTGATAAAACTGTTCCGCCCGGTTCATTATTAATATGGAATGCAGCCCGGCCTTTGTACTGTAATTGCAGTCGCTCGTTTAAATTTTCAATACCTAATCCTTCTGTTTGTATATCTACATCGAATTTCCCGGGGTTTTGAACAATAATCCTGATGAAGTTATCGGCTGCTGTTATTTTTACACTCACCAAGCCTCCGTTTTTCTGTTTAGCGATACCATGTTTTACGGCATTTTCTATAAGTGTCTGTATGCTAAAGCGCAAGATCAGTTCCTTACTTAAATTATCATCGGTATTAATGCAAAATTGCAAATGTTCTTCAAAGCGTAGTTTTTCCAACTCAAAATAGTCTTTTACAATGGCAAGCTCGTCTTCTATAGTTGATAATAGAACAGATCTGTTATAAAGCGCAGTCCGCAACAAATCAGACAAAAGGTCTATGGCACGGCGAGCGGATTTAGGGTTCTCAATTACTAAAGCTTTTATGTTATTTAATGAATTGAATAAAAAATGCGGGTTAAGTTGTGCAGACAAACTATTAAGCTCCGCATCTTTGGCTATGACGGCTAGTCGGGCATTTTCTTTAGCAATATTGATCTCGCGTTGTGCATAGTGATATAAATGATAAGCCAGGAGCCAAATGGCCATTAATCTGATCCCGGCCATTAGCATCACCAACCAATTCAATTGATAAAAAACAAAGAATGTAGGCGTATTATCCGGCCTAAGCCAAAATCTGAAAAGATAGGTCTTGATTATTGTTACCGCTAAGTAAGCAAATCCCATTAAAAATATTGCCGGGATTACTCTTTTTAAAAGCTGATTTAGGTTTAAAAGCTGCCATTTATATCGCAGTGAAAAATTACGGTATAAATGGGTTAATAATATATATACGAAAACATCGGATAAAAATTGAAACAGGCCAATAAGAATATTAAATCGTCCCCCTGAAAAACCAAGATAAGCCCAGTAAAGAGATGCACACGACCATCCGATGAGCTGGCATTTCCAATAAAGCGATATGGTTACTTGCTTTTTCAACTTATTTATTTACTGTTATAAATCAAAGCAACACAATATAATTTATACTTAAAATAAAAAGTACAGGAACGGGGTATTTTGGGGATGGGCGTAAAACATTGGCTAAATAAGACCTATAATTGACTTATAAATTGTTAGCCATATTATGCCCACCGATACAACGAAACTAGTACAACACGGCCTATAACCACATACTCAAAGGGATGGGCATTATACACAAACATCTTAAAAATTCTTAACGTAAACGTATTTCACTACGAGTCATTTATATGAAAAAAGATGTGAATTTTGACACCAATAAAAGACAAACCCCCTGCTAACATAGCGTTTGCAGGGGGTATATGTTTTGATATTGAATCTTGTGATCCCGCTGGGGTTCGAACCCAGGACCGCTACATTAAGAGTGTAATGCTCTACCAGCTGAGCTACAGAATCGTATTGTTATCAAAGATAAAGAATCATTTACTAGTAAATCAAACTATATACAATAAACGTTGCATGTTGTCCAAAAGTATTGATAAATATAATTAAAATTTCTATTATAATTAACTGCCTATGCAAGAAGTACTTTTAATTAAAGAAGGACTAGAAATTAGAGATGTTAATTTCTATTAAATGAGTAATTAAGGCACTTGTTGGTTAATTTTGCTAAATTTCGACTTTCATTAATACTTCTATATTGCTGCACATTATGGTTAGCAGCCGGAAAAAAAGCATAATTATTTACCCAGTTCAAAAATGACACCATTATGGATCCACAAGAACCTGTTGAAAAAATAAAGAAAGAACTATCCTATATCCAGAAGGTATGGCAGACCGTAGCCATCGTAGCCTTACTGGTTGTGGTTATACTGATCGCCAGAGTAGCCTTTAATGTGGTGCTGATGATCCTTTCGGGATCACTCATTGCTATTTATTTTCATGGACTGGGAGATGTAATAGAGCGCCGTACACGCCTTAGCCGGAGCACATCTATGGTTGTGTCTGTTGTTGGGTCTTTCGTTGTCCTGGGCGTTCTATTGTGGTTTATGGGTACGAAAATACAAACGCAGGTGTCGGTTTTATCAGATACCTTGCCTAATACCATTATTACAGCAAGAAATAAGATTGACCAGAATCCAACCGGACAAAAAGTGTTAGGTTACCTATCTGGCCAGAATTCCGAAAAAGTCTTTTCTACCGTACAACAGTTCTTCAGTACCAGTTTCGGGATTTTAGGTAATCTTTATGTGATTTTGCTGCTTGCGGTTTTCTTTACTGCAAACCCATCGGTGTATAAAAATGGTATCCTTTTGCTTGTACCGCCCGACAACAAGCCTGTTGCAATTATTGTAATTGACCGTATTGTCACTGTACTCAAAGGGTGGCTCAAAGGAACCATGTTATCTATGGTATTGATTACCTTTTTAATCGCAATTGGCTTAACCATAATGGGAATACCGGGCGCCCTCGTCCTTTCCCTATTAACAGGTATGCTTAAGCTTATTCCCAATTTTGGATCTGTAGCGGCTATGATTCCTGGGGTATTGCTTGCGCTTACGGTAAGCACAAATACAGCTATTATTGTGGCATTAATCTATATTGTATCGCAAACGGTTGTAAGTAATATTGTAACTCCGTTGATTCATAGACATATGATTAACCTGCCGCCTGCATTGACGATTATTAGCCAGGTTATTATGGGTACTCTTTCAGGAGTGCTTGGAATTATCCTCGCTGTGCCCTTACTTGCTATCATTATCATCCTTGTGGACGAGCTATATGTGAAGAAAATTGCAAAAGTAACTGTTACGCCTTAAAAGTTAGCATATTTCGCTGATTGACGAACATGAATTACTGAACAAACCAATAATTTGTACCATTTGAAACATGACGTATAGATAAACGACGCATAGATTCCAAATGGTACATTAGTTATTTCACTACCGGGAAAGCCGATATCCTTAATCTCGCACCTCCCATGGGTACCAGTACTATGGGGGTTACCTGCTCCTCTGTCTGAACGGGGCTCACAGGTAGCAGGTCCACCAATCCGTACTGGTCAATTTTCCATGCAGGAAGTCGTTTGCCCATGGCCTTGATTTCAATTGGCGTATTGTTATTCATAAAAGGGTTATTGTCTTTAGGCCAGCGTTTCTTCACTATGGTAAATGAGCGCTCAGGATTTTGTTTATCTAAAATCAATCCGTAATTCCAGGCTGACTGCGGATGTATTTCGTAGGAAGGCCACTTTTTGGGGTCGGCACCTTCCTGCCATTGCGAATCGCCTATGGCAGTTTGTTTACTGTCTTTTAATATGTACTGTTCCTCAATTTTCAAGGAGTAGGTGAGGGGACCATAATTTACGCTTACACTGTTTTTGTTCCTTTCCCAGGTGCGTACTTTTATTTCCATAGGTAGTTGTAAAGCGATATGATCTCCCTGTTTCCATAAAGTGGTTAGCCTGATATATCCACCGGCTATGCCTTTTACATTAACCAATTTGTTATTTACTTTAATAACAGGGTTTTTGCACCATGCAGGAATACGCAAATACAACGGGAAAGAAACCGATGCTGGTGTATTTACAGTAATATTGATCTTGTCGTCAAAAGGATATTTAGTTACCTGGTCGAGGCTTACCTCAATACCAGCACCAGTGCCTACCTTTGCCTTTACTGTTCCTTCAGCGTATAATTGCACAGCCAGCCCATTATCTGGAGTGGCCATCCAGGTGTTTTCGGCATAATATACCCATCCTGCAGCGTGATTATGCTGACAGCAGCGGCTGCTGAAAGGATTCATCATTAAAAACGGGCCTGAATTGTCAATCCCCGGATGATGGTTCTGCGCATCACTTAATACCATATTTGGCGC
>JAATFQ010000242.1 GCA_015655115.1 Sphingobacteriales bacterium
GGCACTGCGCCGGCAGGCACACTTCCAGACCGTACTGCTTCGACTGACAAAGCACAGATCATGACCTGGCTGATGCAGGAAAGAAGAGTAGAGCTCGGCTACGAAAGTCAGCGCTTCAATGACCTAAAAAGGTGGAAACTTGCTAAAACAGTACTAACTGCTGCAGGCAAAAATTTCAAAGATAACAATTACCTGTATGCGGTACCGCAAACCGAAATAGACAAATCTGCCGGTACGATTACACAAAACCCAGGTTATTAATTTAAGACTAAACAGCTGAATAAGTATCAGCATTTCCAAATAATTAATCCCCGGCACTTTTACGTGTTGTGGTAAACAACTATCTAGAATTTTATAACATGACAGATCAGGCCCAACGATTTTCACAGAACCCACTGCTTTCTCCTGCAGACCTTCAGCCCAGCAGAGCTGGTTTAACAATTACCTGTTTACTGAATCCCGGTGTATTTACCTTTCAGGACAAGACATGGCTACTGGTACGGGTAGCCGAGCGACCGCAGCAGCAGGAAGGAATGATCTCTTTTCCGGTGTTAAAAGGTAAGGATATAGAGATCATAGAAATTTCTGTTGATGACCCCGAACTGAATAACGATGATGCAAGAGTGATCAATTATAAAGGTGCAGATTACCTGACTACATTATCACATTTAAGACTTTTATGCAGTGATGACGGTGTCAGCTTCTATGAACCGGAAGGGTATGATATTTTGCAGGGCGCAGGTGAACAACAGGCATTCGGCATCGAAGACTGCAGAGTAGCGTTAATAGAGGGTACTTATTACCTCAGCTTTACATCCGTGTCAGAACAGGGCGTTGGCGTAGGCCTGCGCACTACCAGGGACTGGAAAACATTTACTGATGAAGGCATGATCATTCCGCCCCACAATAAAGACTGTGCAATTTTTGAAGAAAAAGTAAATGGTAAATTTTATGCTTTACACCGTCCCAGCAGCGTTGATTTAGGCGGCAATTATATCTGGCTGGCAGAGTCGCCCGACGGCATCCATTGGGGAAAACACAAATGCATTATCAGGACCAGGAAAGGGAAATGGGATGGTGCAAGAGTAGGCGCCGGTGCAGCACCCATTAAAACAGCCAAAGGATGGCTGGAAATCTATCACGGAGCCAATGCAGCACACCAGTACTGCCTGGGTGCATTTTTACTTGACCTCAATGATCCGTCAATAGTTTTGGCCCGTACTGATGAGCCTATTATGATGCCATTGGCAGAATATGAACTTAGTGGTTTCTTCGGGCATGTTGTTTTTACGAATGGACATACCATCAATGGAGATGAGTTAACTATATATTACGGTGCGGCAGATGAATTTGTATGCGGTGCCCAATTCTCTATCGCCGGGATTTTATCCTCTTTGACCTATCATCATGCTGAATAAACTGAAAAGCGAAGTTGGCCATTTCAAATCGCAGTCGCATAATTTCAAAGTGCTTACGCTGACCAATCTGATTTACAGCATTGTGTTGCCGGTAATTGATATTTTTGTAGCCGCATATGTAATGCGAAGTTCTAATGACCCGGTAAAAGTAGTCGTCTACCAACTCACTATTTACACCGGTATCCCTTTAACCTTCCTGATTAACGGATGGCTGCTGAACAGGTTCCCTATTAAAGTTTTATACTCTTTAGGGATGGTGCTAAGCGGAGTATCAATGATGATCATGATGTCTTTAAAAACCCTGGATATTGCCGGGATTGGCGTAGCGGGGATAGTAATGGGGATGTCTTTTGGTTTCTATTGGGCTAACCGGGACTTCCTGCCCCTGGCCATTACCAACGATAAAAACAGGAATTACTATTACGGCCTGGAAACCTTTTTCTACACCATTATTGCGGTAATAATCCCTGTAATTATAGGATGGTTTATAGAGTTTTATGCCGGTACAGGCGATGCTAAACTAGCCTACAAGATTGTGACAGGTATAGTATTTGTAATCACCATTGGTGCGTCACTGATGTGTTTTACCGGTAAATTTGAGAATCCCACAAATAAGAAGTTCCTGTATCTCAAATTCGATCCTTATTGGTACAGGTTATTATTTTTAGCCATATTAAAAGGGCTGGTACAGGGTTTTCTTGTTACTGCACCTGCGATGCTGATCATGCTATTACTGGGAAAAGAAGGCGCACTGGGCACGGCACAATCTGTAGGTGCAATTTTTGCCGCTGTACTGATGTATATCATTGGCAGAAAAACGAATCCTGACCAGCGGATTTATGTATTTGGTACCGGGCTGCTCCTGTTTACCATTGCGGCGCTGATCAATGGCGTATTATTTAATGAAACAGGGGTGATCCTCTTTATGCTGTTCCTGTTACTTGCCAAGCCGCTGCTCGATCTCGCGTACTTCCCTATACAGTTCAGCGTGATAGATATCCTTACTAAAAAGGAGAAAAGAAGCGAGTTTGCCTATATCCTGAATCATGAAGCCGGCTTATACATTGGGCGGCTGACTGGAGCGGGTACTTTTTTAATCCTTGCCTATTGTTTTTCTAATGAGATCGCCCTGCGATACGCAATTATCATTGTTGCCGTTTTACAACTGAGTTCATTTTGGGTAGCCAAGAAAATTATTTCAAAAGGCAAGGAAATGACGGCACTGCTGCCTGCTGAAACTGAAGCCGAAATAACTGCAGCGACAGCATCACATCTGACTATTTAATTTCTGAACTATGAACCGAAAATCAATATTACTGCTTTCCTTATTATTTATTGCCTCAATAGCACAGGCGCAAGTGAAGCAGATGAGTTTAGCCCGCGTAAATGAAATGGCCGATTTACCGCAGCCCCTTCAAATTATAAACTGGAGAACTATGGCCCTGAAATTTGACAGCACTGTTTATGATTTTAATGCTAAAGGAAAATACTGGCCGATGGTATGGATGGACAGCACCTATAAGAACTTTAAACAGCCTGTTATGGGGATGTATACCGCAATAGGCGACGTGCGACAAGGCAGAAATGTCAACAAAGGCATGTTTCATGAGGCATTAGCCAATATGGGCGCCGTTTTGGGCGCAAGCATGGTAGGTATAGATAAAAGCAATCAGAAAGGCTTAAACTACGTGAGGATGCTAAAGAATTATTTTAACAGTGATACCGGCTGGGACATCATGATGAATAATACCGCTCCGGAAGTAGCTTTACTGGGCGGAGGCTATGGCCGCGACTGGTGGTACGATGTGTATCCAAATGTGCTTTTTTATGCAGTGTATGAAAAATATCCTTCGGAACCTGGTTTTGACCAGATAGCCCGTAAGATCGCTGAGCAATTTTATAAAGCAGATTCTGTCCTGAATGGTGACTATAACTATTCGTATTTCGATTACGGAAAGATGAAACCTATGCGGACGCAGATCTGTGCGCAGCCAGATGCTGCGGCGGGCCATGCCTATGTGCTGTACGCTGCCTATAAAAAGTTTGGCGACCCGCGTTACCTGAAAGGTGCGGTCAGTGCGATGCATGCGCTGGAAAATCAAAAGATCAATCCCACCTATGAGTTGCTGATGCCCTTCGGCGCTTATCTGGCTGCAAGAATGAATGCAGAACAGGGAACCCATTTTGACGTGCAGAAAATGCTGCACTGGACTTTCGACGGCACTGCCGTTTGCAGGGAAGGATGGGGTTTTCTTACAGGGAAATGGAATGGTATGGATATCTCAGGGACAGTGGGCAGCACGGTAGATCATGGAGGATATGCTTTCCTGATGAACACTTTTGATGCTGCATGGCCATTGGTACCACTAGTGCGTTACCAGCCAGCTTATGCGAATGTGATTGGAAAATGGATGTTAAATGCTGTAAATGCATCCCGCTTGTTTTATCCGCAGTATATGCCGGCAGACCACCAGACCATTCCTGAATTTGCGGAAGTGACGAAAGGAGTAATTGCATATGAGGGTTTTTCTAAAGCCTCTACATTTGACACCTTATATAAATCTTTAAAAGCTCCCGTGGCACAGGGTGACGGGCCGAAGTGGGTTCCAGGTAAAAACCCGGAAGTTTCTCAATTCAGTGTTTATGGCAGCGGGCATGCCGGGATTTTTGGTGGCATAGTGAAAGAGACAACGATAAAAGGAATATTACAGCTGGATTTACTGGCAACTGATTTTTACAGGGAAAAGGCCTACTCATCTTATCTGTATTATAATCCTTATCCCGTGGAAAAGACAATTACTGTTAAGATAAGTGGAAAAGGCAAATCAGATATTTACAGCCTGGTTGCACAGCGATTCATTGCACGTAATGTGGCGGGAGAGACTAAATTAAGCATCGCCCCTTTACAAGCTGCAGTGCTGATTAGTGTGCCTTCGGGCAAAAAAGCCTTAGTTTCAGGTAACCTGTTATCCGTTGATGGTGTAATTATCGACTATAATTACAGTAAGAAACTTTAAAATATATTCCATAAAAAAGCGCGACCCTCTTTTGGAAGGCCGCGCTTTTTTATGGAATATATTTTAAAGATGTGCCCAGCTAAAGGCAGCACCTACCAGAGCTGCATCTTCCCACATGACACTTTGTTTAAGGACTACGTCTTTGTTTTCCAGGTGCTTCAATACAACAGGAATAAAGTAATCCCATGTTTTAGCAATATTGCCTCCGATAACCACTACATCAGGTTTTTCTTCAGCAATAAAAGTATTTAAAAAAGAAGCTACGTTCTCGCCGAATTCTGTAAACAGGGTATCTTTTATAGACTGATCGTCTGATGTCAGCAAAGACTCCACATTTTTAATTTCTTTCCCTGTCAGTTCTTTATACCTGTTAGAAAACCACCTTGTAGAGATATATTCTTCAGCAATGCTATCTTTAAAAGGAAGAAATGCACGATTTGAATCTACTGTTGTTCCCTGGCAGTTACTGGCAGAGCCCAATCCTGTACCCAATGTAATACCTACAGCACGTTTTTCTCCTACTACAGCACCAGATGCCAGTTCGCCATGTAAAAAGGCTTCAGCATCGTTCCTGAAAAGGATATGGTCTTTTGGTATATCTAATTTTTCAGCAAGAATATCCAAAACATTCATGCCATATAACGAATCATATTTCTTCATTCCACGCATTAATGAAATACCCTTTTCATAATCAAAAGGGCCGGGCATTGCGATACCTATCCGGGTTACCTCATCTCCATCTCTGACGATAAGGGGAGCAAGCGCTGCTATCCAGTCTGTAATGATAGTTGCAGCATCTTCCGTAGAAGCTACACGCGTTCTGATCATTGAACTTTTCACGATCGCAAAGTCTGTTGCATCTACGTGTGCTGCGGTAATGTGTGAGCCTCCAATATCTACTCCAATATAAGGTAGTTTGGGCGATATTAAATCCATTCTTTTTTGATTAATTAATAGGATGAAATCATCAGGAATATAAAGCTTACAAACGTTAACGGGGCCGGCATATTATTTAACAATCCAAATAAAGCAGCGAATACATGCAGAACCTGGTTAATATGTTCTTTGTTCTCGAAAGATAAGTTTATAGAGATGAGGATTATTTGGTTAATTTCAATAAGTAAGCGCCATATCCACTTTTAACCAATGGTGCTGCAATGGCATGCAGCTGTTCTTTGTCAATATACCCCATTCTATAAGCAACCTCTTCAATACAGCCGATCTTTAGTCCCTGGCGTTCTTCAATTACATGTACAAACTGTCCGGCTTGCATGAGCGAAGCGAAAGTACCTGTATCCAGCCATGCGGTACCGCGGCTCAATACACCTACTTTTAATTTTCCCTGTTCAAGATATTCCTTGTTGACATCTGTAATTTCATATTCGCCACGCGGAGAAGGCTTAATATTTTTAGCAATTTCCACGACGCTGTTATCATAAAAATATAATCCCGGAACGGCAAAATCAGATTTAGGACTAACGGGTTTTTCTTCGATAGAGACGGCGACATTATTCTCATCAAACTCCACAACCCCATAGCGTTCCGGGTCAGATACCCGGTAAGCGAAAACAACACCTCCGTCAGGATCAGAACTCGCCTGTAATAATTTTGCCATTCCATCACCATGAAAGATATTATCGCCCAGCACCAGCGCTACCTTATCAGTACCAATAAAATCTGCCCCGATAACAAAAGCCTGAGCAAGTCCGTTAGGTTCATGCTGTACAGCATAAGAAAATTTACAGCCCAGCCGGCTTCCGTCACCCAATAATTTTTCAAAGTTCGGTAAGTCATGCGGGGTGGAAATAATCAATATCTCTTTTATCCCGGCAAGCATTAAAGTCGATAGTGGATAGTAGATCATAGGTTTATCATAAACCGGCATCATCTGTTTGCTCATCACCAGAGTTAAAGGATGCAACCTTGTGCCACTCCCCCCTGCTAGAATTATTCCTTTCAAATCTCGTTCGTTTTATAGTTGGTTTGAAGATACGCTATTTTCTAACTCAGAGTACCATTCAGCACCATATTTTCGAATCAGCGGACCTTTTAAAAATGTATACACAGGTACTTTCAGTTCCCTTCCAAAGCTGCATGCATCAGAACAGATATGCCACCTGTCATAGTTGAGCACATCAAATTCAGGATACTGAGTGATCCTGATCGGGTATAAATGGCATGAAATAGGCTTTTGCCAGTCGACCAGCCCCAGCTCATGTGCTTTTTCAATGGCACATTTTGTAATACCGTTCTCAAAAGTTACATAAGCGCATTCTTTATTTCCATCCACACATGGTGTAGTCAGGTCTCCGTCCTCATCAACTACAGAGGTACCGAATGCTTCTATAGCGGCAATGCCTTTGGGAGCGAGCAGGTGCTTAATTTTGGGGTAGATATCTTCCAGTATAGCAGTTTCAGCTATATCCAGCGGGGCACCCGAATCACCCTCAACGCAACATATTCCCTTACATTTGTTTAAGTTGCATACGAAGCTTTCGCGGATAACGTCTTCGTGTATAAGAGTGCTTTGTACTTCTATCATTTGATTATTTTTCTTTGGCCAGCGGATACTTCAATCCTTCAGCCGATTTAATTTCCATAGTAACAGCGCCTACTATAATTTCGACCTGAGCCTTTACAGGCACTCTGTTGCCATCATCTGTGATCCAAAGATACAGTTTACTATCTTTTCTAAAGATTCGTCCCGGGTCAATAGAGGGGCTGAATTTCAGACATCTTATTTTTCCAAGCTTACTATCGACAACTTCTTTGCCTACATATTTTATTTCAAGCTGATGGATATTATCGCCCAGGAAGTAATTCAGCTTAAACTGGTCGCCGATTTTCATCTTTGAAATCTCCAGGCTGCGTGCAAAATAATAAGCCGATACCAGGTCGAACGTCTGGTCTGTTGGCGCCGTGAATGTACCACGGTTAGAAACGACCTTTCGGGTATCCTGACTAAACCTGGCCTTATCCTGCCGTTTATAACTTGCTTCTCTTACATTTTCCTGGTAGAAGTAGGGAGTGAGCGTAGTTTTATCTATATAGGAATCATAATGGTCCCTTATTTTATAAAAAATATCAAATGTACCCGAAGTACGCGCATCAACAACCAGCTTATACGTAGGCTTGTCGCCGAACTTCAGGTCGGAGTTTAACACTTTCAGTGTACCCTCTGCCGCAGTAATAAACCCGTATTTAAGTTTATATTGCAATACTTCGCCAGCCTGGAATACAGGTTCTTTTTTCAGTGGAAGCTCTTGAGCAGAAAGGCCCGAAACGGTAATTAAAAATACAGCTATTACTAATAATTTCCTCATACCGTGTGTTTAAACAAAAAGCAATCCACAATTAATCCTTCCGTTTATATACCGGCACCGTTGAGCAGGGCTCACCATACATGATACTTTTCACTACAGGTGTTAGCACATTAGTAATTTCCACGTAAGCAGCTATCGGGACATCAATATCACCACAGCCTTTGATCACTACCCGCTGATCGGTGAAGGCCGAAAGGTCTATTTTTTGTATTGCTTTGGTGATCAGTACCGTTTCCAGCACCTCCAATCCTCCGAATACAACTTCATTAGCATAAGGTTTCATCTTATTAGCCAGGAGCATATATGCCCATGTAGGCACAATTGCATCGGCACTGCAGATAACAGCCACATTTTTTCCGCTATAGGCTGCCCAGTCGTGCGTTTTGATAAATTCCCTGAAATCCTTTTCCCTGAGCATCAGTCCGTGGAAAAGATTATCCTTAATATCATACACTACACGTTCTCCATGATCATAATAGTGTTCCAGGTTCAGTGTCACTAAACCACTTGCTGCAACTTTATTGACTATATTTTCCTGAATATCCATTTCTATAAAAATAAAAAAACCGGGAGCTGTGTGCTCCCGGTTTCAAAATTACACAAATAAGGTTAATAGAATTTCACCCTATTGTCTTTTATATCGCTTTTATCCTGTAAAGCCTGGAATGCAGCTCCCAACGAACGTTGCGCAACTGCCTGAAGCATAGTTTCTTTTTGTTTGTATGTATTGCCTATAGGCGCGGGATTAGTGAATCCATTGACTGTGAAAACATACACACCGTGATCGCCGTCAACTGGTTTAGACAATTTGCCGACTGGTGAACCGAATACGCTGCCGATCAATTTATTTTCCTGAGCTGCGCCCGGAACAATTGGATTGGCAAATACGATGTTCTGTACTGGCATAACTGGTCTGCCCAATTTCTGTGCTAACTGGTTTAAGTTCGATGCACCAGCTTTCTCAATACGCTCTGTCAGCATTTTAGCTTTCACAGCATTGATCACCATTGGTGTAATATCTTTTTTCACTGCTTCAAGTGACAACTGACCTTTAGGGTTGATGTCTGTTACATGTGCAATTACATAAGAATTGTCCATTTGATAAACCTCAGCAAGAACATCGCCTTTTTCTGCGGCATATCCATCACGGATCAGCTGACGTGGATTATCCAATCCTGGGGCATAACCCTGGCTTGCAGTAATTCTTTCTGCCACGCCAAGCGTGAGACCTTGTTTTTTAGCAGTCTCAGCGAAATTATCGCCTTTAACTTCACTCAGGAATTTAGATGCTTTTTTATACGCCTGATCTTTAGTTTTGCTGCTTGGAGCAAGGTTTTTCTCAACGTAAGCCAGTTTAGCTACTTTAGAAGAACCGATCTGGTTTTCAATTTTGATTAAATGAACACCAAATTGTGAGGTTACGACCTTCAGATCTCCGGTTTTACCATTGAAAGCAGCATTTTCAAATTCTGCTACCATCTGGCCACGGGCAAAAGTACCCAGTTCACCACCTTTATCTTTCGAACCATCAACGCTGTACATTTTAGCAAGAGCAGAGAAGCTTGCACCATTCTGTACCAATGTTTTTAATGAATCCGCAAATTTAACCGCTTTATCTGCGCCACCCATTTTAGTAGCATCAAGAAGGATATGACTGGCTTTAACAGAATCCGGTGAGAAACGTACGTCAGCAATCTTCACCATTTTGTAGCTATTGCCAGAGAACACAGGTCCGTAGAAGCTGCCTGCAGGTAAAGAGAATACTGCTGAGTCTATCTTTGGATCAAGCTTTCCTTTTGAAATGTATGTGTAAGGGATTTTAACATCCGAATTGATTGCAGCAAACAGAGAATCGCTTTTCGATACTCTAAAATCGCCCGCTAATTTTTCTACCTGCGCTTTAACCGCAGCAGAATCTTCTTTAGTAGGGTTTATACTGAAAGAAACATAATCAAATGTGCGTGTTTCGGCAGGATTATCAAATCTCTTTTTGTTTTCGTTATAGTAATCGGAGAAATCAGATTCTGTAGGTTTAACACTAGCATCAGGGATACTTGCATATTCAAGACTTACATAGTTGAAGTTAGCCAGTTTATTTCTGTTCTGATATTCATCATTCGCCTCAAGGGAAGTTACATAAACAGAATTTTTAATTAAGTTGGCATATTTCTGTTGCAGTGCCTGTTTTTCTATTTCTGTCTGCAATAGATCCCATTGTTGTTTCAACTGTGGGTTTGAAGCTTTTTGTTTTAATGACGTGATTACAGCTGCGCGGTCTACCTGACCTGTTTTCGGGTTACCGAAATACTGTACCACCAAAGGGCTAAGGTCTTTACCTTTATATAACAGATCAACCAGTTCATCACCGGAAATACCTAAGCCTAAACGGTTATACTCTTTGCTCAATAGAATTGTAGCCAGTTCGCCATTCCATGCATTATCAACTGCCATAGCCGTCATCTGAGGATTGGCGCTGCCACCGTATTGTTGTTTGAACTGCTGTAAATTCTGATCTACTTTAGCACCAAACTCTTCAATACTGATTTCTTCACCATCAACAGATCCTACAACCTTTTGAGATGCTGCCCAGAAAGGCTTTCCTACGTTAATTGCATCACCTACTAAAAATGCAACAATTGCAAAACCGATAGCCCCTACCAAGATAAAGCCTGCGCGATTCCGCAAAAATGTCATTAAACCCATAATATTAATTAATTTATATTTTTTTTAAGAGGGCGCAAGATACAACTTTTGCTAAAAAAAGAAAACAATAAAATGTATTTGAATAAGTATTTATGAAACAAGGAAATACGAAGGCTGAACGCGCCTGATTTTACAGCACATTTAAACGGAAATATTACTGCGTCAAGTCGCCATTTACATAGGTCTGCCCCGATCCCTGCTCAA
The DNA here is from genome assembly GCA_015655115.1 of Sphingobacteriales bacterium. GTDB lineage: Bacteria > Bacteroidota > Bacteroidia > Sphingobacteriales > Sphingobacteriaceae > Pedobacter. The sequence continues at coordinate 10,666 of JAATFQ010000242.1, forward strand.
AATCGAGAATACTGAAATCTTCCGGTGCAGAAAAGTTAATAGCATTGAGAACAGTGCCATCCGGTTTAGTGACTATGCCCTGAGGGGAAAAAAACATATGCTTGCGCTGGTCCCACGTCAGTTCCTCTGTATTAAAGGTGAGGCCATCCCTTACCACGACAACATGTTTCTTAAAAATTGTCAGCTGTTCAGTCTCTTTTCTTATTGCATATTCAGAGACAAGCGTGCCTGTGATCTTCTGAAAAGGATCATAGAAAGTGATCTTCACGCCGCTGGGCATTTCCTGGTATTTACTACCCACGGAAGGATTTACCTGGTCCAGGATGGGTGCCATTCCTTTGGCCTTAACTATTGCTGAGTCACTGAAAATAATCTGTACCTCCGTTGACCGGTCTTTTGACAGGGTTATTTTTTTCGATGAAATCGTAGCTGCCCTTTTCAGGTCATCGTCATTACAGGCGCTGAAAAAAAGCGTGATCAGGTATAATATAACCAGACGGGATAGTATACCTGAGCTGCGCATTAGTCAAATTTGAACTGTCTGAACCATTTGTCATTCAGCATAAACCCTAGATGCAGGCTCACATAGTTTTCCTGTAAAAGACCATTGTTGGTTGTTCCTCTTTTACCTACTTCACCTGTCAGATTAAGCCTGTAAAATGTTCCCCTGCTCTGCGCATTTGCGAGTGGTAAACCAACGCCGAAGGTCACAGCCATTTGCTTGATATCTTCCGAAGACGCAACATATGTTTTATCATAAGAAAACCCTAAACGGTAATCTACTCTTTTAAAATAATTGTTTATAGAGGTAATATCAGGCGTAATCTGTGCTCCTATAGATCCACCGTAGGCATTCTCCAGACCCTGGTTCACCGAACCAATGGTTAATTTAGACCAGTTGCCTGTCCTGAAGTCCGCTCCCACTACCCATTTATTATCTTTCTGCAGGGCAATCCCGAAGTTATGTACCAATGGTAATTTCAGCTTGGTTTTAGCCCCTCCAACAGAGTCTAGTGTCTGGATAGTACCGTTGTCGTCCCCATTGGAGTCGAAGGTATAGGTAGAGGACATAAACGTACTCGTAGAATTTATAGAAGAGGGTGAAGAGCCTGAATAACCGAAGTTCAGTGACATTTTAGATGATAAACGGATGTCATACTGCAAGCCATAAGAATAAGCGAGCCCGCCGATACTATTTTTATTCTGCAGGCGTGAAGCTACAGCATACAGGTCATCCACGAATTCCGTATTGCGGTTTTCAATAATATTTCCGAACAGGTACTCTACATTAGCACCTAACCTCAGGTGGTCCCAAAGCTGAAAACCGTAACCCAGGTAGGCTTTATTTAAACCGCCTTCACCGGTATAGTTGTAATTTACGTCTGCGCTGGCAGGGTTTCCTGTAGAACCTGTAAGCGTTCCTTTTTGTATAAAGTTATAGCCTACCTGTGAGTAAGGAATCAGTCCGAAGCTCATGGCAGAATGTTGTGTGATAGGGAAAGCGAAGGCCACATGGCTTAAAGCAGCATTAAAGCTTTTATCCTGTTCAGACCCTTTTTTGAGGGTAACAAAACTGGATGACATACCTACATCGATGGTAGTGAGTGTAATTCCACCATAGGAAGCAGGGTTCTCCATATTGATATTGCTAAAAGGTGTAGGCCTGTTAATAGCGGTAGCGACCCCTCCCATAGCTCTGTTCTGCGGAAGTAGCGATCCCTTAATATTTCCAAGTCCGTACCTCGAGTATGGCGATTGTGTAGTAATTTGTGCGTTTACAGAAATGCTGGTCAGCAGAACCAAAACTGCAGTTATATAATTAATCTTTTTGTACATATTCAAATGCAATGACTTCGTTTAATCCTCTTAATACCAAGTAGGGATCGTGTATAATGTGAGGCGCAAAGATGCTATTTTTTAATTGTTCTAACAAAAATGTCGCATCTCCCCCTGTTATAACTACCTTCAGGTCTATATTATCTTTATTATTTAGTGCTATAAAGCCTTCAATTTCATTAACTACGCCCTGCAAAACGCCATTCATCATTGCTGTAGTAGTATCGGTGCCTGCAGGGATATTTTGCATGTCCCTGTTCCAGTATACGAGTGGTAGTTTACCCGTGTAATGGTTTAAAGCCTTGAAACGCATACTTATTCCGGGGCTTATGCTGCCTCCATAATAAGCATCTTCACTGTTTAACAAGTCGTATGTTATACAGGTTCCTGCATCTATGATCAAACAATTCTGGTGCTGGTAAGAATGATGAACGGCAATGATCTTTGCCCACCGGTCCTGCCCTAATGTTGAAAGTGTCTGATAATAGTTTTTTATCCCTGTATTCAGTTGTGTAGAAAACGGAATGTAATTTGTATTGGCTTTTAAATAGGTTACTACCTCGGCAAAATCCTGTTTTACGCTGGAAACAGCCGAATTTACAATTGTATACCTGCTAATCAGCTCAGCGATAATACTTTGATCGGGCAGCTCAAAACTTTGAAAAAACACAAGCACTTTATCGTCAAAAACAGCCACTTTGCTGTTAGTATTACCGATATCTATAACAAGATTATGCATTTCCCTTTCCCAACATGGATTCGCCAAACTTCATGTCACAAATCTATTAATCTTTACCAAGTTTTAAGGCTCCTATTTGTTAAAAAAAGTTAAACAAACAAAAAGAACTGAATTGCCAGTACCAGAATAAGAAAAAGACTTTCATAAAACCAGCGCTTGGTAGCATTGGAAAAGTAATAGGCAAGTAAAACTGCCCCAGGTGGTACACATAATAAGAAATGGTAAAGCTTAAAATTGGGTTTGGTATAAAAGCTTAGTATGGCAATGATAAACATGAAAAAGAGCATCTGGAAAGCCTTCCTGGTACTGATGAAGCTTCTGAAGAAATTATCACGGAGCTGAATAATAGCCAGTATCATCATTATGCCTACAGGTACAAGCACCAGGTAATCATCATATTGGATTTTAAAGGTAGAAGGAAACTTATTCTTCAATGGCAGCCATATTTTATAAAACATGCCGATGTTATCGTTCCAATAGTAAAATACAGCGAGGAAAAAAAATATAGTCAGAAACCCTACTAATCCGGAAACCCATTCGCGCCAGTGGAAAGAACGGTACAGCAGCAGGCTTAACCAGATCAATAATATCATTACTACAAATGGAAAATAGATCAGTGTGCCAATGGCGATAAATATGCCAACGTCGAACATGACCATGATCGCTGTTTGCGATTTGCCTATGCGCAGTAACTTATCCATGATGAGAATGAGCAGGAAATTACAGATCAGCGTAGGGCTGAGTACCAAAAAAGGCTCAAACAGGCTTGCACCGGTAATGTATAATAAGGCCGGCAAATACCCCGGTTTGGCTAATAAACCATGATTGTTAACTACCCTGTTGAAGATAATGGCCTGAATATAGATTAAAATGGCCGCTATAAAAATATTGAGGGTAATAGAAAAATCATCCCCTATGGGTATCGGAATAAGGAACTTGGTGTACGACTCCAGGAATTCAAAATTCAGATGCTCGGGTGGGCGCACAAAAATAACTATCCGCATAAAAAAAGTATATGCGAATAAAAGCAGCAGGTTAAGGGGATTTAATGTTTTGAATTGATTGATCATGCCTTTAATAGAACGGCAAAGTAAAGAAATTTATCTGGCAAACTGATTGACTACTTTTTCAATCAGTGCTGCTGTTTCATCTTTAAATTGAAATTCATGCTCCTGCGGATGCGCTACCCAATTTTGAATAATGGGAAGCCATTTTTTATCGTGTCCCCAGATAACGGGTAAACCCATCTCCTGGAGTGCAAAGGCATTACATTGCTGCTCATACTGAAATTTCATTGGTGCAACGAGTAGTTTTTTACCTAAGAATAATGCTTCGGAAGGCCCCTCAAAGCCTCCACCGGTAAATAAGCCAGCGCAGCTGGCGAGGCTCGCATTGAACTGCTCGTTGTTAACTGGCCAGACGCTTACATTCTGGTCGGTAAAGTGCACTTTGGTATGTTTGGAAAATATCTGCCATTTAACCGCCGGTATTTGTTTCAATAGCGGCAGCAGGATCTGGTCGTCTACCGCAGGAAGATAAACGGTATAATGCCCAAGATTACTGGTCTGCAAATTCCGTATCTCGGAACGGATAACGGGTGTATGGATAAACTCATCGTATGCTTTAAAATGAAATCCTACATAATGGCTTGCCGGAGCATAGTATTTCATAACCAGCTGCGCCCAGTTCACACTTTTTATTTTAGGCACTTTGGGCGACTGGAAGGATGCCTGATGACTTAGTCCGACACTTTCAATACCTTTCAGCTTACAGGCCCATGCGGTTACCGGCTCAAAATCATTAAGGATAAGGTTGTAGTTCTTTAAGGGCAGCTTGCGCATATCGCTGATGAAACGGGACAGGTCCATAGACTTCCAGGTTTCATAATGGTTAACACCTCCTTTTTTTCCGAATATGAAACTGAATCCGTGTAGCTGGTAGGCGATATGCTGGCTGAGTTTGACATCGGCCTGTGTCCCGCTGATCAAAAGGTCCACTTCACCATGCGCCTGCAATAGAGGCACAATTTCACGTGCACGACTAATGTGGCCATTTCCCGTACCCTGAATAGCGTAAAGTATTTTCATTCTGACCGAATATCTGTAATTTTTATGCGTTAGACAATTTCTAATTTTATCTTTTTCAGTAAAATATTGATATCCAGCTTGCTATGTAAGTCTTCTCCGTCAGAGAGAATACCTTCTTCTACTTCATCGATCTCAAAATCTTTCTGATCATACTTAAAGACCGTCCATGCTTTAGCATTATATTCCAGTGCTGTTAGGTTCTCCACCCAATCGCCGCTGTTCAGATAAGTAACCGGGCCATATGCTGTGTCCACCTCCCTCATTTCAGGTTGATGAATATGTCCGCATACTACATATTTATAGTTGTTTTGCGCAGCAAGCTCCGCAGCGGTTTGTTCGAAACTGTTGATAAACTTAACGGCATCTTTAAATTGAGCTTTTACCTTTTTTGAGAAGCTCATTTTCTCGCGTCCAACTAGTTTCAGGCACCAGTTTACAAAGCTATTGAGCAGGATTAAACTGTCATAACCTACAGCTCCCAGTTTAGCAAGCCATTTGGAATGCTGCATGGTCACATCGAAGATATCTCCATGAAAAAACCACGCTTTATTGCCGTCAAGTTGGAGTACGAGTTTATTCTGGAGATGGAAGGCCCCTAAATGCATGTCTGCAAATTTACGGAGCAGTTCGTCATGGTTGCCGGTCAGGTAGTATACGGGTACGCCCTCGGCAACAAACTTCATCAGCTTCCTGACTACTTTCATATGCGTTTCGGGCCAATACCGTTTGCTAAATTGCCAAACGTCGATGATATCACCATTGAGGATCAGCATTTTCGGCTTGATACTTTTCAGGTATTTGAGCAGTTCTTTTGCATGACAGCCGTATGTGCCCAAATGAACGTCCGAAATTACGGCAACTTCTACTTCTCTTTTACACGTCATCTTCTTCCATGGTCAATTCATACGGACTAAAAAAGAATGCCAGCAGGGCGATAATGCATACTATTATAATCATTTGTTCCATATGACTTTGTCTGATGTATACAAATATGCAAGAAACAGGTTAAGAAGGTGTTACGAAAGTATTATGAATAAAACAGATTGGGGGTAAAAACAAGATACCCTTATTTTCGCCTACCTATCTTTTGCTGCGCAAAACATAGGAGGTCGAAAATAAGGGTATCTTGTTTTTTCTCTAAGGATCATCTTCAGGCAGGGTGCAAAAACATTACAACATTTCCGTCGAAAATAAAGATCCTTAGTTTTTCTCTAAGGATCTTCTTCCGGCAGGGTGCAAAAACTTTAAGACCTTTCTGTAAAACAGTAGATAATTAATAGCTTAAGACCATTTTTACTGGCACAGTTCAATTTAGAACTGGCACCATTGCCGTTTAACCAGCATAGCTACCATGTTACAAATAGCATGCTGGTAATCTCTACTCATTAAGCCAGTTTTTTCTTTTTGTTATCTCCCTTTTTGTTGTCGCTATAGAAGGCAAAGCCTAAGCCTGCCAACAATAGTATGGAGCCGAACAATGATATTTTTTCACCGGTGTAGTAAGAATTTGGATGGAAGATAAATTCTACCTTATGGTTTCCTGATTCAAGCTGTGCAGCGCGCAGCACATAATCGGCCCTGAAATAAGGCTTTTCTACACCATCTATCAGCATTGTCCATCCTTTATCATAATAGATCTCCGAGAAGACAGCAATCACGTCTCTTGGTGCACTGTAAGAATAAACGAGATGTTCAGGATGATAAGAATCTAACTTAATAAAAGCAGTAGGGCCGCCAATTCCTGCACGGGTGGTATCCATTGCACTTTTATACTTCATATCTACAATAGCCTCTTTTTTAGGATCAAAGCTACTGATAGCCTTCATCTCCTCATCTGAGTTCTGGACAAACTGCACCTTGTCTACAATCCATGCGTTGCCTGCAGCCGTTGAGTTACGCTGCATTTTATAAGAGCCGTTTTGCTGATCCTGGGTGATGATATATTTAGTGTTCAGCATATCCAGGACATCCTGGTTTATACTTTTTGTAAACTGATGGTCTATCAGTTCCTGAATGCGCTTTAGTCTCGCTGAGTGTGCTCCACCCACTGTCTTATGGAAATAAGAAGCATCAGCACTGGTAAATGTAGGTATCGAGGCATCGTAAACCCTAAAGTCAGGATCCTTATCTGCTAAAATGAAAGTATCTACATCTCTTGGCTGATAATGTGTGTTCAATGTGCTTTTTGGAACAAAGTTCAGGTTGTTCAGGTAACGCTTGTCAACCTGCCACATATCAATTAATATTACCACTGCCAGTAAACCGAAGACTAGTTCTGCTCTCATCTTTTTGGTGATCATTGCCCAGGTAAGGGCAAAACCGATAAGTACAAAGACCAGCGTACGCAGGGCATCTGCACGCGCTAAATCTACACGATCCTGGATCAGCGCATTGCCGACAGTGTTGGCAATGTTCCTGTCATTTTGAAAGGACTGGGTTAAAGCATCAAGAAATTGCTGGTGCTCTGCAGTACGGAAGTTGAACAATACAGTAGGCATTACCGCAACAAGCAAGGCAAATCCTCCTGTAATACCTGCCGACCAGCTTAGCTTTTTAACCAGGTATTTCTGATCATATACACCTTCCTGTGCTTCTTTAAGCGCCAGCAAGGCTAAGATCGGGAACAATAATCCTACTACAGCAAGAATAGATTCAACAGCTCTGAACTTATTGTAGAGCGGCAGATAATCAAAAAACAGGTCAGATAAAAAAGGCATGTTTTTACCAAATGATAAAAGCATGAACAGGATTGTGGTAGAGAGGATCCACCATTTCATCCTGCTTTTTACAATGAATAATCCGAAGACAAATAGGAAGCAGACAATGGCCCCAAAATAATAAGGACCAGCAGTAAAGGGTTTATCGCCCCAGTATACAGGGAGGCGTTGTGCAAAATCAGCAGCCTGCTCTGGCGTAGCCCCAACAGACTGAATAGCTTTCGCCACATTCGATTTGGCATCCAGGCGTTCTGCTCCGCCACCATATAAATTAGGAATTAAGAAAGTCAGTGATTCTCCTATTCCCTGGCTCCATTGATAAGCATATTCTTTAGGAAGTCCATTTTCGGGCTCCGTTTTGTCCATGGTCAGGTTAGACTTACCGCGTATGGTTTCTTTTCCATACTCATACGTTGTCCATAGGTTACTCGCATTCACCATTACTGATAATAAAACCGCAGCACCTAAAAAGGCAAATGCACGTGACATTTCCTTTAGCTTACCTTCTTTATAAGCATGATAGATTTCGATACCTATATAAATTAACAGTGCGAGCAGGAAATAATAAGTCATCTGTATATGGTTAGACCTGATGTCTAAAGCCAGGAACAGTGCCGTGAGGCTTGCCCCCATCCAGTATTTACCCCTCAGAGTCAGAATGATTCCTGCCAGGATAGGTGCAAAAAAACCTATTGCCAGTGCCTTATTGCTATGGCCGGCAGCGATGATGATGAAATTGTAAGAAGTAAAAGCGAAAGCTATTGCGCCTGCCGCAGCAAGCCAGGGGTTGATCTTCAGCGTGCAAAACAACAGATATGCCCCTAAAAGATAAAGCAAAACGGTACCTACAGGATCAGGAAAAATATCCTTAACAACCGAAATACCATATGTTGTTAGATTTAAAGGGTACTGGACCCATATTTGATAAGCAGGCATGCCACCAAACATCTGGTTGGTCCACAACGGCCCTTTGCCATCGATAGCTTTATAGTCCATGATTTCTTTCTGCATGGCTTTAGCCTGCAAAACATCACCCTGTGCCGGAGCCTTACCCTGCAGCACCGGACTAAAATAGATGAAACAGATAACTACAAAAAATGCAATGATGGCCAGATGAATGCCATTCTTTTTTAACCAATTATTCATTAAGGTTTGTTTATGATTTAAACTAATCCCAAAAATATAAAATTGATACAGATTAAGAAGGAAATTTATCGATTAGTTGAAATTGTTTATTTCAGCTCTTCATAATCCACAAAATCGCCCAGTTTATCGGCATTTCCTTTTCTGGGTTGCGATGGTGGTACGTAATCAATAGAAATCGATCCTTCAGGTTTACGATAGGATTGCTCTTCAGGCCTGCCTTGCTGAGCCTGCGCCTGCTGCTGCATCTTCCCAAATACACTTCTGAGTACCATTGGAAAAACAACCCGCAAAATAAGCCGGATCAACCAAAGTACTAATATAGTTATAAAAAGAAATTTAATAATTCCCATTTGTTTATTCTTTAATATTTCAATAATTAGACGCGGTATCAGGATGTTTATTACAATCTCTGCACCGTCTACTTGTAATCTTTATATGACAAAAGTATACTTTTAATCCTAATCCTCAACAATCTCTGCAACTCTGCCGATCTGCCCATCTTCAAGGCGGACTTTTATCCCTCTGGAATGAAAGGCAGAAGAAGTCAATAGGTTGGCAACTATGCCTCTTGTTAGTTTACCACTGCGCTGGTCTTTTTTTAATATAATATCTACTTCCAAGCCGGGGTAGATATCAGCTCTGTTTTTACCGTCCATTGTTATTTAAAATATCGCTGTTTTCTATTGCTGCTATTTTGTGGCTGCCAGTTATTTCAAACTGAGTTTACCAAACCGCTCTTCAAATACCTTTTCCATTGCAAACATTTCGTCACGTAAGCGTGCTGCCATTAAGAAATCCATATCCTTCGCTGCCTTGGCCATATCTTTCTTCGTTTTATCAATAGACTTCTGCATTTCTGGTTTAGTCATATACTGTACAATTGGATCAGCCGCCATACTTATTTCGTCGACCTCCACATACGCTTTGTTGCGTTCGGCATTAGGCGCAAAGTCGAGCACCGAAGTCTGCTCCAGAATTGCCTCTCTGCTTTTCCCTACTGTTTTCGGGGTAATACCATGCTCAAGATTATATTCAATCTGCTTTTCGCGACGGCGATTGGTCTCCTCCATGGTCTTCGCCATAGAGTCTGTGATCTTATCGGCATATAAAATAACCCTTCCCCTATCGTTACGCGCAGCACGTCCTATGGTCTGGATCAGTGAACGTTCCGACCTTAAAAACCCTTCTTTATCAGCATCAAGAATAGCTACAAATGAAACTTCGGGTAAATCCAGTCCTTCACGTAACAGGTTAATCCCTATCAGCACGTCAAATTCTCCCAGGCGCAGTCCCCTCAGGATCTCCACCCGTTCCAGCGTTTTCACTTCTGAGTGGATATAACGGCATTTGATATTCAGCCTGTCCATGTATTTGGTTAGCTCTTCCGCCATCCGCTTGGTAAGCGTGGTGACCAATACCCGGTCGCCCATTTTTATTGTTTTATCTATTTCGTCCAGCAGGTCATCCACCTGGTTTACTGCTGGTCTAACTTCAATTAAAGGATCTAATAAACCAGTTGGCCTGATCACCTGCTCGGCAATAATCCCCTCCGATTTCTGTAATTCATAGTCGGCCGGCGTAGCACTGACATAGATCGTCTGTGGTGCAAGGCGTTCAAATTCTTCAAAGTTCAATGGTCTGTTATCCAGAGCCGATGGCAGGCGGAAGCCATACTCGACCAACGACATTTTTCTGGACCTGTCACCCCCATACATGGCCCTGATCTGCGGGACAGTAACATGGCTCTCGTCAATAACCATCAGATAGTCGTCCGGAAAGTAATCCAGCAGACAGAAGGGGCGCATGCCCGGAGAACGTCCGTCGAAAAACCTCGAGTAATTTTCAATTCCCGAGCAATAGCCCAGTTCTTTCATCATCTCGATATCGAAATTCACCCGCTCTTCCAGTCTCTTAGCTTCCAGCAATTGCCTGTCGCCGATCAACTGGTTTTTTCTCAGTTCCAGTTCTTCCTGTATCCCCCAGATTGATGATGCAAAACGATCCTTGGGTGTAACAAACAGGTTAGCCGGATAAACGGCCATATCCTCGAGTTTTTCCAGTGTTTTGCCTGTAACAGGATCAATCACACTCAGCTCCTCAATATCATCACCAAAGAAAGATACCCGGTAAGCATTATCCAGGTAAGCAGGAAAAATATCAACCGTATCGCCCTTTACCCTGAAAGTACCGCGCTTAAAATCATTGATCGTCCTGGCATACAGGATTTCTACAAGGCTGTGTAAAAAAGAATTCCTTGAAATACGTGTACCCACGGCAAAGCGGAATACAGACCTGGAGAAATCTTCAGGATTTCCCATACCATAAATACAGGATATGGAAGACACGACGATGACATCCCTGCGGCCCGACATCAGGGCAGAGGTTGTCCGCAGCCTTAATTTCTCAATCTCTTCATTGATGCTTAAGTCCTTCTCAATATAGGTGTTGCTGCTGGGCATGTAAGCCTCAGGCTGGTAATAATCATAGTAAGAAACAAAATAGTTGACGGCATTCTCAGGAAAAAAATTCTTAAACTCCCCATACAGCTGTGCAGCAAGGGTTTTATTATGGCTAAGGATTAGCGTAGGCTTTTGCGTCTGCTGTATCACATTTGCCACGGTAAAAGTTTTCCCCGAACCGGTTACCCCGAGAAGGGTCTGATAATGTTCATCATTATTTACTCCCTCCACCAATTGCTTTATGGCAGTAGGCTGATCGCCTGTAGGCTTATAGTCTGAAACAAGTTGGAATTTCATAGAATATCAAATATAAGAATTATTGGTGTATTGATTTGTCGTGATTATATCCTAAATTTATAGGCATCATGAAACTACTGGTATATGTCCCGTTGCTAACACCGAGAATAAGGTATGTTTTTAACTTTATTTTCAATGATATTCTGAAAACACAAGTTGGCTTTAGTTCCAATCTTGCGGAGTTCAAGTCTTCCGCGCTACCAAAAATCACCTATTCAGATCATCCTGTAGAAAATGAACTATTTTTTAAAAATACAGATTTACTACTTTCCCATACTATTGCCAAACCGAGTTTTAAAACCACCTCTTTTGGGGATATGATTGTTCCATTTGCAGTTGATAACAGCAGTCTGCCCTTCGATGTTTTTGCAGCTTCGTTTTATTTTGTAAGCCGCTATGAAGAATACCTGCCCTTTAAACCGGACGAGGACGGCTGTTATCCCCCCGAGATCAGTTTGCAGTTCAGATTAAAGATGCTTGAATTTCCCGTAATTGACGGATGGGCACTAATGTTGAAGAACATGCTCCTCAAACAGTACCCTACGCTTTATTTCGGCAAAACGGGATTCGCATACACTCCCCTGGTATGCCTCTATAAAAGCACTGGTATAGGACCATTCAACCTCCTGAGGCAAACACTGAGCTTTTTCAGCAGGTTTGCTTCCTCTGCCAGAGATAATACCCTGCTGACTAAAAAAATTAATGGGCTGCAGCTTTTCCTTAAAGACAATCATGAAAAGTATAACATTAGCCCCGTCTATTTTCTTAAGCCTTCGCCGGAAATTGATCAGGATTGTACCAGGCAGATTGCACTGCCCAACAGTTACCTTCAGCTACTGAAATACAATAAACTGAAGGACTACAGAATGGGCTATCCTGAAACCATAGGCTTTAGAGCAGGTACCTGCACTCCATTTTTCTGGTATGACCTGCAACTGGAGAAAACAACTTCTCTATTGGTACATCCTATAGCGATCAACGATCTGATCCTGCAGCGCAACAGAACATTCAACATGGAGGAAATATTAAATAAGTGGGGCACATTAATCAGAAATGTTAAACTTCTAAAAGGGCATTTATATATCATTTGGCACAAAGAGACCCTGCCAGAGTATGGAAAAGGAAAAGTTGGCCGAAGGCTATATACAGAATTGCTTACCAAATTTTTATCTTTACCGGATGATAGTAGACCTGAGTAAGACAGATTCCATCGCCAACGCTTTCATTGCGGAGCTGCGCGATGACCATATCCAGCAGGATTCAATGCGTTTCCGAAGAAACCTGGAGCGCCTTGCTGAGTATTTTGCCTGGGAAATCAGCAAAACACTAACCTACATCGATACAGAAACGCAGACACCATTGGGAATAGCCAAAACAAGGCAGTTGGAGAAACAACCCGTACTGGCCACTATTCTCCGCGCCGGACTGCCCATGCAGAAAGGCCTGCTTAATATTTTTGACCGTGCCGAATCGGCTTTTATAACGGCTTACCGCAAGCCGCATACCAGTGCCCCCCTGGAAATACAGGTAGATTATATTTCCTCGCCCGACCTTACAGATAAGGTGATTATCATCGCTGATCCTATGCTGGCAACAGGCTTAAGCATGGTTTTATGCTGCAAAGAGTTGATTGCACAGTATAAGGTTAAAGAATTACATATAGTTGCGGCTATTGCCAGTGCAGAAGGGGTCAGACATGTACATGCTAACTTCCCGGCAGCAAAATTATGGGTCGGTGCTATAGACGAAGAGATGACTACCAAATCATATATCGTACCAGGCCTGGGCGACGCCGGCGATCTTGCCTATGGAAATAAAATATAATAGCTCCTCCTCCTTAAATTGAGTAAATGATTAAACATATCTTTTTTGATTTAGACCATACCATTTGGGATTTTGATAAAAATGCACAGGAAACATTAACGGAGTTGTACCATAAGTATGAACTCCTTTCAATAGGCATAACTTCATGTACTGAATTTATTGAAACCTATACCGAAAACAATCAGCTGCTGTGGGCTGAATACCATATGGGCCGCATTACTAAGGAAACGCTCAGGGCTAAAAGATTTCATCAGACTTTTATTCAGCTGGGTGTACCTCCCGACTTGGTGCCATTGGAGTTCGAGGATGACTACGTGCGTATGAGCCCTATGAAGAAAAATCTCTTTGCGGGATCTGAAAGGGTACTTGGTTACCTGCAAAACAAATATACACTCCATATTATATCCAACGGATTTAAGGAGACGACCCTGACAAAAATGGATCTCTGTAACTTAAACCCCTACTTTTCTAATGTGATTATCTCTGAAGATGTTGGGGTAAATAAACCTGACAAAGCTATTTTTGAATATGCACTTCAAAAAGCGGGCGCCCAAAAGCATGAAAGTATTATGATTGGCGACAGCATCGAGGCCGACATCCGCGGTGCACAGGATTATGGGATTAAAGCCATATTCTTTAACCCCCTGAATAAAGAAAAACCTGAAGATGTAGAATGGCAGATCTGTGAATTGGAAGAATTGCTGCTGCATTTTTAAATCGCTGGCACTAATTTTACTTCTCCCGGCACGCTAAACCCAATGGGAACAGGTTTTATTTCACATCTTTGCGCAATGAAATTTTCAAGAACTTATACCAACAATGGATAAAGGCTCATGATAACTCCAGGCCAAACACCGAGTGTTAGCGAGCTCTTAAAGGCCTATTAAAACAATAAACAGAACTGAAAACAACAAATAATTACTGATGAAGATACCCGGGTTAAAAGGTTTTGACGAAGATGCATTCAACAAGTATTTTA
>JAATFQ010000005.1 GCA_015655115.1 Sphingobacteriales bacterium
ATTTTCTTATGCAATCGTTGCCGGTATCGATTGCAGAAATATATTTGAATATTTATATCTTTTTTAATTTAATGTTTTCTAATTTAATATAGGAAATATAACTATTCCAATATCGAATTAGGCGAAACACTAATTCAGCTCCTTAACTAACCAAATTTAAACCAAAGCAAAATCATTAAAATGAAAGCAAACTATTTTATTTCATCAGTCCTGGCAATAGCTATGGCTGGTATTACCTTCAGTTGCGAGAAGAGCCGGGATTTAACGGATTCTTCAGCAGCCGGTACATCGGCATCTGTAAATGAGATAAGCGCCGTTGCGGCTGCCTGCTCTGCACAGGGATGGGCCTCACAAAATGGCGGAACTACAGGTGGAGGTACAGCTGCGGCAACCGTGGTGACTACTTATGCTACCTTAAAAGCTGCAATACTCAATACCAGTGTGAAGATGATCCAGGTTAATGGGACCATCACCATCCCCTCGGCAGGAAGAATCTCTTTCCAGGACCAAACCGGAAAAACCATTTTTGGCTCAGCAGGAGCGAAGCTCGTTTCGGCAGACCAGACAGCGGACAATTCGGGCATTATGTATATTAAAAGATGTACTAATATTATTATCAGGAACCTGATTTTTGAAGGGCCCGGTGCGTATGATGTCGACGGTTGGGATAATGTCACCCTGGATGCGAGTACGAATGTATGGGTTGACCATTGTGAGTTCAGAGATGGTGTTGACGGCAACTTCGATATCAAAAATGTATCTGACTACATCACTGTTTCCTATTGTAAATTCACTTATTTAAAAGCACCTACAGCAGGGGGATCGGGCGGTTCTGATGACCATCGTTTTTCAGATCTGATTGGCTCAAGTGACAGTGCTACAGGCGACAGAGGTCATCTGAATATTACTTTTGCACGCTGCTGGTGGGCACAGGGCTGTGTCGCCAGAATGCCCCGTGTAAGGTTCGGTAAGGTCCACATCGTGAATAATTACTTTAACAGTACAGTTAGCAAAAGTTGTATTCAGGCTGGTTTGGAGGCCAATCTGTTAGTAGAGTCTAATGTTTTTGAAAACGTTAAGGTCCCAATAGATTTAATGGCCAATAATTCTACTGCAGTTCAGGTTACCAATAATGTGTTTACCAGTGTGACAGGAAATACCGCAGGCAATGGCGTTACAGCCTTTACGCCGCCTTATACGATCTCGATACTGGGGGCTTCGACCGTTAAAGCTACAGTAACAGCATCAACGGGCGCAGGTGCTACCTTAACTGGTAATACCTGCTCTTCTATATAGTTCAGTTCTATTCAAATAATAAATAAAGGAGTATAACTGACGATCAGTTATGAATAAGTTTATGTTTTTTTAATTGATAATTGTTAATTAAAGAATTTGTAGCACTATTATCTTGCTTATGTCTTTCGGACGGAATGGTTAGAGGCTGGATCTGAAAAGATTCAGCCTCATTTTATGTCTATGAATGTCATAAATACACTATGTTTAGCCATTATAGATTCAAAATTCTATATTTTTGATGTTTAAACGTTCGAATTTGAACGTATTAATAATGATTGGTAGCTCCGGTTTCGCATATTTAACATATATGTATTTTGAAAACCCCCTACTGAATTGTATTTTTGGTGTTACACTATTATAGAAAT
Organism: Sphingobacteriales bacterium; assembly: GCA_015655115.1. Taxonomy (GTDB): domain Bacteria; phylum Bacteroidota; class Bacteroidia; order Sphingobacteriales; family Sphingobacteriaceae; genus Pedobacter. Next base: position 1,662 of record JAATFQ010000005.1, read on the forward strand.
CTTTTCTGCTTATACTATGATGATGTTGCTTAAGCTTAAGTAGAAATGACTGGACATACTTATTACACTGATTTAAATGATGCAGAACTTACGTTTTTAATTAAGCAGGGGGATCATGCCGCGTTTACTGAAGTTTTTAACCGTTACAGTTCCGTTTTATATGCCCATGCAGCCAACAAACTTCGGGATGATAGTGATGCCAGGGATGTGGTCCAGGAGATGTTTATCAGATTATGGGCTAAAAGAGAGGGGCTCGATGCAGGGAATAACCTATCTGGTTATTTGTATACAGCTCTACGTAACAGCATATTTAACCTGATCAAGCATAAAAAGGTAACTTCTGCCTATGCGGAAACCTTTTCAAAAATCAACATTCAAAGTGATGTAATCAGCGACCATCTTATCCGTGAAAAACAGTTCGCTGCCATGATCGAAGCCGAGATTGCGGCTTTGCCTCCCCGTATGCGCGAAGTGTTCGAACTCCGCAGAAAAGAAAATCTATCCAACAGGCAGATTGCCCAGCGCCTCAGTTTGGCAGAATCTACAGTTGCAGATCAAATGAAAAAAGCTTTAAAGATTTTAAGAGTAAGAATCGGACTGATTTTAGTTATTATCAACTATCTGCATCATTGATTTTGCTGTTTTCTATTGGTTGGAAGCAGGTTTATTCAATTTTAAATGACATGATTTCAGTCATTCTGCTGTTTTATATAAATATTTAAACTTTTTTTTGCAAAACGTATCCCCAATCTGTTTCGCTGAGTTGTATTACTTATAAAGCAGGTCATATAATCTGATAATTTATGCAGGACGAACAGTTTAAAGAACTTCTTGAAAGATATACGGATGGTAATTGTACAGTTGAGGAGATTTCTTGGTTAGAATCTGCTTATCTGAACTGGAATAAAGACAATGGGCAAAGTTTTACTGAAGAACAACTGGTAAATGCACAGCAGCTGATGTGGGATAAAGTTGCCATAGCCACCACACCTGTTGCCACTACCAGATTGTGGCCACGTATTGCTGCTGCCGCTGCAATACTGGTATTTCTAAGTGCAGGTATACTTTTCTTCTGGAAATCCGGTATTCCGGCAGGTGCAGGCATTGAGAATCTGACCCGGGAAAAAGATATTGCTCCCGGTAGCAATAAAGCGATACTTACCCTTGCCAATGGCAAAAAGATCAATCTGACTGATATTGCCGTCGGGAAGCTGGCCAATGAGTCCGGCGTAAAAATTACTAAATCCAAAAGTGGCCAGTTGGAATATACAATTATTGATCAGTCGGCCGCAGCAGAGAAGGCAGTTGCGCTAAATACAATTTCCACACCACGCGGCGGACAATATAAGGTTATACTACCTGATGGTACCGGTGTCTGGCTCAATGCAGCATCAAGTCTGACTTATCCTTCTTCGTTTTCCGGGACGGCAAAACGTGCTGTTGAGTTGAAAGGGGAGGCTTATTTTGAAGTAACCCATAATCCTGCACAACCTTTTGTAGTGAAAACAGCACAGCAGGAAGTAGAAGTATTGGGGACCCATTTTAATATCAATGCCTATGCAGAGGAGCCGGCGGCGAGAACAACGCTGCTGGAAGGAAGTGTGCGGCTCAATCAGCATACGGTACTTAAACCCGGCGAACAGGCAATCAGTGTGGGAAATAGACTGAAAGTAAACAGGGTGGATATCGCCACAGCAGTGGATTGGAAAAATGGAGATTTTGCACTTATAGATGACGATTTCCGGACCACTATGAGAAAAGTAGCGCGCTGGTATGATGTAGATCTTGTCTATGATGACTCGGCACCGGAAAGGCTTAAACTTGGAGGCTGGATTTCACGCTCAAAAAATATCTCCTCAATATTAAAATTGATGGAGCTAACAGGAAAAGTTCATTTTAAAGTAGAAGGAAGGAGGATCACCATCACGAAATAACAGACCATCCTGCTTATCATAAAAAAACCAGAAGTGCGGGAAACACCTCTGGCGGATTTCGGAATAAGCTTATCAATTTTTTGTCAAACGTATCAACTTAAACCACAACAAATGTATAAAATTTATACCAGGAAATCGGGTATGCCGAAGGGTTATATCCACAAAATTCTGCTTATTATGCGATTAACAACTGTTATTTTAGTCACTGCAATCATGCAGCTGAGCGCATCAACTTATGGGCAGAAGATTACTTTAAATGAAAAAAATGCTTCACTGATGCAGATCTTCAAGCAAATCAGGAGCCAGAGCGGCTATGATTTTTTGTTTGACCGTGACCTGATCGAGAAAGCAGATCCTGTGAGCATCCGCATAAATAATGCAACTATACAGGAAGTTTTAAAACGTTGCTTTGAATCACAGTCGCTGATTTATAATATAGAGGACAAAACCATCGTCATCAGGGAGAAAACTATCATGGACAAAATCTCCGGATTGTTTTCCTATGTTGATGTCTTTGGTACGGTGACAGATGAAAGAGGTCAGCCGCTATCGGGCGTGTCGGTATTTGTAAAAGGAAGTTCCAAAGCCACAATTACTAATAATAAAGGAGTCTTTGCCTTTCGTGTACCTGAAGATGATGCCATATTGGTATTTAGTTATATTGGTTATAAAACTAAGGAAGTCAGCGTTGCTGCCCAAATGAACGTCAGCCTTGAGCCTGATCCTGCGAAGCTGGACGAGGTAATGGTTATCGGTTATGGTACCACTACGAAACGGACAAGTACCGGAGACGTAGTTAAAATTACAGCACTGGACCTGGAGAAGCAACCGGTAACCAATGTGCTGCAAGCACTATCTGGTCAGCTGCCTGGTGTATTCGTGACACAAAGTAACGGTTTACCAGGTGCGGGAATTACTGTGCAGGTACGCGGTGTAAATTCCTTAACTAAAGGCAATCTGCCTTTATACATCATTGACGGGGTACCGTACTTATCGAGCCCTATCAATACCATGAGCAAAGGAAATACATTGCCTTCTGCGGAAGGATCTACGAGTGCGATGAATAGCATTAATCCCGGTGATGTAGAGAGTATTGAGGTCCTTAAGGATGCCGACGCTACTGCTATTTATTGTTCCCGAGCCGCAAATGGTGTGGTACTCATAACTACTAAAAAAGGTAAATCAGGCAAAACCAAATTTGGGTTCACCATAAATCGTGGTATCTCAAATGTAAGCCATTTTGTAGATGAGCTGAGCACTGCTGATTATCTGAATATGCGTAAACAGGCTTTTGTAAATAACGGAGTTACACCTACAGCAGTCAATGCTCCCGATCTTACTTTATGGGATCAGAACGGATATACTAATTTCCAGAAATTATTGCTGGATAATACCGCAAATACCACCGATGCGTCTGTCAACTTATCTGGTGGCGACAGCCGGACTAACTTTTATATGAGCGGCACCTATCATAAAGAGGATAACGTGTTTCTGGGCAACCAGGGTTATCGCAGGGCTTCTGCTAATGTGAGTTTAAACCATTCTTCTCTGGACCAGAGATTTACGTTGGGTTTCTCTGCGATTTACAGCGCGGACAAGAACAATATCAGTACCACCGACCTGGCAACTTATGCCTATAACCTGCCGCCAAACTTCCCCTTATATAATCCGGATGGCAGCCTTTATTGGTATTCACCTACAGGAACTAATAATCCACTGGGTTATTTAAACCAGACCAATGATAATAAGACTACGAATCTGCTCACCAGCCTGAACCTGAAATATAATATCCTCCCAGGTCTGGATGTCAAAACCACTCTTGGTTTTAGTCATACAGATATGGATCAGACTACTATTCGGCCCTTAACATCGATGGATATGAGCGTTGCCACTAATATGGCCAGTTCAAATTTCGTTTATAATGTCACCAATAACTATATTATAGAGCCACAGCTGACTTATAAAAGGAAAATCTGGAAAGGAACATTAGACGCATTGGTTGGAGGAACATGGCAAAGTCAGGAGTCTAAACAGCCTTATTATGTAAGCGCACGCGGATTTGCCTCTGATGAGTTTTTGACCAATATCTCTTCTGCCACTACAGTTTCTACTTCCAGTGCCTCACAGAATTACAAGTATGCTTCTCTTTTTAGCAGGGTAACTTATAATATCGAGAATAAATATATTGCAAATCTAACTTATAGGAGAGATGGTTCTTCGCGTTTTGGCCCAAATAACCGCTTCGGTAATTTTGGATCAGCAGGTGCGGCATGGATCTTTTCTGAAGAGAAGCTGATAAAAGATAACCTGCCGTGGTTGAGCTTCGGTAAACTGCGTGGTAGTTATGGTATTGTGGGAAGTGATGACATTACCAACTATGCGTACCTGAATACTTACTCCTCCTCCAGCACGGTATACAACGGAAGTACAAGTTTAACTCCCACCCGTATCGCCAACGACGACTTTAAATGGGAAGAGACTAAAAAACTGGAAGGTGCAATTGATCTGGGATTCTTTAAAGACAGGTTATTGCTTTCGGCATCGGTATATAGAAACCGCACGAGTAATCAACTGCTGAATTATACCATCAGTCCGCAAACAGGCTTTACCAGCTTTCAGTCCAATCTGCCAGCTACGGTGCAAAACTCCGGTATAGAATTAACGCTGACCAGTACTAATATCAATGTACGAGATTTCAAATGGACCACATCCCTCAACTTTACTACCAACAAGAACAAAGTACAAGCGTTCCCAGATATTGAAAAGTCGACATATTATACTACTTATATCGTAGGTAACCCGGTAAGCAGTATTTATTTGTATAATTATACAGGGATCAGTGAAACGACAGGTCTGCCAACGTTTACCGATTTTAACAATAGTGGAACTATTACTACCGGATTGGCGGCGATTGGCCGTGGAGACAAGGTTTATGCAGGTACTACCTATCCAAAGTTTTACGGCGGGGTAACCAATACACTTACCTATAAAAGGTTAACTCTTGATTTTACCTTCCAGTATGTGAAACAAAAAGGAAGAAGTATTCTGACCTCTACTTTCTACCCTCCGGGATATATGTATAATGGATCATCCGAAGCCCTGAACGGTTATCTTGCATTGGGCGATATTACCAAACTGGCCACTCAGACGACCAGAACTGTAACGGGACTAGCTGCTTACCAGGCTTATTCAAACTATATTGGTTCTGATGCTTCTTATGTTGATGCTTCATTTATCAGGTTGAAAAATGTAAACCTTTCTTACGCGCTGCCTTCCGCATGGATGACTAGAGTTGGGGTCTCTAATCTAAGAGTATATGTTCAGGGGCAGAACTTGTTCACGATCACTAATTATTTAGGCTTCGATCCTGAATCTCAGTCAGTGGCTACCCCACCGCTAAGAACTATTACTTCAGGAATTCAGTGTACATTTTAAATAGAAAGTTATGTTGAGAAAATTATATATACTGCCTGTCATGGGCCTTATGATTACGGGAGCCTTGCTTTCCGGATGTAAAAAATTGATCGAAATCGATCCTCCTCTGAATGAAGTGTCATCAGAACTAGTGTTTAAATCTGATAAAACAGCGAAATCAGCATTGGCGGGATTATATATAGATCTTGCCGCAACACAAACACAGGCAGTTAACCTCACCGCTTACAGTGCATTGCAGGCGGATGATATGGAATATGTTACTGCGGGAAATGCAACCTATGATGAATTCAACAACAACAGCTCTATAGCGACCAGTAGTGGGGCGCTGGGTGTCTTTTCGGATTGGTATGCTATTATTTATCGCGCTAATGCGATTATAGAGGGACTTGCGAAGTATACGGGAACTACGGTAGGAGTGAACAAGGAGCTTACTGCTGAAGCCAAGTTTATACGTGCTTATTGTTATTTCAACCTGGTAAATACTTTTGGCGATGTGCCACTGGTGGTACAAACCGACGTTAACGTGACTGCTTATTTGCCAAGGGCGGCCATATCGGTAGTCTACACCCAGATTATTCAGGACTTGACGGATGCTAAGGCTAACTTACTCGCTGATTATTCTTTTACAGCGAGTGATAGGTTAGGGGCTAATCAATTTGCCGCCACAGCGTTACTGGCAAGAGTAAATTTATATTTGGGAAACTATGCTGCTGCGGAAAGCCATGCATCGGAAGTTATTGCGTCCTCTTTATATACTATGGTGCCTGCAGATAAAATGGGTTCCGGCCTGTTTATAAAGAACAGCGCCGAAGCAATTCTGCAACTGCCCTCTTATCTGAATGCTACCAGCCAGTACACACAGGAAGCTGCAACGTTTATACCCGCTGCCTATAACGTAGCCAGTGTTTTCTGGAAAATAAGATCCAATCTGGTTGATGTCTTCTCGTCGGCCGACCTGCGCAAGAAAAACTGGATGAAAGAAGCAGGCGATGGAACAAATGTGTTTACACCGTATAAATTCAAATATAAGACAAGTACGCTTGCCATAGCAGCAAATGTAGCCGAGTGTCCCATGATTTTAAGGCTTGCAGAACAATACCTGATCAGGGCTGAAGCCAGGGCCAAAATCGGAACTAACATTTCGGGCGCTTTGGCAGATTTGAATGTTGTCCATACCCGTGCAGGTTTACCATCCAGTGTAACAGTAGAGTCTGCTGCCCTGATAGAGGAAATTGCCCTTGAAAACAGAAAAGAATTTTTCTGCGAGCAGGCACACCGTTGGTTTGACCTGAAGCGTACTGGCCGTGCTGATGCTGTAATCGGTGCCTTAAAACCAACCTACAAAACAACCTCTCAATTACTGCCCATACCGCAGGGTGCTATTGATGCGAATCCTAATCTTACACAAAACCCGGGTTACTAAGCAACAGGAATAAGTTGATCTGAAAGCCCAAATGGCATTGGTGAATTAAACTATAAGACCAGGGGTTTTACCCTGGCTAAGCCATGCTTTTGCCTGGATGATGATAACATCAATTCCTCAGGTCTTAAAATATGATCAGTTAAGTCAAAGATCCATATATGGCTCAGCTTCAAATCTCCTGACAGTAATTTCTGCAGTGATTTGAAGCTGATTGCCCAAATTAAACAAAGATATGAATGATAGTATAGTTAAAGTTGAGCACCTGTCTCATCGGTACACCAAAGACTGGGCGGTTAAAGATCTCAACTTTGAGATCAAAGAAAACGGTATTCTCGGTCTACTGGGATCCAATGGTGCTGGTAAATCCACTACCATGAACATCCTGTGCGGTGTGCTTAACCAAACAGAAGGTAAGATCCTGATCAATGGGATCAATTTAAGAGAACACCCTAAAGAAGCTAAAAAGCTGATCGGATTCCTGCCCCAAAATCCCCCGCTCCATTTGGATCTGACGGTAGATGAATATCTGACGCACTGCGCCTATATCAGGCTCATTGAGAAACCTCAGATAAAAGCTGCTGTAGAAAATGCGAAAGAACGCTGCGGCATTGCCCATTTTAGTAAAAGGCTGCTCAGCAATCTGTCGGGCGGCTACAAACAGCGCGTAGGAATTGCCCAGGCGATTATCCACGCGCCGAAGCTCGTGGTGCTCGATGAACCTACAAACGGGCTGGACCCCAACCAGATTACGGAAGTAAGAAGCCTGATCCGTGAAATTGGAAAAGATAAATCAGTGATCTTCTCCTCACATATCCTGTCGGAAATACAGGCAACGTGTGATTCTATTAAGATGATCGAGAACGGAAAGATGGTTTTTTCAGATACTACTGAGGCATTCAATAATTATATCATGCCCAACAGTGTCATTATTGCTATGGAAAACCCGCCATCTGTTAATGAATTGGCGGCAATACCGGGAATTACAGACGTAATGGTGCTGGATAAAAAAAGATTCAGGATGCATTTCAGTACCTCTCAGCAGATCGCCGAAGTTATTATTCAGATGAGTGTTGGGCGCGACTGGCGATTAAGGGAGATCAATTTCGAGAAAAGCTCTCTCGATGAAATCTTTGCTCAGCTGTCAGGTAAAGTCACAAAGAAATAATTTAAAAAATAACATATCAAAAATGAAGATTATATATAGAATTGCCAAACTGGAACTCAGCACTTTGTTCTTTTCGCCAGTGGCATGGATCGTTTTGTTAATTTTTCTATTTCAGTCTGGATGGGAGTTTTTCCATACCATGGAGCGTTATCAGAATGCCCAGCAGATGGGCATGGAGATCAAAGGGATTACACAGGCCGCCTTCGGAGGATTTGCCGGCCTGTTCACGAAGATGCAGGATAACTTGTACCTGTATATTCCTTTGCTGACCATGGGGCTTGTTAGCCGGGAAATTGGCAGTGGGTCTATTAAGCTCGTTCTTTCTTCACCAATAAGTATCAGTGAGATCATTATCGGGAAGTTTGCCGCTATGATGGTCTATTGTTTCCTGCTGCTTTCTATCCTGGGTCTTTTTGTCATTACGGGCTATTTCACTATCGATTCATTTGATATTGGCTATGCGTTATCCGGGCTGCTCGGCCTGTATTTATTAATCTGTGCGTATTCGGCTATAGGCCTCTTCATGTCCTGTTTAACTTCATACCAGGTGGTGGCAGCGATCAGCACATTGGTTACCCTTGCTGCACTTAGTTATGTAGGTAAATTATGGCAGGATATGGATTTTGTAAGGGATATTACTTATTTCCTTTCTATCTCGGGTCGCGCTGAGCAGTTTATCACAGGTCTGATCGGCAGTAAAGATGTCATTTACTTTCTGATCATCATCGTGCTGTTTGTTTTGCTGAGTATAATGAAGATTTACTCAGAAAGAGCATCAAGACCGCTTTCTGTACGTATTACGCAATATTTTGCAATTGTTGCCTGCGCATTGCTGATCGGTTATATCAGTTCCAGGCCACAGCTCGCATTTTATGCAGACTTAACAGTAGGTAAACAGCAGACACTGACGCCAAATAGTCAGAAAATTATCAGGGACCTGAAAGACCCTGTTACAATCACTACCTATGTAAACTTACTGGACGACAATTATTTCTTAGGTATTCCAGCGGGCAGGAATAATGATCTTTCACGTTTCGAGCAGTATATCAGGTTTAAACCTGATATTGAGATGAATTACGTGTACTATTATGCACACGCCGAAAATCCGGCTTTATATGCCCAAAACCCTGGGTTAAGTGATCGCCAGATCGCTAAAAAGCTAGCAGAGACCATGAACCTTGATTTCAACATGCTTTTAACACCTGAAGCGATAGCCAAAAAAATTGATCTGTCTCCCGAAGGTTTTAGAATGGTAAGAGAGATCAACTATAACGGCAAAAAAACTTTTTTGCGGATGTATGCTGATCTGATGCGTTACCCTAGTGAAAAAGAAATTAGTGCAGCACTGAAAAGATTAATTGTCCTTCCGCCTAAAGTGGCATTTATTAGCGGTAATTATGAGCGTAGCATCAATAAAAAAGGGGACAGGGATTACCAGGTGGCAACAAACGAAGGCTCATTCCGCTATTCACTGAAAAACCAGGGATTCGACATGGTAGTAGTCGACCTCAATACCCAGCAGATCCCTAAAGATATTGCGGTGCTTGTTATTGCAGATCCAAAAGTCAATTTCACCGGTATACAGGCTCAGAAGATTCAGGAGTATATTGATCGCGGAGGAAATCTGCTGATTAATGGAGAACCGGGAAGCCAGTCTATCCTTAATCCATTAGTAGCCCGGCTAGGGGTGAAATTGATCGATGGACAACTTATTCAGAAAAGCAGGGATAATGCACCTGATTTTCTGATGGCCAACCTGTCGGCCGATTGGAAGAACCCTTCATTATCTTATAAAAAATTAATGTCCCTGAACAGACAGACGTCAATGCCGGGAGCGGTTGCATTAGGTTTCACCAGCACAGGTGGATTCTCCGCTCAGAACATATTAATAACCGATCCGCAGGTGGCATGGAATAGTCTGCTGAAGCCCGACGTGACTAAAGGAGAACTCCAATTCGATGCTGCAAAAGGCGATGATAAAAAGGAATTCCCTGTTTTATTATCCCTTACCAGGAAAATATCGGGTAAACAACAGCGGATAATCGTAGCTGGTGATGCGGATTTTATGAGCAATGCTGAACTGATGAGAGGTAATATCAAAACTGCTAACTTCAGCCTGGTGACCGAATTATTCAACTGGTTCAGTTACGGTGAATTCCCGATAGATACCACCCGGCCGGAGTCGTTGGATAACCACATCAACCTGGATAAAAAGCAGGTGTTTAACATGAAAATAATTTATTTAGGAGTGCTGCCTGCCTTGATCTCTATTATGGTAGCTATCATACTCCTTAAACGCAGAAGAAACTAAAGGAATGAAGAAGATATTGATCTTATCCCTGCTTTGCGGATGCACTACATGCTATGTTACTGCCGGACACTCCAATCCTGACCATAAAACAATAATGCCCGAAAAACAACAGGGTTTTATAGCAAAGCAGGTGTTATACTATAATGAGCATTTTAACTATAAAAAAATTACTATAAATGATTCTGTCTCTTCCGTATTTATGGATCAGCTGGTCAAAAAGCTGGACCCGGATCAATCGCTGTTTACTATAGCCGATTTAAAAGGATTTCAGAAATACAGATACAGTTTAGATGATGATTTCCGCAAGGGAGACCTTCACGCTGTCTTTGATATATATAATGTTTATGATCAAAGGTTCCGCACCTGGATCAACTCTTCATTGTCAAAGTTAAAAACTAAGCCGAAAGGCAAAGCTGTTAGTACAGCAGCCACACAGGAGCGTAAAAGATTTGATGATCTGCTTGAACAGCAGAATGAGCAGACCTCTGCTACGGTATTCCAGACTATCATGGATGTTTTTACGCGGGTGATCGACCCGCATACCAGTTATTTTAATCCGGCAGCTGTAGTTTCCATGGATGAGCAGTCTTCCCGTACACTGGACGGCATTGGTGCTGCTATGCTGAGCGAAGATGGCATGGTTAAAATAACCGATGTACTGGCTGGCGGCCCCGCTTTCAGAAGCGGGCAGGTAAATGCCGGCGACCGTATCATCGGCGTGGCACAGGCAGATGGGCCTTTTGAAAGTATCATCGGCTGGAAAGTTGAAAAGGCGCTGACACTGATCAAAGGACCAAAAGGTTCCACAGTCAGGCTAAAAATATTGCGTTCCGGACAGCCTGTAACTGCCAATGCAATTATTGTAACACTAATCCGGGACAAAATCGTGCTGGAACAGCAATCGGCAAAGAAAACCCTGAAGAACATTACTCAGGACGGTAAAACTTATAAAATTGGAGTGATCTATGTACCGGCTTTCTATGTGGATGTAAAAGCACAGCTTGCCGGCGATCCCAATTACAAAAGCACTACAAGAGATGTGAAACTCATTATCGATACCCTTAGAAATATAGATAAAGCAGATGGTATTGTGATAGACCTGCGTGGAAATGGCGGTGGTTCATTACAGGAGGCTATAGAGTTGACGGGGTTATTTATTGATAAGGGACCGGTAGTTCAAATGCGCTATAATAATCAAAAAATAGCTTATGGTGCGGATACCCAAGCCGGAATGGCGTGGTCCGGCCCGCTCGCTGTAATGGTCAGCCCCACGAGTGCGTCGGCATCTGAAATATTCTCCGCTGCCATGCAGGATTATCACCGCGCAATAATACTGGGAACACAGACATATGGGAAGGGAACTGCCCAGAAAGGACTCGACTTAAACAGCGTTGTCCCGCCAGATACCCTGAAAACATTGCTCACCCTAGAACAGCAGAAAATCCCTGGGTTTGTTCTTCAGCTTGGTGAGCTCAGTCTCACTTACGCTAAATTTTATCGCATTACCGGAAATACAACACAGCTTAAGGGAGTGATGCCTGATATTAGTTTTCCGTCGGTCTACTCGCCAGAAGAAACCGGAGAAAGAAGTTACCCTTCAGCATTGAAGCCTGATTCAATAAAGGCTGTTGCTTTTGAAAAATTCAGAGATGCACCTTTTAATATTGAATTGCTGAATAAACTGCACCAGGAAAGGATAAAAAAGTCGTATAAGTTTGAACTGCTGCAATTAGAGATAGACAATAAGAAGCAAAATCATATCTCTTCTCATTCTATGACGGATAGTAAAAAGACCAGTAGTAAATCTGAACAGGCTTATCTGGCAAAAATCAATAAAATAAGAATGGCGAACGGACTGCGTGTTTTAAAGTCAGTGCAAGAGACAGAGAATCCAAAGCAGGACGATTACATCATGGATGAAGGTGCCAGGGTGCTGGTAGACCTGATCAGTTCTGATAAATGATCTGATCATTTGATAAAAGGTCCGATCATTAAAACCAATGCTACACCTGCATAATGGTAGAGTTTTAAGGTATAATGACGGAACCAGGATATTTTTTTAGGAATAGTTAATAGTAAAACGTAGTTGGTGGATGCCGCTACGTTTTTTTCTATATCATTGAATGAATGCTGAAAATTACTGAGTGAAAGCTTAAATCTGCTAAAAAAAACGTTCATTACCAGCTCCTAATCCTTTTCCATCTGTTATTGTTTATCATTGTTCTGCCAATTGGAATAAAATTCCTATAATCGTTACACCCTTTAAATTTTATGGCAGATTACAGTGCATATTCCGATTCTGATTTAACAGATTTATTAAAATCAGGAGATCGAAAAGCATTTGCTGAAATCTATAACCGTTATAAGTTTATTCTCCATCACCATGCGTGGAATAAGATCAGGAATAAAGAGGAAGCTCAGGACACTATTCAGGAGGTTTTTTCAATGATCTGGACTAAGCGGGAAACGATCAATATCGGGTCTAATCTATCCGGATACCTTTATAGCTGCGTACGCAATCACATTTTAAATATGATTGTACGTAAAGATGTGCAGCATAAATACATTGCTTCTCTCAGGGATTTCTCTGAAGCTGGCCCGGTTATCACGGATCACCTGGTCAGGGAAAATATGCTGAAGGCATTGATAGACAAAGAAATTGCCAGTCTGCCCCCAAGAATGCGCGAAGTGTTTGAGCTAAGCCGTAAAAAGCATCTCAGCCATAAAGAAATTGCCGAAATGATGGGTACCACCGAACAGACCGTCAAAAAACAAATGACCAATGCGCTGAAAGTCCTGCGCACCCGGCTTGGTCTGCCATTATTTATCCTGTATTATCTCTTTTATCAATAGAGATCTCTTTTACAGACCTCTCTTTATACACATATTCTTTTACAGAGATACTTTTATTAAAGATTTTCAATTTTCCGATACCTCCCCGGTACACCTGGTCTTGTCTTACTTTTATCAGTCGCACAATATATATGACTGCCTGAAAATCGAATCACCAAAAACCAGCTAAAAGATTGAAGAAATCCATTGTAAAAATAGAAAACCTGTCACATAGCTACAGTAGGGACTGGGCCATC
>JAATFQ010000293.1 GCA_015655115.1 Sphingobacteriales bacterium
AATGCGCCATGCCCGGCTGCTGATTGCGAAGGAGGGAACAAAAGTAGGCAACGCCGGGGCGATAGTGGGCTACCCTGACAAGTCGGTATTCAGCCGTACTTTTAAAAAATACTACGGCTATCCGCCCAGTGCTGCTAAGAAACACCCTGATGAGCTGCTCTGAAAAAACCAGGTCTGTCTTCCCAAAACAGGCGGCGATTTTCGGCCTGATCCGGATTAGTTGACCAAAATGGACACAATTTCCCCAATTATTGCCCAAAAGCTGTCCATTTTGGTCAAACGGTGAGGTAGGGTTATGCATTAAATTAGTACTAACAAAAAACTTAAAACTAATATTAAAATGACCCCTGTTACCACTACTGTACCAGCACTAAAAAAAGACTTCCGGGGTGTAGTAAAAAGATTACACCTCGGGCAAGGTCAAATTGATTATTCTAACTTAAAAAGTATGTTAAATAAAGTAACAGCGAAAATGCCATTTTTCGCTCTAATAGTAGCTTTTGTAGCCATCGGGATGCTGGCTATAACAGCAATGGCAGCAAAAAAAGAAAACGTTAAGGCAAAAACAGAAAGAAGGGCCGCCAATCAATGGTACCAGGTAACTATTTCCGGCAGCAATCCTAATTTGACATCGAATCAGTTAATACAGTCGGAGTTGGGCGAACAACCTAACGACGATGACTGTAATGCCTCGAACTCCGGAAACCCATGTGCTGTTGAATTAAGCTTTCCAACCACAGTGCCCCCAATTTCGCCAGGCTCTGCAACGGTTCAGCAGGCAATAAGTATGTACGGGGCAAGTGTAGTGGGATATACAAGACAACCGTAAAAAACGGATCATGGTGGTGCAGGGATGGCCCCGGCTGGAAGTTGATCCAACCGGGGCCATTTTTGTTATCTTGGATTTTGTTCAAGGCCGCTGATCTCAATTACATTGTCGGGCAACGGCCAGACATACCTCAAATCGCCGGGAGGAAGCTCATACCGAACGCCTTTCAACACTCTCACCAACGTTTGGGCAAACCGCGGATCTTTATTCAATCTTCTCAGGTCTTCCCATCTTGTTCCCCGTAACAGCAACCGTTTCCTTCTCTGGTCAATAATTTCTTTTAGCAATTCTTCAGCATTGGCAGCGGCAACAGGAGTAAAGGAGCTTCTGTCATAACGGTTTTGCAATAAGTAATTCAGGCTCGAAAGGGCCTCGCTTATACTTCCGTTCCTTATTGCGCATTCTGCCTTTATCAGCAATACCTCATCGGTTGACAGCCCGGTAAACATAGGCACCTGGCTGCCGTAATACGAACCCCTGAACGTATAGTATCCATCGGCATTTTTAAGAAAACAGGCATTTTTGCCGAGATCATTATCATCATAACTGGCATATAGCTCCGGATTAATCCTCATTCTTGATGTTTGAAGGATAGGAATATTAAGAATATAGGATATAAAAATTATCTCGGGATTATTCTGCATGTTGGTGGGAAACGGATAGGTAACCGTTAAGTTCAGCGTGTTAAAATCGATGAGACTATTCGTGATATGAAGGCTCGAATCGGCATATCTTTCTGCGTTCTCATAATCTTCCTTAACCAGGTATGTTTTTGCCAGCAGCGCATAAACACCGGCTTTTGAGGGACGGTATTTTACCAGTGGAAGCTCAGGCAACAGGCCGGCGGCATTTTTCAGGTCTTCTATGATCCTTGCATACGTTTCAGAAACAGTAGCGCGGGTTACCGGAGCCGTAATATCGGGCTTCAGCCTTAAGGGAATACCTGGATCGGCAGATGCCGAAGAGGCATCAAATGGCTTGCAGAACACCTGGGCGAGCTGGTAGAAATTAAAAGCCCTGAAGAACAAGGCGCTTCCTTTTACATTGTTCCAGGCGGCGGTCTCGTCTGCCTTCGGTGCGATCTCCTCTATTCCCTCAAGTGCCGTGTTAGCATAAAGAATCTTTCTGTAAGCATAATTCCAATCCCGCACCTGCTGCTTTTCATAGACATCATCCTTTGCCCAATAATATCCTTTTCTCTCATAAGCCGTTGCGTTGGCAGGAAGCCCCTCCCATGCCTGATCAGAAATGAAATATTCGTCTGCCCCGATCAGTTCAAGCTCGTTGCCTGAGTTGGTATTCATTGTCCGGGAAGCATCGTCGAGTAAGGCCTGAAAATCGGCAATAGCCGATGGCACTACCTGGTTTTTATCCCGTTTTTCATCAAGAAAATCTTTGCCGCAGGATGAAGTCAGCAGCAGAAGGGCAAGAGTCACAGTAAATATCATTCTCATTTTCATTGTAATAAATTGTTTTTTAATGGCAATGAAGCTTCGATAAGCTCTTATTTTTCACACTATTGTTTGCCTTTTAAAGGCGTTCAAGAGAGCGCTTCGCTAAGTCCGTTTCTGTTTGTAAGCGGCAGCTTATCGAGGTTTCATTGCCATTTTTTTAATTCAGATTAAAAACCGATCTCCAGTCCGAAAGAAGCGGTAAAGGGAGAAGGGTAATCAGCATTGAAGAAATCGGGATCAAGATTATTATCGTTTGCCCGCCAGAGTATCCCTAAATTCCGGAGATAGGAGTAAATGCGGACACTTTGCAGGCCCAGGCCTTTAATTGTAGCCGCAGGCAACATATAGCTCAGCTGAATGTCCTGCAAACGGATATGATCACCTTTGGTAATCAATGCTTCGGAGGCACGGTAACTGTAATCAAGATAGGTATCATAAGCCGCGTTGGCAGGAACATTTGTAAATTGTTCGTCTCCCGGCGCCTTCCATCGCTTAAAATAATCCTGGTGATAATTCCTGCGATATTCATCGCCCGGAGTAATAGAATTTCTCCGGAACACGAACCCACCCTTCCAGGTAAGGGTGGCGCTTAGCTGGATTCCCTTCCAGGTGAAAGAGTTGCGGAGCGAGCCGAAGGCGGTAGGAGAAGTAACTCCTGCATAGACAAGACTGTCGACAGAGAGATTATTATAAAAGTCCCCGTAGTCTTCCGTCCGTTCTCCGTTCAGATATACTACCGGAAGTCCTGTATCATGACTCAGCCCTCTCCATGGCAGGGCATAAATTGCGTCTACGGACCTCCCTTTTACAGGAGGGACCGGATCAGCGGTATAGTAGTCGAAAGTTAAAGCCTGGTCTGTATTATAGCCGGTTATTTTATTCTTCACCACCGAAAACAGCAGTGCCGACTCCCAGGTAAACGGACCTTTAATATTCAGGGAGGTTAGCTGAAAGTCGGCACCTTTTGTATTGAGGCCGGCATAGTTAATTTTATTCTGGATCAAAGGCGTTGCCCCCAGAATAATGCCTGTTGTAGGATCCATATAGTCGGCTCCGATAAGGTCGCGGGCATATTTCCTGTAAATTTCAATACTTCCGCTCACTCTTCTATCTTTCAGTGCAAAATCAAGTCCGGTATTTACTGTTTTAACTTTTTCCCAGCGAAGATCGGGATTCCCGGCGCTGGTAAGCGCCGCATTGGGAAGGCGGGTTCTCGAATCGGTACCATAAAGGGCTACAGGCAGCGAGCTTACCGCATTGTTTACATTGCCGCTGCTGCCGAATGTTGCCCTTAACCGCAGATAAGGTACCACACCCGAAAGCGGGAAGAAATTTTCCCTGCTGAGCTCCCAACTGCCTCCGACCGACCACAGCGGTACCCCCTTCTGGTTGGTATTTACGCCAAAAATATTCGATGCATCCCAGCGGCTGCTGGCAGACACGATATACCGGTCTGACAGGGTGTAGGCAGCATTGGCAAAATAAGAAAGATACCGGTCGGTAAACCTGGCCGTAGCCTGATCGGGGGCTGGGATCAATGCCGCCCCCATGGGCCTTGTTGTATAGAACTGCGTATAGTTAAAAACATTATTTCCAACAGCAATATCGTCATCGTAGTTATACAGGCGGTAACCGGGCGAATAGGTCATCACCTGTTCCCTGACCTCTGCCCCGCCGAGTGCTGTAAGACGGTTCCCCCGGTTAAAGTCTTTCTGGTAATTTACCTGAAGCCTGCCCGAATTACCGGTAGTTTCATAAGGACTCCTTCCTTCCAGGATGCCGCCGTAAGGAATCACCCTGGTTCCATCGGCCTGAGTGAAGCGGTTAACAAGGTTTCTTACGTAATAGCTTTCGGGCGAATAATAGTTCCTTGTCTGATTATTATTATGGAGGTACTGGTAGCTGGCGTTCATATTAAAATTGCGGAAAAAAGTATAGCGCAGCCCCGCGTTCATCCGTATTTCATTCCCATGGGCTGTATTATCTGTCAGCCTTATTTCATCCACCGGTCTGAAAGACCAGTCGGGTAAACCTTGTGAAACCGCCTGGTCTATGTAAGTCTGCCGCCAGTCCTTTATAATGGGCAGTGCATTTCCGCTATCATCGGCAAGACGTGCGTAAGGAGAAACCTGACCGACAAGAACAGAGGAGGAGGTAAGATCTGAAACCGGAAGCCCGTTGTTCTCCGTCTTTCTGTTAGTATACCACAGAGCAGTGCTTAGCTCAAGGCCTTTAAGCGGAATAAAGGAGTTTTGCAAGTTCAAAGTCATTCTCCTGCTACGGTCGCCCGATACAAAAGCTTTATCATCATTCAGGCCGGCAGAAAAATAATAGCTGTTGTTTGTACCTCCTCCGCTTACATTTAAAGCATACTGCTGATTAACGCTCTCCTGGTAGAGATAATTCAGCGCTTCGCTTCTTACATCCACCAGTTTCATAGAGGCTTCCTGTACTGTAAATTCGTCTCCTGTGATCAACCCGTCCCGTTTCTTTATCAGCAGTTCAACATATGCCGGTATTGCAGTTTCGGGAGCTTCGGGATAAACGCCCCCCTTATTAAACTGCTCCTTCTCTATACCCATTACTATTGGAGAAGGAAGAAAACTCTGGTTATAGTAGAGATCGGGCTTTTTGCCAACGGTAACATTGCTGTTCAAAGAAATCTTTGCCTTTTGATTGATCCTGCCCTGCTTAGTAGTGATTACGATGACACCATTACCGGCCCTTGCCCCCCAGATTGAAGCAGCGGCTGCGTCTTTCAGGATAGTGATACTTTCCACATCATTAGGATTAATGGTGGTGATATCGCTCTCGTAAGGAAAGTTGTCTACAACTATAAGAGGAGACTGGCCTGACTCTATCGTAGACACGCCCCTGACGCGGATTTGCGGGGATTGTCCGGCGGGGTTTTCGCCCTGGATGTTTCTGCGATCGAACAACAGGCTGTTTGTAACACCCTCAAGGCGGTCCATCACATTAGTACTGACACTGCGGTTAAACAACTGGTTATCAATTTGTGTAAAAGAACCGGTAGCACGTTCGCGGGGAACTTTGTAGTAGCCGGTATTCACAACTACCGCCTGTAATTCTGAAACAAGGGCATTTAATTTGATTTCAATGAAAGGGGTGTTCTTCTGTACAGGAAATTGCCGGGTAACAAATCCAATGTATGAAACAACGAGGGTATCATTATCTGAAGAAAGGCTTATCCTGAAAGTACCGTCTTTGCCTGTGGTAACATTCAAGCCACTTCTTTTTAAGTGAATGTTTGCTCCTGTTACAGCGTGCCCGTCAGAGGCCGAAATTATACGGCCCGAAAGTATCGTTTGCGGAAAGGCCATAGTGCCCGCCGATATGCAGATAATAAAAAGGAATAAAATTTTGTTCATTGCAATAAGAGTAGCAGTTAAAAAAATGACTATTTGCGTCTTTCCCTGATATACAGTACGGGCACCCGCTTTTCTTCTGCAGTGAGGTACAATCCATACCGTGACAGCTCCTGTAAGGCGAGACTAAGGTTTCCCTTTATCTCTGCCGGAAAATCGAAATCAATCTTAAAAGCTGGATCAATACCCGTACTGTCGACCACCTGTCTGACACTTAAGCCGCTTATGAGATCGGCTGCAGATAATCCGGATAGAAGCTGCTCTCCGAAAAGGCTTTTTTTATAATAGTAACGACCTCTCCTGGTTTCAAAGCCCGGCTTGCTGCTTTTGCTTTTCAGCAATTTCTCTGTTTGCTGCCTGCTGCCTTTGAGACGCAAAACGAGATATTTCTGCAACGGTCCCGGTTCTACCGATGCTTTGAGGTTCAGATATATTCCAAAGAATTCATTGAGGTCCTGCTGCATCAGCCGCCGGGCACCACGTTCATCCACCGGATGGGGGTAGCGGAGACTATAGCCATAGCTGTTCCTTGAAATCCACACTCTCCGTAGGGAATCGCTCACCGGGTCTTTACCCAGGCTGCTGGTAGGAAGGCGGACAAATTTATTAAGCGTTTCATCACTTACCTCCCAAACAATGCCGTCCGTGTAATTAAAATTTGGAAAGATCTCTTTTTGAAATGCCTGGTAAAAAAGATGCGTGATAAAAAGGTTACAGCAGTAGAGAATAGTGGTATCTGCCTTTCTCAGGTAGGTTAACGGTTCAGCACGATAATCCGGGAGATAACGGACAATAACGGCATCAGGGCGTTTAAAATATAAACCGGTCTCCCCGTTGCCGTTCACAAAAAGCGGCCTTGACGGATCGAGCACTCTATCCTGAATATTCAAAGGAATATTTACCGGGTCTCCTTTTACCGCATTCTGAATTTGCCCGGCGGTAACCAGCATTGGCTGGGGGATAGTAAGAACTTTACCATCTTTTATCCATACCTGATGAGGGATACCACTGTGGGGAAAGATCTGTGCCAGAACCGTGTCGGCAATAACAGATCTCATGTTCCACTGGTGCCTTTTCAGCGCCTCCGATACTTCCGAATAACGTTGGTAAGTAACCGGAATAACGACAAAACCGGGTGAATTCATTCCTGACTGAATACTGTCGAGTTTGGTTAGGGAATATATACAGGGCTTGCACCAAGTGGCCCAGAAATCGAGGATGATGAGTTTATTGCGGTAGTCGGCCAGGCGGAGGGTAGCGGGCTGGCCGGTTTTGGCGTATACTGCCTGATGGATGGTTTGATAGAATGCTTCGGGCAACGTTTCACCCAGCCGGATGGTTTTTTCGGTGGGTTTATAGAACTGGGCCTTTGTAACAAAAGGCAAAACGAATAAGAAAAGTAAAAGTATCTGCGATAATAAAACAGTTGATTTCTGATACAATAGAATCCCTGTGCAGCCTGTTTTTGGCTTCATTTTCTGTAAAATTTAATAGTTTCACACTAAATTGATTAAAGGAAGAATTCCTCTGCACGGGGCCCCGGTGCGGGAATGGATGGTGGGTAAAACACTTGCCTATGAGGCAAGCCACCTCATTCGGGGGCACTGATTAAATTTTTCTGGAACTGCTTTTGGGTTGATTGCTTATTCATATTGGCTTGCATAACAACAAGCCTCTGTACAGAAATACCTTAGGCCGGGTCTATTTTCTGCCTTCGTTCGGGTACTAGCACAGACCCTAAACACGACATCGATAGAACCCAAGCCTAAGGATTGCGTAAAGATACACAATATCATTAGACGTGGGTTTTTGACTATCGCCTCGTGTTTAAGAATGAAAGTGCTAGTTTCGAACTCAGAGGCTCTTCAAAATACCATTTATTAACGTTTTTTATCTATTATTCAACAAAAACGACTATTTTCAATTACTAATATTAGCAAATATATGCAAAATCAAATAAAATCAAGCAATTAATCAATTAAAAAATAAAAATTAGTACATATAAATTAGTGGAAATCACTTTCACTATGATAGATGTGAACAAATTAAAAGGAAGAGGCAGAAGTTTATATATTGCTGTTTCTCAAAGTGGCCTTAGTAATAAGGCAGCCGCAGAAAAAGCAAATTATAAAGAGAACACCTTTTATTCGCATATAAGGCAGGAATTTCTTGATTATAAAATCCTTGCTAAATATGCGATTGCTCTCAATCATGATTTTTCAGACGAGTACAGCGAGATCACCAAGTTCATCGGAAAGAACTCCTTTGAAAAAGCAGAGGAAGAAACTGAGGCTTATCGTAAATTAAATAAAAAGTATACTGCACTACTGGAAAAGCATCAACAAATGAACGAAAAACATGTGGAGGAACTTCTCAAGCTTCAGAACAAAATTGAATTGCTAACGAAAGAAAACATCACGCTTAAAAACAAGGCACTGAAAGGGTGAAGTGCCTACCACTAAAAACTTACCAGCTTCTTTGTTTGACCATCTTAAAACATGGAAAATATCGACCCAAAAGACCTCAATACGGATGACGAAGCATTTTACAGGCTATTAGGTTCAATCATTAAATATTTCCGTATCAAGGCCGGGTTTTCTACTCCTGAAGCATTTGCACACCTCACAGGGAGGCATCGCTCGCAATATTACGAGTATGAGTCCGGCAAAAACATGAATATACTAACCTTCCGGGATTTATTGTTTGAGCTTGGGGTTCAGGTTAGTGGGTGGTTAAATTTTGATTACTTAAGTGATGATTCTGGTCGTTCTAGGGTTGTAAAGGAAATGAAAAAAACAAGAGTGTTACAAGTAATGTCACAAGTAGCTCTTGAAGAAAAAGCAGCAGCAAATGTCAAAATAAGCCCCAAAGTAGCACAGCGATATGTAGATATTTTAATTTCTTGCCTGGAAGCAAAAAGTCGCATTGAAATTTTAAGCGAATTTGAATTAAATACTTCCTATAATACCTTCAAAAGAGCTACCAATAAATTAAAAGAATACGGTTGGCTGGAAATGACACAGAAGGCTAAAAATGCTCCAAATCAAACTTACGTTACCACAGAAAAAGGAAAGGACGTTATAAGGTTAGGAGAAAGCTTGGATAAAAATGATGAGAGCAAACTATCCGCAACAATTGATATTCCTTCGTGACTCTCGTCAGCTCGTTAGAAGAATAGATCATATCCAGTTGGATATAGGAGCATGGCTCATTTCTTTTATGAGTTCCATGATAGACTTTCCGCTCCCGACATTGATTCGTTAAATATTCATCCATCAAGTCCGATATATATTACGGTTGAATTATGTACCAGAAATAAATAGTTAGAGTTGTTACGTTTTTGATGTTTAGATATATA
Organism: Sphingobacteriales bacterium; assembly: GCA_015655115.1. Lineage (GTDB taxonomy): Bacteria > Bacteroidota > Bacteroidia > Sphingobacteriales > Sphingobacteriaceae > Pedobacter. Next base: position 9,028 of record JAATFQ010000293.1, read on the forward strand.
TCTTTAAAAAACAACCAATAATTCCAACATGTTCACAGAAGAACTACAGTTCAAGTACTTAAATCATCAAAACAAATCGAAAGCTTATGATATTGCTGTTTTTTCTGGTCTATATGATCGATTCCTCTCGCTCTTTACCGGTTTTAACATGCTTTACAATGAAATTCCCGAGATCCTTAAATATAGAGGTGTTACGGGCTTCGTAGAAAATGACAACCAACCAGCATTCTCTCCGCATCCAAATTAAGAAGCGTTTTAAGATTCTTTAAAAACCAGTTCTGCACATCCGTCAGGACATCTGAGGAAATAATATGTAAAAATTCGCCCTGTACTATCATAATACAAAAATATAAATACTAATATATTTAGCAAAAAATAGCCAAGAAAGAATTTTTGCGAACTTCAACGGATACGCTTAATTGAGCAGAATCGTCTGCCATTCCGGCGGATACATGTTCCGGAATATCCATACTTTTCACGCTACCCTTTAATACGAGTTATGAGAATCATTTCTATGTAGATAAACTTTGGGAATGTGGAGGTCGACATAGAGAATTTTGTCATCCGGTTCGAAGAAATAAGAACTGTTTTGGATAAAATCGCTTCATTTCTGCATGATAACGAAGTTCCTGATAAAATTTTTTGAGTAAAAGACCTCTTTAAGGCGTTCGCCCATTTTTGATCAGTTGTTTATGCGCTATGTTTATGGGCAAAATCATGAGGCTCTGCAATTCTAGCCAGATGGCTATAATATTTGTCCAAGATATATTTGGATTTAGGTAATCTTACTCTTGAGATTCTTTTTAGCCCAAAATCGAATACATTCTGCGAGAAATTAATTTGTATCCCAAGCCTTTCTACAAATGAAAGTAGGTGACTTATACTTAGCTTCAGAGAGTTTTTGATATCTTCATCTCCTACAGCATCAATCGCTGCCAATTGTTTGGTTATTGATTCCGCTTTAGCTGTAAATTCATCTTTAACAATCTCAAATCTGCTTTGCCAAGCAAAATTATGGTAACTACGATTATAAGACGGATTGTTTAGGTCTATCTTCGCTTCTCCCATTTCATTAAAAACAATTAAGTCTAAGACATTCAAATCAATAGTCTTAGCCTTAGAGAAGTGTACTATACCAACTTTGTTTGTGCCTTCTTCAAAATATTCTAATTTGAACTTATCGGCATAATAGTGACTTAAAAATGCTTTTCTTTCTATATCCTTTGAGTATTTTCTTTCAATGCTTTTAAATAAGTTCTCGCTTGTAAATGTTTCTATTTCCAATAATGTCGCGATCCTAGAACCTCTCGTGCCCTTGTCGGTATTTCCGCCTCGTACCATTAAATCACATTCTTGAGCAACCAATATATATTTTCGTTTTGCTTTCTCTCCGCCGGTCACCAAAAATATGTCACCATTATCAATAGGTCTTCTAAGCTTATTTAAGAGTTCTTCATTTTCATATATTTCTTGGTGTCTTAACTTGAATGTTTCTTTATATGGATTAACGGCATCTTCAACAGGAAACTCGATTTTAGAAATTTCCTTTGCTGCACATATTGAGGTATTTACTGCTGGAACATAATCTCCACTAATCATTAAGGCTCGAATCTTGTCCTTAAAAATAATATCGGTTATTCTTAAAAGTGTATCAGGTTCCCAAACACCCTCTCCCAATGATGATTTAAAAACGGTGTGATCAAAATCATAAGTGTCGAATGTTTTAAGTTTAGCTATAGTTTCTTCTTGTGCCTTTTGTATTATATCAATAGTTTGTGACTTGACGTCTTCGCAGAAAGTGTTAAGGCAGACCTTTTTTATGCCGTCACCAAACATCGCATGTTTCTCAAGTCGAATCTTAGCTAAAACAAAAAAATCGGTGATGTTTAATCCTTCGATTCGCTCACATATTTCAGCTCTCTTTGGTAATTCGCCCTCATAGTCCGTAATGGTATGAGTTAGTAATGCAACAACTATTTTTTCAGCAAGATTTTTCTTTTTTAATTCTAATATTAATTGCTCTCCTTGAATGCCATTATCGGCATACCGGCCTTGGGCAAGCTTTAAATCCTGATCGAAAACGATCATTGCCCTGTTTCCATCAGCTATCCCACCTAAAATTTCATCTGCTTTTTCGTCCCATTCATTTGGTGTTAAAAATTCTATCTGAGCTTCGGCAAAAAAATCCTTTAAATTATTTGACACGTTTAAGTCACGTATTGCTTCTGGTTTTCCGGTAATTGTATAAGCTTTCTCAAAGTATTTTAATTGCTTAGCATGCTTAACATTGTCCCACACCTCATCAATATGGTCTAATAGAACAGCTTCATCCTGGGTGAAATCAATACCTGTTAATGTAATTGCTTTTAAATCATCTAATTTACCTTCGGCTATTATTCCCCCTATTAGCCCTTTAAATGTGGCCTTTCCGGTGTCTTGATTGATAGCGTCATCTATAAAATAGATTTTGTTAATGTTTGATTTTGAAAGAAGATCTTGAATATTTTGAAGAATAGCTAAATCTATTTCCTCATTACCATTTACTGCTTGAGCAACTTGTTTATTTTCTGCCATTTATATTAGCTTAATATAGAATCAAAATTAATCTGGAATATGTACCTCCTCAAGTTTTCATTTCTCTTGCTAAGCAAAGTAATTGTACTATCCACAGACTCCAGTAGCTGCTGGACTATAAATAATCCTAAACCTCTACCTTGCCCAGTGGGCTTTGTAGTTACAAATGCTTGAAATAAAGTTCCTTCATGTGAAGGAACAATCCCAAAACCATTGTCAGAAATACTTATGAATGGCGATTTTATCTCGATTTTAATCATTGGATTTAAATCCTTCTTGGACTTAAGTGCTTCCTTCAACCAATATTCTGAATTCAAAATTAGATTATCGGTCACTTGTGTTAGTTTTCCTTTATTTATATTAATATTAAAATCATTAATAACCTCAACTTGAACATTAATCTTACCATCAAAGCGCGTTTCATAATATTCAGATAATTCCTCTGCAAAGGTTGAGAGCCTTATTGTTTGTTTAGTTTCTCGATTAAATTTTAATGAAGGGGCTAAGTGATTTAATTGTCTTCTTATTGCACTAACCGAACTCTTTACATTTTCTGCATAAATAAAGAAATTGGTCTTTTCAGAATTTTCTCTTTTTACTGTTTTTATTGCCTGATCAGTTTGAGCACTAACTCTATCGATAATATTATATAATTCGTGTGTAAAGGCTTCAGCAGTAATTCCTAGCCCGGCCAACTCAGAGAATTGTATAATTTGATTCTCCAGCTCGTCAATTTTGGGCTCTAAATAATTAGCGTCGCTTTCTAATTTCTTGGCTAATGATAAAATGTGATTTACCTTTTCAAATAAATTAGAAGCTTCGGTCAATATTTTATTTACCTCTTCTAAAATTGAGAGTGCTTTATTTTCTTCTGTTGAAGAAAATAGTGGTTCACTTTTAATTCTTTCAATAGTTGAAGAAACTTTTGTGGCTGTAATTGAAAGATTATTTTGAATTGTTTTAGCCTGTTCCTCTATTTCATTTGATTCTTTAGCTGTTTGTAATAAACGCGATTTAGTATCTTTAAATGTTGTTATCTTCCCTTTAGTTGCGGCGTCTTTCTTTTTAAAATCATCATAACTTCGCCTAGTCCGATCTAACACTTCATTTATGTTTTGGATCGCTAGATTTATAATGCTAAAAAAATTCTTTGAATACGGGCTATCAATAAAACCTTCTCTGTCCGTCTTTTCTGTTAAAAATTTATTTCCCCTAGCAGTAATCGAAACAAAACCAATAACGTTTTCGGGCCTTAACAAATAGAATGACCCTCCAGAAGTTTGACTTTTGGAAAGTTTTAGCCAATCATTATCTTCCATTCCATAAGGTTTGATCCCAAACCCATCTCTAAAAATGCGAACCCCTACTTGGTTTTTAACGAGCTGTTTGTACTCTGATAACTTATCATACGCTGATTCAATTTCTTCTGTACCACTAAGGTTGTATTCATCAATCTCTCCCCAAAAAAAACCAGGATTAGCAGGTATTGGCTCCCAAGTTTTATCGTCAATAATAGTTTCCTTTTTTATGTCCTTTTCAAAATCAAATTCTCTGTGGAAAGTTGCAAATACGCCTTCAGCACCTAAATATCTTAAATCAGTAAGAAAGTTTTTTTTGTTGTCAATTGGACTTTTTAGAAAATTGTAAAAGTCGCTACCACTGTCAGCAGAAATTAATCTATTGAAAAGTTCGCGTTTTTCATTACTATTACCTTGTAACTTTGCAAGTTTCAAAGAACCCTCTACAATTAATTTTGAGCCATCAAACTGGAATTTATAATTGGAGATAGCCTGTTTCCTTAATTTATCTGAAATTTCGTCAAGATCATTCTTTTGACCATTGATAGTTAAATAAATATTAAACGGTCTTGCTTCCTTAAATGGAAAAATAAGTTTTGATAACTGCCCTCTAAACTTATCAGCGGCGTCACCTATCCAGATATTTGAATCTCTTAAATCTGATATTATAAGTCTTGTTCCTTTTCTATTTTTTGGCTTGGAGTGTTTATTATAATTTGTGTTTACTTTTTCTAATGCTGCTTCATCAGTGAAGTCGTTCCAGTCAAAAGCAACATGATGTAAATCTATTTGGTCTTCAACACCTGTAAACATTTCTAAAACTTGTCCAAGTCTTTGAGTGCTTAACCTGCCTAGTCCCTTATCTCCTAATGGGGTACGACCTTTTTTGGTAACACCACCAATTTTTTTCATCTGTCTTTTATGAGAAACGGAAATAAATAACCACTTTGAAATAATGTCGTTATAATCCATTCCATGACCATTATCCTCTATAATAATATACCCCTTTTTATTATTATAGGTTAATTCATTTTCTTGTAATTCGTCGTTAGTATTAATTGATATTTTTACCCAATCGGCATCCGCATCATATGAGTTTTTAACTAACTCCATGATAGCAGTTAATTCATCTGATACAAGTTCCTCTCCTAATTGGCGAACAACTGCGGCACTTATCCTGAAATTGGGCAATTCCTCGCCCAATCTTTCTATGTCTTCACCCAATTTTTCTAAATATTAAAATGTCTTCAAAATTCATCAATGCGGAATTGTTATTACTTTTCGGCATACGTTTATTCAAAATTTCTCTCTCTACCTGTGTTACAAGAATTCCTCCAGAGGATGTTATAAATTCTTTTAGAATTTGATTGTTTGGAATTTCAATACCCCCAACATTCCTATTGCCAATTGTCCATACTTGATAAGAATTAGGTTTCATAACGTCGAATAACCGATCTATTACACTGAACAAGTCTTTAAAAAAAGCTAAAACCTTGTTTACTCTATTAGGCGTCGTTGACAAGAGTTTTAAGTATGTTGATCTAAAAGTCACAGACTTACTAGACAAAAATTGGATTTCCTCTGTACTTAAACGCCTTACCTTACCACCAAGCGACCTTGAATCGATTTCCATTGTGGTTTTTAAAAAATCTTGATTGGCTTTTTTGTCAATGTCTGCCAAGTCAATCCATTGCAATGGCAGATATGAATGTTGACCATAAGTTACGGTTGTTTTGTTGTCTCCATACGGAGGAGATGTAACCAACAAATCGAAAAAATTATGCTTATTTTCGGGAGTTATGATTTTTTCACTTGAATCCTGTAGAGACAAATTCACAGTTCCTTTATAAGCACCTTTTGATAATTGATCTTCTTCTAATAATAAATCTCTGTAAGCTTCTAAATCTTCACAGCTTTTTACTAAATGAACCTTGAATTGCTTAATTGGAGATGGATTTCTAGCTTCTATTTCCTCCTTTGATCTCGCGTGAAGCTTAAACGTCGAAGTTCTATCATTCGAAGTTAGCCTAATCGTTTCAGCTAAATTGACCCAATAAAATCTTCTTATAGCAAGCCTCGGCTCTTGCCTTATAGCCCTAACAATCTTCGATAATTCGACAGCGACATTTGGCTTAAACCACTTGCTGAATCCTTCGAATTTAATTACGACTTCATTCGAAGTATCTTCTTCTATTTTATTTAAAAGGTCAATCGTTTTTTTCTTAATAGCATTCACATAGTACGGGCCTGTACGGGTCTCTCCGATTAAAAGTGATAAAGGGTTTATATCTTGTCCAAAACAATTTAATCCGTTCTGCATACATGCAACAAGGCTTGTTGCCGATCCCATAAATGGATCTATCACATTCTTTATTTGCGGATTAGCTTGTTTTATAATGTCTATGATTTTCTTTTGAACTAAAGGCACCATCATAGCTGGATATTGAAAAAAACTATGAACATATTCTCGCCTATTATGCTCAGGTGATGTCCAGACAGAACTATTTTCAGATGTCAATTTTTCAATATGCGATTTTATTACACCATCAGTCCTTTCCGGAGTTGGGATTAATGCATCACCTGTGCTTTTTGTGTATACGCTGAGACCACCCGAATTTAGGTTATTCATCTATATTTGAAATAGTTATGTGATATCTGTCTATAAAATTTATCAAATTTACAAATTTTAAATTTACAATATTTATTGTTTTCGAGTTTATATTAGACGGTCGGATAATCGACGTTGGGATAGGATGCGGTAATACCCAAAAGAACGACATTTAAAAGGTCTGTTTAGACCGGGGATTTTTCGAAATTAAAAATGACCAGGTGTTTCTCTTCGTACAGAAAAACCAGGTGGACGATGGTCATTCCAAAAAGATCTTGAAAACGTTTGAGGAAATGAAGGCAAAGTACTCAACAGTTACCTTTCATTTAACCATTACTTGATGAATCTATGCAGCAATTGCCTGCAAAAGGCAGGATCTTGGGATATTTGTAAAACCAGATTACAATTGGACAGGGAATAAAGTCTATAACGACTAAATCCTATCTTGAATACAGCACGACAAAAAGGAAAAGAAATACTTACACCCAGATATTAACATCCTAATAATCAGCATTTTTTTGAATATTAGTTTTTGCTATCTTCCTTAATCGTAAGTAATTCAACACCTTTCAACCAGATAATCTTTCAAAAACAAATCCATTAATATCTCGATCGATCTTGTCACAACTAACACCAATGCCAATAATTTCCTTATGCTCGACTAAAAACTTTTGAGCATACTTCTTTTCCTTTATCTGTCTCAACGCCTGTTTGCTCAAATCTGCCGTGTTGTTAAATTTGAATTCAATGATGATATAAATGATATCGGCAAATCGGATTACGGCATCGATCCGTCCAATACTTGTTGATTCCTCAGAAAGAATTTCAAAATCGAGAAGTTTCAGAATTAAATAGATATTAGAATGAAAATAGCCTTCCTGAACTTTTGAGATCGCATATGATACCGAGGTGTATACACCGAAGGTATGTGATCGGTATAGACAATTATAACAGCAAAGAACTAAAAGCAGAGGTAAAAAAACTTGCAAAGCAGTCTATATAAGAAGAAAAGAAATTTGGGGAAAAGCATTAGGTAACTGAGCAGGCAGATTGAAACATTATAAATTAGAACAGTCCCACTATTTAAAAGACTCTTTTGAAGGAAAATATTTTATTTTTTTCCCTCTGTTTAAACCGCCTGCAACCTTTACCACGCAGGGAACAGGCGAATATTTAAATTGGGATATGGATAGACATTCGGGCTATCCATATCCCAACAGAATGATAAAGGTTATCGTTCTTTTTAGAAGAACAAGTTATTAGCTCTCATATTCAGAGTTTTGAGCATTTGATCTTAATCGTAAGCCATCTTATCTTGTAGAGCCTCCTCCAGCAGTAGGTGATTCTGATTCAATATCATATTCAAACCATTGCCCGGTGCCACATCCATTAATACCTCGAATTCTAAAGACATAGTAGCCAGGAGAAAATCCCCCCAATGGGGTATCAGAATTAACATTTGTTGAACTATAAACACGATTAAGGTTTGGGTACTGTAAAATTTCAACTTCGTATTTATCAGCTTGAGGGCCATTAGGATCAACAATAAACCTATTGTCACTTACTCCTGAGTTCCATCCGAATTGACCGTCTCCATGAATAAAACTTAACCAGGGCATTGTAGGAGCTCCAACATACAAATTCTTCGTTAATGTCACTTGATTTCCCCAAGCAATGAATGATGCTGTTATTGTAATATAACCATCATCGATCCTTGATACATCGATATCACGTGTATTGAACTGTATACTTGCTACGTTAGGAAAATCTATGCTCCAGTTCACGGTTGTGTTAGCTGGTAGATTTCCTATGAGGGAATATCTTTGTATATTACACACAAGGTCTGATTGTCCTATTATCTGATACTTTGGCAGAACCCTTTTGACGAATAAAGTAAAGGCGTCGGAGCTGGCTCCACATGTAGTGTTAATCCCTTTTACCGTTATAGCTCCATCGCCGTCATTATTAACATTTAAGTTTAATTGTTGAGAGGTAGAACTGCCAGCCCATCCTGTTGTTGTCGACCATTGATATGTTTGAGGTTTAGCTCCAGGGTCTAAAAGGTTAGCGGAATAGGAAAGATCACCCCTAAAACCATATTCAACCTCCATCTTGCCAGTAATGCCTGAAATTGGAGATATTCGTTGAACTTTTATTCTTAATGTAACGCTTTTAACTGTTTTTGTACTGTCCTTATAGCTGCATTCCAAATCAACATAATCGTTTGAACTCCATTTCGCCCAGTTTATTTTAACTGTTTTTTTATCAAAACCTTCTATAAATTGTCCAGACTGTACGTTCTTAATTGTCCAAAAATAATAGTTGTCAACAGAAGAGTAATTGAGAGTATATTCACTTGGCCCTGGACAAGGATTTTTATTGCCTAGAATTTCCTGACCTTTCGAAAAAAGAGATAAACTGCAAACTGCAAATATTAAAATAAACCTTCTCATAATAATAGTTAATTCCACTTTTCTACTTTAGTGCTTTTAAAAGAAAATGTCTTCTCTAAGTGAAGCGCTTGATCGTTATCTGCTTTGTTAAAGTAGCAATAGCTGTAGTGAACGCCAATATTTGGATCGTTTACTAAAACTGCCAAAAAATAACGACCTGAAGGTATGTTTTGGATCGTTAAGACGTCACTTTGTATTAAAATTAAAGCGTTCTTCTCAGTTTGTGTATTGTCATTGAATGCCTTCCCTTGTAAAATAGATTCGGCTGCCTGAATAGTTAATTGAGACGAGTCCGCTTTCCATATAGCTATTGTTGCTGATAGTGGAACAGTAATTTCGCTATTGTACTGTTTCTTTATAGAAATAGTGACTTTCGCTGAATCATTTAGCGTAATAGCGTTTGATACGTCTGCTTGTTTTAAAGTTGTCGCCACCTCTAAATCTTTGAATTTTTCTTTTTGGCAAGAAATACACAACGACAATAGAATTCCAATGGAGAAGTGAATCAGATAAGAATAATTCTTCTTTAACATTATTTGATTGATTAGTTAGTAATCTTGATGGGTTTTTTTGTTAAGTGTAAGCAATAATAAGGATGTTACATCAGAAAGTCAACTAATTTAACAAACAATTTGTGTTTATTTTATCATAGGCGTCCTTTAGATACATAGAAGGAATCAGGCACTGTTGCGATTTCGATACGCATGTTGTAGATTTATATAAACTCTGGCTTTATGCCAAACCAGTTCTATCCAGGTTCTTGGAAAAAACTTCTCAGGAGTTTTAGAAAAAAACAATAATCCTGCATTTACAGGACGCAAATCTTCATTGGGCCCTTTTGCAAGATACATGGTACGGCATAAGTCCTTCAAAGATATATGCCTGCTTTCATCATATAAATCGCTTTTGATCTCCTGTAAATGCGCTTGAATTAAACCCAGGTCAAAATCCAGAATGGTAGCCTGATTGTTTACACGGTCATCAAATGGTATCCGGGCTGTTAATTCTTGTAAACGCCTTAAATTATCACCTTGAGCAATAATGCTTCTCGAACCAACCCGAACATAAGCCTGCCGCTGCGCTCCATTTCCTAAAGTTGTGGATGCCGTGTATGGACGATTATCACCTGCGGGGCACCAAAGCACCAAAATATGTTGGTTCTCTAAAACATAAGGCTGCATAATAGGGAAATAGAGTTTGAAGTTTATGTAAATGTAGAAGAGGGGATGGTGATTTGCAAGAGGGAAAGGGAAGAAAAATTTTGCTCTGCTTTTCGGCCCGCGCTGTAAATTGAAGTACTGAATTCCGAAAATCCATCATTGTTATTGGTTCTATAGGGCAAAGATACAGAGGGGCGGGAAAGGGAGGTTACGGGTTCCCGTAAGAGAGGGGCAGTTGGCAATACTTCCCATCGGCTACAACGTTTGCTTGTCCGCACCGGCATTTCCATACATCCTTTTCTCCTCCTAAAAATACCTTCTTTCGGACTACCGGGCTTAAAGGCTTAAGAACCTGCTGAACTTTTTCGCTGATCGTTTTTAATTTTTTTATATCCCCGGGCTCATATAAGGCTTATCCAAAAGCAGCAGATTTAGAGCAATCCTGCGGCAGGCTTCGTTCCCGGAATCTAACAGCCGTATAACTTCATTATAATCAATTAAAAAAAAGGCACTTAAAACCGTCTGTATAGAGAGCAGTGTCTTGAGGGAGTTACTTGGAATTAAGCAGCTCGCCATATAGTACGGGAACGAAAAGAGAGGGGTCTATTACTGAGAAATATATCCCAAGCTTTTCCAGCTTCTTTTTATCCGGATCATCCTCATCAGTCCCCATTGTTTTTGACTTTGCTTTCAATATCTGAAGTGCAGTGTCCATGAATTCGGGAAAAGGATTTTCTGCTATAAAAGCCACCTCGTTTTTTGTAAGGTCGCCGCTTTTGGCAGCATGTTCAATAATCCGTTTAGCTATAACCTTTTGCTTGATATAAGTTCCGTCAGTAACGGGTGTATGCGACCATTCCGACTCGGGAACATTGGGTTTAAGCCGGGTGACTTTAACCGGTGTTCCGTAAGCAGTGATCATAAACATCTGGCTGTTCTTACCGCTTACCTCATCGATATCGATCTTTAGCCCTACTATGGCATTGGCAGACACAGCCTTCGCCTTACTTTCTATTGCCGAAATGGCCTGACTATACAGCTGCTGCAGTTTCTTTTCGTAGGTACCTGACCGCCCTCCAAAGAAATCGGTAAGGGAAGCGGACATATCGCTAAAAATATTGGTCCCGACAACCACATTAGAGGAAACCGGAGGAAAATACTCGTTGATCTCCCAGCCTTCGAGGGTGTCGGTTGTGGTGGTGATGATTCTATTCATGAAGATCTATTTGCCTTAGTATAATAATTGGTTTAAGCCTGCCATGAGCGTTAACTTAATTTCTGCTTCTTACTACTTTGGTTTCGATGGTCGGCCCCTTTTACCGGCATCAGGGAAAGGAAAATAGAGTTTGAAGGTTTATGTAAATGTAGGAGAGGGAATGGGGATTTGCAAGAGGGGAAGGGAAGAAAAATTTCATACTGCTTTTCGGCCTCCGCTGTAAATTGAAGTACTGAATCCGGGAAATTCATCATTGTTATTGGTTCTATAGGGTAAAGATACTGAGGGGTGGGAAAGGGGGTTTATTTTTAGCTGATTAATTGAAGTAACCTCCTTCCGGCAGGAGTTGTTATATCTCGTTGATTCGGATTTGTTTTTTTATCCGGATATTCCATTTG
>JAATFQ010000124.1 GCA_015655115.1 Sphingobacteriales bacterium
AAACTAGACAACAACTCCAAAGATATAGACCTGGTGGTGGGCGCCAAAGGCAGTCCCCTTCAACTCATTCTGAGCAGCATTTACTATATAGATTTTCCTACAGGCAACATTCCCCTAAAAGATGCGCAGGAGCTGGCACATAGCCCCTTTGTTAAGAGGGCTGTTCCCCTGGCTCAGGGCGACAACTATCAGGGTATAAGAATCGTAGGCACAGACAGTAATTTTGTAAGCGTTTACAAACTACAAACCAGCACAGGCAAATTCTGGAAAAATGATTTTGAGGTCACCATTGGAGCCACTGTTGCCGCAACCCAGCATCTTAAAATGGGCGACCAGTTTTTTGGTGCTCATGGGTTAACAGGAAATACAGATATACACAAGGCTCATGCCTATAAAGTAGTGGGGATTTTAACACCACAAGGTAATGTAACCGATAATCTGATCCTGACAAACATTTCAAGTGTATGGAAAATGCACGACGATCATGAAAGAGAAGAAGCTGCAGAAAACCAAAATAAAGGACTGAATAAAGAACATCATCATCAACCGAATGAAAAACATCATGAAGAACGGAATACAGAAAAACGCAATCAAACAAGACCCAGGCCTGATCAAATTGCCCAAACTGAAGGCAGAGAGATAACCGCTCTGCTTATCCAGTACCGGTCACCTATGTCTGTAGTCATGTTCCCGCGGATGGTGAACCAGTCCACCAACCTCCAGGCTGCCTCTCCAGCTATGGAAAGCACCCGCTTATTCTCTTTAATTGGTGTTGGCGTAGATACCCTGCAGTGGTTTGCACTTCTGATTATGCTCATTGCAGCTATCAGTGTATTTGTAAACCTTTACAATTCTCTCAAAGAGCGCAACTACGACCTTGCTATCATGCGGACACTTGGTGCATCCAGAGGGCAGCTATTTCAGATTGTCATCTTTGAAGGGATATTGCTCACCTTCGCTGGCACAGTCATTGGTATATGCTTAGGGCACCTCGTATTGCAGTTTATAGGCATTTACCAGGAAAGCAGCCAGGCAAGACTTACAGGCTTCCTTTTTCTCACTAATGAAATTTACCTGTTTGTTGCAGGCCTTGCGATTGGTATATTTGCAGCTATTATTCCGGCAGTACAAGCTTACAGGTCGAACATTTCTAAGATATTAGCCAAAAATTAAGATCGGTTTAAAACAGATAAAAGTTTAAAACAAATAAAACTACTGAAAACACAAAATTTACGCCAATAAAACCACCACGAGCGTACCGTTCGCAAACAGAGATGTAAACGATCGTGGTAGCTTCACCACCCTTAAAAAACAATATATACTCATGAAAAAACTAATCTTCATATGCCTGCTCTTCACCGGTTTCGCTGTTAAAGCGCAGCACGATCCTAATGACCAGATCATGTCTGCCAACTGGGATGTAGTTGGGGGCGTAGACTTTAAAATCGTGAAAGACACCGAAATGCTTGCCATCTTTACGCCAGAAATAAAGAAACATGCAAACAAGCCCTTTGAACTGGAGGGCTATATGGTACCCATTAAAGACGGCATGAAACAAACAAAGTTCATGCTTTCTACCCTTCCTATTAACCAGTGTTATTTCTGCGGTAAAAATGGAGTGCCGATCATGGTATTGGTAGAGCTGTCAGAGCCAATAAAGTTCACCTATCAAACCATTGTGATCAAGGGCGTGTTAAAACTTAATTCAGGTAACACGATGGACAATCCGCCGATAGTATTAACCAATGCAAAATCAATCTAATGATATGAAAACAGATCCTATAGATATACTCAAAGAGCATTCACTAAAGCATACCAAACAACGGGTACGTGTTTTAGAGGAAATAGCACTTGATACTGTTGCTATTTCCCAGCCAGAGCTGGAGAAAAAATTAGGTAAAGAAATTGACAGGGTAACCCTATACCGGATCCTCAACATTTACGAAGATAAAGGTATTCTGCACCGCATCATGGATATGAATGGGACGGCTAACTATGCGATATGTTCACCATCATGCTCCGAAGAGCATCATCATGATGAGCATGTCCATTTCAACTGTACCAATTGTGCTAAGATATATTGTCTGGACGTTAGTGTTCCGCAAATAAAGATGCCTGAAGGATTTACCGCCACAACCATGAGTACCATTGCCTACGGCATCTGTGAAAAATGTAATGTGACCGTTTTAAAATAAAAAAGAGGTACTATCTTAATTTAAATTTAAAACAGTACCTCTTTTTATTAATTATAAGATCAGACTAGTGACCTGAATGACCATCAGCACCATGTGCATGACCGTGGCTCAATTCATCTTCAGTAGCTTCACGCACCGAAAGAATAGTGCCACCAAAGATCAGGTTTTTACCAGCCATAGGGTGATTTAAATCTACAGAGATCGTTTCATCATGAATAGCAGTTACGCCAGCTCTGAAGTGATTGCCTTCATTATCCTGCAAAGGAATAACATCACCAACATTAGGAAGATCAACTTCCTTGAACATATCTTTAGGAAGATCAGCGAAAGCACCAGGATCTTTTTCTCCGTAACCGTCAGCTGCAGTCAGCTCGAATTTATACTCATCGCCAGCATTCAGTCCTGCCAAATGCTCTTCAAATTTAGGCAACATCATGCCTGTACCGTACAAGAATACCAATGCGTTTTGCTCATCAGCTTTTTCCACGAAAACTTGTTGTCCTTCTTCATTAGTCGTATGCAGTTCGTACGTTAATGAAACTACTGTATTGGGTTTAATACTCATTGGAATCTTATTTAGTTTATTAATTTTAATTAGGAAAGCATCATCAAAACAGCTTCTTCAGCAGTAAATACCGGGAGCTGACATGATTTATTTCGGCAAATATAGATTTTTGTTTCAATGGTTTGCTTATCTTTTAACAAAGGAAGTGTGGAATTTGTTCCTGCCAGTAAAACTTTATTAGGGATGTAACTCATGTTCAGCACCTTTGCCACTTCATTTACGTCATCACCAGTAATAGCTACTTCATAAATGCCCGTCACTTCATTCAGCAATTGAATAGCCCAGTTGGAATAAGCAGAGCCATACGTCTTAATTTGCGGGTGCACAGCAGCCAGCATCAGGTCGGCCTTTTCCGTATACCTGTTCTCGTCAAATAACAGGCCTAAAGATTTCAGGTTCTGTGCCATCACAGAGTTAGAAGCAGGAATAACATTGTCCATAATTTCGTGCTTACGGGCAATCAGTGTTTCGCCATTAGCCGGAGTATAGAAAAACATGGGACTGTCGAGGTCCCTGAAATTAGAAAGTACGTAGTCTGTCAGCTTGCGGGCTTCCTGCAGCCATAGTTCGTCAAAATCGGCCTCATACAACGCAAGCAAAGCAGCAATAAAAAAAGCATAATCATCCAGAAAACCAGTAATAGAGGCCTTATCATTTTTATAATTCCTTCGCAATCCCCCATCCTCAGCCTTCAGGTCCGACAGGATAAAGTCGGCAGCTTTTTTTGCTGCCAGGTAATCCTCTTCAGCGTTAAACACCCTGCTGCTTTCTGCGAGTGCCCTGATCATCATCGCATTCCATGCAGTAAGACATTTATCATCCAGCGCAGGCCTCACGCGCTGGTCGCGCACTGCCATTAGCTTTTCTTTAGCATTCTTCAGCTTCAACAACAGATACTCCTCAGAAACCTGATTCTGCGCAGCATATTCCTCCACACTATACTTTCTCTTCAGTATATTTGTTTCCTCCTCTTCCCAGTTACCATTTTCGGTAACTTCAAAAAACGGGGCAATCAGGTCCGTATCAGGACCAATTATTTTCCTGAATTCAGTTAAGTCCCACACATAAAACTTTCCTTCTACCCCTTCACTATCCGCGTCCAGGGCAGAATAGAACAGCCCTTCAGGCGATGTCATTTCCCTCCTTACCCATGCTATGCTATCTTCAGCAACCTCCTTAAACAGTGCATTTCCAGTATGCTGGAAAGCTTCGGTATATAAAGCTATCAGCTGTGCGTTATCATACAACATTTTCTCAAAGTGAGGCACGTGCCAGTTTCCATCAACGGAATACCTGGCAAAGCCACCGCCAAGCTGGTCATAGATGCCTCCCATGGCCATCTTTTCCAGTGTCAGCAATACAGCACCTTGTATCGCCAAATTGTGCTTATAGTGACTATATCGCAATAAAAACAACCAGTTATTGGGTAAAGGAAATTTCGGTGACCGGTTATATCCGCCCTGCACTGTATCAAAAGTACGGATCCATGGCGTAATAATTTCATGCAGATCATTCACCGTATAAGCATCCACCTTCACATTAGGAATCACCTTTTCAGCACTGCGGATCCCATTCGTCAGCCTGTCGGCATAGTCAACCGCTTTATCCGGTTCATTAGCCCAAAGATCTGCTATGTTCAGCAGGATATTTATCCAGTCGTCTTTTTTAAAGTATGTGCCGCCATAAATCGGGCGCTGATCCGGCAAACAGATACAATTCAATGGCCAGCCGCCGCTGCCCGTCATCAGCTGAATTGCCAGCATATACACCTGCTCAATGTCCGGCCGCTCTTCACGGTCGACCTTAATACAGATAAAATGTTTATTCATCACCTCCGCCACTTCTTCCAGCTCAAAACTTTCTCGCTCCATCACGTGGCACCAGTGGCATGCAGAATAGCCAATACTAACCAGGATCAGTTTATTTTCCCGTTTAGCTTTTGACAAGGCTTCTTCGCCCCATTCAAACCAGTGTACCGGATTATGGGCATGCTGCAAAAGGTAAGGCGAAGAGGCATTAATTAAACTGTTAGGCTCCATATTCATCATGTAAAGGTAGAAAAATCTGATTTACGTAAAACCATGTACGCGGTTTTACGTAAATCAGGAATCCTTCCTACCAATAAACCCAAATCTTCGGCTATGGTTTCTTTTTATTGAAATCTCCTGCTTTAACAATACTTATCTGGCTACTGTTGAGGTATTTTCGAATTGCCAGATTAATCTCTGCAGGCGTAAGTTTAGTAATAGCATCATCCATTTTTTGCCAGAAAGCGATATTTTCTCCATAATAAGCATAGTTATTCAATGTAGATGCCAATGAGTTATCCTGAGCCAAAGTCACCGCACGCGATTGGAGATAACCCTTTTTTGCATCGGCAACTTCCGCAGCGGTGAATCCGTCCTTTATAGCCTTATCCATTTCCTCTTTATAAGCAGCTTCAAGGCGGTCAACATTCTCCGGTGCATAAATGGCGTAAGAGATAAAGTTACCTTCATTCTGATCAAAATAGCCTGCCTGCAACCCAGAGCCTACGCCATAGCTGATTCCCTCCTTTTGCCTGATGCGTGTAGCAAGCCTTGAATTCAGGAAGCCGCCGCCAAGCAAGTAATTGGCAATAGTAATAGCTGCATAATCCGGATCTTTCGTACTTAATTGCACAGGCTGCACAGCATAGAAAAAAGCATTCGCCTTGTCCGGAGTAAGGATACTCTTGTTCAATACAGGGAAAGCCTTCCTTTTTGGCGCTAGCCGCGCATATGGCTGCGGACTTTTCCAGTCGCCGTAGGCAGAGGCAAGCAGCGGCTGTACATCTGGCGCTTTGAAATCGCCAACAATAGAAATATACGCATTTGAAGCCCCATAGAACCCCGAATAAAACCCTTTAATATCGTCAACCGTCAATGCTTTAATAGCAGCAATAGATTCATCCACAGACTCGGTATACCGTGGATCTGCTTTATCATAAGGATCCATGTAGCGGTTCAGCTCCAGTACAGCGATATCAGTAGGCTCGCTCCGTTGTTTTTCCAATGAGGTAATGCTTTCCTCCTTCAGCTTAGCCAGTTCATCTGCCGGAAAAGAAGGTTCTTTCAGAATTTCGTTCACCAGCGCAAGCGTCTTCAGTAAATTTTCATGAACAGTTTCCACAGTTACGGTAACATAGGTTGCATCCCCATATATATTTATGCGCGCTTTCAGCTGGTCAAGCTCATCTTCAATCTGCTGCCTGGTTTTATTTTTAGTACCCCGGTTCAGCATGCTGGCCGTAAAAGTTCCGGCAGTACCTTTGCCCTGAAGGGCAGACTCCGTTCCAAACCGGAGCGTGATCACCCCGCGTACCGATTGCCCGCGTGTTTGTTTCGGCAACAGGTTCAGCGTCAGTCCCCCATGTTTACTGCTCAGCAGGCGGCCCTGGATGGTAGCAGGAGTAGCATTAAAAACTTCCCCTTCGGCAATAACCTGCGACCCTTTATAGTCTTTTAGCAATACGGCAAGGTCTGGCGCGACCGGTATTTCTGCACGTAAGGGTTTTGCTGTAGGGATAAATATCCCGGTAGTACGGTTAGACTCCTGGAAATACTGGGCAGCAACTCTCGTCACGTCATCTGGTGTTACTTTCTTTAATAAATCACGCTGATAAAAAAACAAGCGCCAGTCGCCCTTAGCGATATACTCACTTAAAGTAAGCCCTATCCGTTCCGAAGAGTTCAGTAGCAGGTCAATATCTTTCAGCTGCTTGGTTTTTATCCGTTCCACTTCTTCCGGCGACGGTTTCCGGGCAGAGAACTGCTCCACTGTATTGATCAGCGTATCGCGCACCTCTTCCAGGTTTTTATCCTTAGGCACCTGTACCACGAAGGTAGTTATACCGGGATCTTTCAGTTCAAAATTATAACCATATTGCTGCGAAGCTTTTTTTGTGTCTATCAGTTTTTTATACAAACGGCCCGAAGGCTCATCAGTAAGCAGTCCCACCAGCACATTCACAGGCTGATTATCGGGATGGCTGGCTGAAGGCACATGGTAAATTGTAGAAACCACCTGCACATCGCCCACTCTGCGGAGTGTTACCTGCCGCTCACCATCCTGCGTAGGCTCTACCGTATAATTTGCCGGCAGCACACGTGCTGGTTTTGGTATCGGGCCAAACTTCTGCGCCACCAGTGCCAGTGTTTTCTGGGGATCAAACTTTCCCGATATGGTTAGCACTGCATTATCAGGCTGGTAAAACTTGCGGTAAAAAGCCTGCAGCCGGTCAATAGGCACATTTTCCACATCAGAACGGTTACCGATGGTGGATTTGCCATAATTATGCCACAGGAAGGCCGTAGACTGCATCCTTTCCTGCAAAATACCTTCAGGATCATTTTCGCCTGACTCCATCTCGTTCCGCACCACAGAGAACTCTTTTTTAAGCTCAGCGCCATCAATAAAAGAGTTCACCATCCTGTCGGCCTCCAGGTCCAGTGCCCAGGTTAAGTTTTCATCACTGGCATTAAAAGTCTCGAAGTAATTGGTTCGGTCCAGCCAGGTAGTACCATTGGGGCGCGCCCCATGTGCGGTAAGCTCCTGAGGAATATTGCGGTGTTTTGGCGAACCTTTGAATACCATATGTTCTAAAAGGTGGGCCATACCAGTTTCGCCATAGTTCTCAAATTTAGAACCCACCAGATAAGTAATATTTACAGTAGTTGTAGCCTTTGTCTGATCAGGAAAGAGCAGTACATGCAGGCCGTTAGGCAATTTATATTCAGTGATCCCTTCAACTGTTGTTACTTTGACCGGAGCTGCTGCTGGTGTAGAAATCGTTTTTTTGACGGGAGGCTTCTTTGCTGAGGCTTGCTGCCCCATTGCAGGTAAAGAAAAAGGCAAACTAAAGGCTATAGCAAGAGTGCTAAGCATAACTATTTTCTTAATAGTAACCATAATCAGAGATTTTAAATTATTTATTACCTAATATACGGAAACATAGGCAATTACCTACACAATAAAGAGATCAAATTCGACTAAATCAGGAGTTCCTAAAAAATGGTGCATCGTGCGTGATCAAGCCATGGTTACACTTGAATACAGAGAGCTATACCCGTAATAAATATAAATGCACAAAAGTTGTTGCGCAGGCAAAAATAAAAAGGGCAGGCTACAAAAAATGCACCTGCCCTTTTTTGATCACACAACAAACTTGTTATTCCGTATATTTCATCTTTAACAAGTCAAGATCAGCCTGGCTTAGCCCCATTTCTTTATTTAAAAAAGTGTCCACACTACCATATTGCTGCACAATAGCATAATAAGTAGCCTGCAGATATTCTGTTTTCACAGCTGCAAGATCTTTTGCCACTTGCTCTTTTACACCCATACCAGTCATCATTTTAACCATCTTTTCATTTTCTTCCTTACGGTAGATGTTACTTTCCAGGTAATCGGCTAAAATTGTTTCCTCAGGTACGCCCAAAGCATATAAAAGAAGGGCTGCACCGATTCCAGTCCTGTCCTTACCGGCAGTACAATGAAAAAGCAATGCAGATGTATCAGGCATCAACAGCAGCTCCTTAAAAAAAGGCTGATACTTAGCCTTAAGATGAGAAGTCTGGCCGTAAAAAGAGGTCATCAGCGAATCCGCAGAATTCAGTTTAGGCATCTGTGCCATCCAGCTGTTTATATTCTCGCTTCCTGCAGGTAACTGAAGGTATACAGCTCCTTTAGGCAATCGGTCTTTAGCTTTAGCCACTTCCTCATTTCCCCGAAAGTCGACCACATAATTGATGTGTTTCTGCGCCAATAGTTTCATGTCGGCATCAGTTAACTTACTAATTTCACCGGAACGGAAAAGCTTGTTCCATTTCACATGCGTGCCCTGTTTAGTTTCATAACCACCCAGCTGCCTGAAATTTGTTGCCCCTTTAACAGGAACAGCTCTTGAAGTATCACTAACTGCGGCTCCTGCCGAGTAAGCGCCCGAAAGGGCCAAAAAGAATAGAATAAGTGTTTTCATCAGTAAATATTTGTTTTTTAATGGTTATGAAGCTATCATGATCTTTTCATTTCTGCTTGTGATCTGTAAGATCATGATGGTTTCATCAGTAATAATTGTTTTTTATCGGTTATGAAGCTACCACGATCGTTTAAATCTCAGTTTGTGAGCGGTACGCTCGTGGTGGTTTCATTAGTATATATTTGTTTGTCAGTGTTTTATTGTTTTCCAGTTGTCTTTTAGCTGCCTCCGGTGGTTTATTCACGCTTTTTACTATATCCGTGTTCATGAGCCCGCCAGGACTCGGTTTAAAGATTTACTTCAGCAACCACATTAATTTATTTACGTCATCCGTACCACCATATTGAGAGCTGATCGCAGCGGCATAGTTAGCTGCATTATTATTCTGTTCATCAATAGGATATTGCCAGCGAACAGGAATTTTACCCGACGGGTTAATACCCGGGCCACTGTTTGAAAACTCGGGGATGCCAGTACGCCTCCAGTTATAAAATGCTTCCCAACCAGAATTCTGAAAAAAGGCAATATATTTCTGCTGAAGGATCTGCCTTAACCCATCCGCATTGTCTCCCTTATAAGCTACATTAGCATTGTTAAGGAAATTTTGTATTCTAATGGTAACAGTACCCAGCGTTGCTCCGGTATGGTCACCAATTGAATAACTTTGGCCCTCTGTTAAACCGTATCCAGTCAAAGAGGCATTAATACCTTTCGAATACCAATCGGCAGCAGAGCCAGTTGCCCAGCCTCTGTTTATTCCTTCGGCAATTGAAAAACATAATTCAGGATATCCTACCAGCACCGCAGGATCAGGACCTACGAATGAAGCATAGTAGCGCTTATAATTCACAAAAGAATACATTCTGTTTCCACTATTCGCCAATAAGGTCGATTGTGCCAGACCATTGTCGGCCCCAACATAAGCAGAAAAATCGCTCACTGTTTTACCAGCATTTAATTGAGCAATCGAAGGCGTAGAAGTAACAAAAGTCCGGGGATCCTGATTTGCCGTAGTCAGATTTAAATAAGTCTTACCAATATTAGCAAACTCATTATAAGCCTCACTAGGGTTATATATATAACTATTTACTGTTGCATTGTATTTAAAAGACAAGTTATCAGCATTGCCTGTCATCACCGGGTATTTAGTTGGATTATTGACTATTGCTGCAAACTGCGCTTTAATATTCAGGTCTGCATTATCATCGGCACGTTTACTTAAACTCACTAATACTCTCAATTTATAGGTATTGATAACTTTTTGCCACTGTAAATAGGTTAAGCCATAAATATCACCTTCAATAAGGCTGGAAGAAGTAGAGCTGTTTACCAGAGCCGTCATTGCCGTATTTGCATCGTCCAGCAATTGGAGCGTATTCTGATATACATCATGCTGTGTATCAAATTTAGGCTGTAAAATGGTAGGATTCCCCGCTTCGCTCATTGGGATATCACCTACCCTTTGTGTTAACCAAACAAAGCTGTAAGCTCTGAAGAACTTTCCTAAGGCAGCATAAATAGTATTAGGGCTGTTAAATTGCTTGGAAGATTGTTCTTCCATTTTAGTTACATATTTCAACACATCATATGCTGTTGCGGTGTTACTGAAAGAGTAAGCGTTTTGTCCGCGGTAATAAGAGTTATTGGAAACAATAAACTGGTTCCAGCGCATCACCGGCCCAAAGGGATCCTCTTCCACACTGTTGACTACCTTATCTACAAAGCCGCCACCCCTGTAAAAGCTGTAAGTAAGGTGATTTAACAATAGCGAGGCAGGAATAGTAGAGTTTTCACTTGCTACATTGGGGTTGGACAAAAGGTCGCCCTTTTCACAGCCACTCGCCACTGCGATAAGGGTGATGATGGCTGTTATTTTAAGAATATATGATTTCATCTTGTTTTGTTCTTAATTTGATAATGAGAATTTAGGATTAGATTAGAAGCTTATGTTAATATTGAAGCCGAATCTTCTTGCAGTAGAGCTTTGTAAATCAGACTGCTTACCTCCGAGGCTCTTATTGCTTAGGTTAAAGCCCGATGCATACTGGTCAAGATCTATGTCTTTACGATCGGCCCAGTACAGCAGGTTCCTGCCTACTAAAGAGAAAGTGGCCGACTGCATAAATGTTTTTGCCAATAATTTTTTAGGGAGATTAAAGCCAATTACCACTTCACGCAGTTTTAAATAAGAGCGGCTCACCATAAAAGGCTCATCAAAATTATTGTACACTCCATTTTGTGCATAGCTTCTTAATGAAACCGCAGTAGTATTAGGTGCAAAAGTAAGCTGATCAAAATTGTCTATCTGTCCACTGCCATTGTAATGAGGCGTACCAGAAGTAATCACTACACCATTACCAACCATAGCACCGGTTGCATTAACAGTTCCGCCATTTGTACTTTGCCATTCTTTCAAACGTGCATCACCATATTGTCCCTGTACCAATTCAATAGCATTACCAGCATTAAACATCTGCGCATACACATAGTCATAAATTTTGCCGCCAGAGCGTCCGTCAAACTGGAAGCTGATACTTAAGTTTTTATAACTGAACCTGTTGTTGATTCCATAAACAAAATCAGGATTAGCATAACCCAGCAGCTGATTATTATTGATACCAGCCTGTTGCGCAATCGGCAAACCAGAATCATGGATAACCTGTCCATCCTGGTTACGCACATAGGCACGGCCATAATAAGCATCCAGGCGTTCGCCTACTTTATAATTGTGGTTATTTATTGATAGTGAATTCACACCATCATAGATTTTCTTTAAGGTCTCTTTATAAGTAGAAATGTTACCCATGATCTCCCATGAGAAACCACTGCTTGTTTTCACAGGCGTACCACTCAAAGACAATTCCCAACCCTTTTTCTGTGAAGTGATTGCATTCACCGTCCTGGTAGAGTAACTTGTAGACGGTGCTAAAGGAAGCTGATAAATGATAGGTCCGTTAATAGAAGTAAAATAAGTAAACTCTGCGCCTAATCTGTTTTTAAGGAATTTGATATCGGCACCTGCCTCATAAGATTTCACATTAAAAGGCTTGATAGTAGCACTCGCAATATTCTTTGAATAATCAATTGATGAAGTATTGTTATAATAAGTACTGCTGCTGTAAGAGTTCTGATTATCATAAGAAGGTCCGTCATAAGAAGAGATCAGTTCCGATCCATAACCACCAGCATTAGCACCTCCAAGCAATGAGCCTGTTGTACTTCCTGTAAGCGCCTGATAAGAAGATCCGATAGTTGGATTCGTCAGTCCCCCTTTTACATCGGCAAAAGAGCCGCGGATTTTAAGGAAAGAGATGAATTCGGGCAGCTTTGCATAGTCTGTAATTACAGAACTTAAAGATACTGAAGGGTAAAAGAACGTGTTATTTCCTTTTGGAAGTGTAGACAGGTTATCCACGCGGCCTGTGGTATTGATATTCAACCAATTTTTGATGCCAAAATCCATAGTATAATAACCGCTGTACACCTGCATTTTAGAGCCGAAATTATAAGCTTTAATAGGTCCTTTAGAGTTTGCCAGTGTATAAACTTTTGGAATATTCAAAGCAAAAGTCGTAGCCCATGATGAATTGTATTCAAAAGTACGCAGGTTAGCTCCGGCTGAAGCCGAGAAATCCAGCCATTCATTTAATTTATTGTGATAGTTGGCCAGAAAATCATGATTATGTTCCATCAGTCTGCGCTGGTCTTCCCTGTAATCGCCATACCAGATATTATAAGTACCATTCGTTTTATTGAAATAGTAATCGTTCACATATGCGTTTAAGTTAGTTGAAGGAGGCACCTTTTCTGTGCGCAACTGGTTCCAGGTAGTAATCTGTGTACGCAGCAAAAAGTTTAAATGCTCATTCACCTTATAGCTTATTTTAGCATAGCCATTAATATCAGTTTTATTATGGCTGTGCAACCACTCATTGGCAGTAAAATAAGGGTTATTATGTCGCCCGTATTCTACGAAGTTCTGTACCAGGTCTTCTTGTCCGCGCGGACCGCCCCAGTAATCTTTTACTTCATCTATATTCCAGTTGGCAGAACCATATACTTTAAACTGGTATACATAACTGTTCGGCCCATAAGATACATCCGGAATATTAGGAGTGTACTGTGAGTTGAGGTTTAAGCTACCATCAATTCTCAATTTAGAAGTAAAATTATAACCCGCAGAGAGGTTAAAATTATCAATATTCAATTTGGTATTAGGTGACATCCCTTTTTGATAAGTATGCGTTATAGAGGCGCGCATGTCATATTTATCACCTGTAGCGCCAACAGAAACATTATTTGTAGAAAGAATACCAGTCTCCATAAAGTTGTCAAAGTTATCCACTCCTTTGGCAGTCCATGGGGTCAGTGTGCGCTTGCCATCAGCACCAATAGGGCTATTGTATTGAGCTACACCCTGTCCGTCAAATTTCGGACCCCAGATATTTGTTCTTCTGTATGCACCATCAAGATCATATAAATCACTGCCATATGCATATTTATAATCATTTCCATATCCATACTGGGTCTGATTTTCCGGTAAGGCTACATAACCGCTTTCAATCATCGTACTGCTGTTGACATCAACAGTAAAGCCACGGCCATCTTTAGACCCCTTTTTGGTTGTCACCAAAATTGCGCCGTTCTGGCCTCTGGAACCATATAACGCAGCAGCATTCGGGCCTTTTAGTACCGTATAGGTTTCAATATCATCAGCGCTGATATTCCAGGTATCTGAATTTACCGGCACACCATCTACTACAAACAAGAGATCGGTACTACCGCGCAATACCAATTGCGGCCTGCCCAGCATTTCGGCGCTGCCGCCTACTGTTAAACCGGCAACCTTACCCACCAATGAGTTGATGGCATTTGGCTCCCTGGCTTTAACCAGTTCGCTACCCTTAACTTCCTGAGTCGCATAACCGATTTTCCGTATATCTTTTTTAATGCCCAGAGCGGTAACAACAACCTCCCCTAAGGTAGTCGCATCATTTTTTAATTGTATCGTCAGCATAGCCTGGCTGCCAATTATAATTTCTTTAGAGATATAGCCGACAGACCTGATCACTAGTGTCTGACCTTTTTCGGCTTCAATGGTAAACGCACCATTGGTATTTGTCGATGTACCTGTTTTAGTACCTTTTATCATTATACTTACGCCAGGTACCGTTGCATTCGCTTCGTCCGTAACTACACCTTTAATCTGCATACGCTGCGCAAACAAGTTGCCGCTTGCCGTAAAAAAGAATGCAAGGACCAATAGTATCCTTGATAGGTTGGGTAATTTTTTTTTCATGTCTTTTTATAATTATTGCACACGAAAGTATTATTACAGTATTATTACAATACTGACAGAACATTAAAATAAAATTAAAAATACGGCCTGTTAAATTGATTTAGCGGTATAAACACCTACTTCAATTAAGAAATTGATAAATTATTAGTCTAATCTAATTATTGGGAGATTTGTCCGGCCGCCAACTGTTAAAAGTTGTTAAATACTGTTAAATCTATTTGATCAGCATTTGCTGAAAAGCGAGGCTATCACCACGAAAGGCGTTGAAATCTACCACATGGTTGATGCCCGTAATCCGTGCTTTATCAGAGTGCTGCCAGAAGAACCATTTGGTATTGCTGCCTGCAGTCAGTTCCGCCTTATAATAATGAGCAATCCAGAGTGGGTAGCCGTCAAAATATCCTCTCAGGTAATCTTTATAGAAGACCAGTCCCGAGTAAATGATAGGCTTTACCTTAGTCTTTTTCTCTACATGAAGAATAAAGTCCTTCAGCTCCATTCTCATTTTTTCGGGCGATACGCCGCTGAGCTGCTCTACGTCAATAACCGGCGGCAAATCCCCTTCCTCAAACTTAACCGTCTGCAGGAAAAACCTGGCCTGCCATAAGCCCGATTTCTTCGGGATAAAATAGTGATAGGCACCACATACGATCCCTGCTTTAGGAGCTTCGCGCCAGTTGCGCTGGAAATAAGGGTCTACACTTGAAACCCCCTCTGTAGCTTTTATAAAAGCATAAGTGATATGTACATCATCTTCCTTCATCGACTTCACCATTTTCCAGTCTATTTTGCCCTGATATGAGGATACGTCGATACCGTGAATAGTATACCGTTTAGGAATCTGGATATTGAAGCTTTTATAAGTGCGGTAGTTGGGATCTTCACCAATATCCAGCACCCATCTGGTGGCAGAGGTGAATACCTTGAGCACATATCCATAATATAAAGGAGAAAATAAAATCAGCAGTACTCCGGCAATAACAAACTTAAGCTGGAGCGGGATACCTTTTTTCTTCAGCGGACTCTTTTTTCTTCCAGTGCCAGCGGATGCACCCCGTTTGGGGGCAGTGCTGCTGCTCCTTGGCTTCACCGTTGGTTTTTTTCCGGCAGCCATGCTTTTTTTTACAGCAGCAAGGGCACTCATCGCCAATGGATTACTGATATCTGTAATATCCTGTCCTGCTGAAGGTTTTTTCTTTATAGGTGGCGGCACGGCGTAAAAATACAAAAGGGCAGCCGAACGGCCGCCCTTAAAGTATAAATATCCAAAAATTATTTACTTAATTCCGCAAAGTACTTGTGAAACAGTGGTAATGTTTCTATTCCTTTATAGTAGTTATAAATATCATATTTTTCATTTGGTGAATGCAGCGCATCACTGTCCAGCCCAAAGCCAAAGAGAACAGATTTAATGCCCAGTACATCTTCAAATAAGGCAACAATAGGGATACTGCCACCGCCACGTGTAGGGATAGGTTTTTTGCCGAAGCTGTCTGCGATAGCTTTCTCTGCTGCGCGGTAAGCAACACTATCTGTAGGCGTAACCACAGGTTCGCCGCCATGATGCGACATCACTTTAACCTTTACAAATTCTGGCGCAATGCTTTCAAAGTGTTTCTGGAAGATTGCTGCAATTTCTGTTGAGCTCTGGTTAGGCACCAGGCGCATAGAGATTTTAGCGTTTGCCTTTGATGGAAGAACGGTCTTGGCGCCTTCGCCGATATATCCGCTCCAGATGCCGTTAACTTCTAAAGTAGGCCTTGTTCCGGTACGCTCCAATGTAGAGAAACCTTTTTCACCCCATTCTGCATCGATACCCAAATCCTTTTTATATTCATCCAGCTCAAAAGGAGCCGAGTTCAATGCTGTTTTTTCATCAGCGGTAAGCTCTACCACTTTATCATAGAAACCAGGAATATTGACATGGTTATTCTCATCATGCAGGGAGGCAATCATCTTGCACAATATTGTTGCCGGGTTAGCTACGGCACCGCCATACACACCAGAGTGTAAATCACGGTTCGGGCCTACCACTTCAACCTCCATATAAGCCAATCCGCGAAGACCTGTTTCTATAGAAGGGTTTTCCATGCTGATCATTGAGGTATCAGATATCAATACTACATCTGCTTTCAAGCGTTCCGCATTGGCTTTCACGAAAATACCGAGGTTGCTGGAGCCTACTTCTTCCTCCCCTTCAATCATGAACTTTACGTTACATGCCAGGGTATTAGTCTGCATCATCAGTTCAAATGCCTTTACATGCATGTAAAACTGTCCTTTATCATCGGCTGAGCCGCGTGCATAAATTTTACCGTCACGTACTGTAGGTTCAAATGGTGGTGTATCCCATAGTTCGAGCGGATCTGCAGGCTGCACATCGTAGTGGCCATAGATTAATACAGTAGGCAAAGCCTCATCGACCAGCTTTTCTCCGTATACGATGGGATAACCGGCGGTTTCACATACTTCTACGTTATCGGCACCTGCTTCTTTGAGCTTTTTGGCAACAAAAGCAGCGGTTTTCAGCACATCACCTTTGTATTTCGGGTCTGCACTTACCGATGGAAAGCGTAACAACTCAAACAACTCATCTAAAAAACGCTGTTTGTTTTCTTCTACATATTTTTTGATCTCTTGCATTACAAAATGATTTTAGGCAAATATATAATAAATGGAGATTAGGCTGTTAAATTGTTCATCTTCTTGCCTGACAGGTATTGGCGAAATGTATAGCTATAGACACGGACAAGACATTGTTTGGGAACGATTCGGAGTAACTCCCACTTAAGTCCCACCTAACTCCCACCTGACTCCCACTGAAATGAACTAGTTGCGAC
>JAATFQ010000256.1 GCA_015655115.1 Sphingobacteriales bacterium
GGAGAGCTGCTCAGCAGCTTCGGTCCCCGCTTAGGAATAGCCATACAGGAATTGGCCGCTAAAATTAAATGAACAGTAAAAGAGCACCAGTATTGATCTTCCTGTTACTGCTGCTTGCCGGGGTTATCATTTTATCTTCCTGTACCGGGGCGGTAAAGATCTCCCTGGCAGAGCTGTTCTCCATCTTTACCAATAAGACAGGGATGTCTGACCTGGTCAGTTTCCATCCGCAGCAGGCAGCTGTATTGTTAAATATCAGGTTGCCCAGGGTGGCTTTGGGCCTGCTGATTGGGGCGGGACTGGGGATTTCGGGTGCTGCCATACAGGGCTTATTCAGAAACCCGCTCGCAGAACCGGGACTGATTGGTATTTCGTCTGGTGCTACCTTATTTGCTGTACTGATGATCGTGATGGAGGTACAGCTGTTTAAGAAACTGACAGGGGTAATCGGGTTTTATGCCTTATCTGTAGCGGCTTTCACTGGTGCATGTATCACTACATTGATTGTTTACCGGCTGTCTATACGCAATGGAAAAACAGTTATCACTACCTTATTGCTGTCGGGTATTGCCATCAATGCTTTATCAGGCGCCTTTACCGGATTGCTGACCTATATCGCATCCGACGAGCAGCTGCGGACCATTACATTCTGGAGTCTGGGCAGTCTGGGTGGTGCCAGCTGGGCAACTGTAGAAGGGATTTTCCCCTTTATCTTCATCCCCCTGGCAGGCTTGCCATTCCTGGCAAAATCGCTTAATGCTTTGGCCCTGGGCGATGCGCAGGCATTGCACATGGGAGTGGATATCGTAATTGTGAAAAGAATCATCATCGTGCTCGCCACAATAGCTGTGGGCGCTGCCGTGGCTGTTGCCGGTACTATAGGCTTCATCGGCTTGATTGTTCCGCATATTTTAAGGATGTCATGCAGTGCAGATCATCGCCTGGTCATTCCCGGATCGGCTATTTTGGGAGCTGCATTGCTGACACTCGCAGATCTGCTGGCGCGAACTCTTGTTACTCCTGCAGAGTTGCCGATAGGCATCTTAACGGCAATGATTGGTACACCTGTATTTTTGTATATCATTATTACAGAGCGTAATAAAAATAAAATGTAATTTATGATTGAGGTAAAAGAACTCAGCTACCGTATCGGTAAAAAAGAACTGCTCCATCAATTGAGCTTTAAAGTACAGCAGGGAGAGTTGCTGGCTATATTGGGTGCCAATGGTGCAGGTAAAAGTACATTGATGAAACTATTGTGCAGGGAGATTAGCCCGGCAAGCGGTGTTATCAGTTTCCGGGGTAGAGATATTCAGTCTTATAAACTTCCTGAACTGGCTAAACAAAGAGCCGTACTTGCCCAGCAGAATACCATTTCTATCTCCTTCCTTGTGCATGAGCTCGTGATGATGGGCAGGTACCCTCATTTCGACAATCATCCTGCGGCAGCAGACATTGAAATCGTAAAACTGGTAATGGAAGAAACCGGAATAACGCACCTTAATCTCAGGGATTACAACACCCTTTCGGGAGGTGAACAGCAGCGCGTTCAGCTGGCACGTGTGCTGGCACAGGTATACGATTGTAAGGATGCCTGCCTGTTTTTAGATGAGCCTACTAATGGACTCGACCTGCTTTACCAGCAGCAGGTGATGGAGCTTGCCCAGCGGCTTGCCGGCAGAGGGTACTGCGTAATCTGTATCTTGCATGATATCAATTATGCCTCACGCTTTGCTGATCGTATATTGATGCTGAAAAATGGACGTATGGTAGCCTCAGGCACTCCTTTGGAAGTGATCAGCTGTGAAAACATACACGAAACTTTTAATATTAATGTAAAACTGCTGCCCTGTGAAGGGTACAGCTGTCCGCTGGTAATTCCGGCAACAATAAACATATAAAATTATAACTATAAACATAATCATAACATTGACATGGAGAAAATATCAACGCTCAAAAATTTGTGGGAAGGGATTAAAATAGAACAACCCAAATTAAGGATACGCGATGCCGCGAAACTATTGAATTGCAGCGAGGCAGAACTGTTGCTGACAGGATTTGGTGAAACGGTGACACGCCTGAAGGATGAGTTCCGAGAGATCCTGCTGTCGGTAGAATCACTTGGAAAAGTAATGGCTTTAACGCGCAATGCCTATTGTGTACACGAACGTAAAGGAGTTTATAGCAATGTCACTTTCAGCGGAGCTATGGGGCTTGCCGTAAATCCTGATATAGATTTAAGACTATTCATGAGTCAGTGGTCGTCTGCCTTTGCGCAGGACGAGAATGGACGCAAGAGCCTGCAGTTTTTTGGTAAAAATGGCGAGGCTGTACACAAGATTTATATGCTCGAAGAAAGTGACCATGAAATGTACGCAGCCCTGGTACTTAAATTTACAGCAGAGGATCAGTCGCCCGTGTTACTGATTGATGAAGAGAAACCGGCAGAGGCCGAAAAAGAAGATACAGCGATCGATGTTACTGGTTTCCAGGAGAACTGGCTTAAGCTGAAGGACACACATGATTTTCATGGCATGCTCAGGAAATTTGGGGTTACACGTACACAAGGATTACGTCTGGCACCAGAAGGCTATGCATCGAAGATTACGGCAGACTCTTTAAAAAATATATTACACCAGGCAGCGGCAAAGGACCTGCAGATTATGGTGTTTACAGGGAGCGCAGGATGTATCCAGATCCATACAGGAATGATAAAACGCCTGATACAGACAGGTCCGTGGTTCAATGTGCTTGATCCGGATTTTAACATGCACCTGCGTGAGGATGCGATAGCTTCGGTCTGGCTCGTTAAAAAGCCTACTGACGATGGCCTGATTACCAGTATCGAAGTATTTGACGATAAAGGCGGGATAATTGTCCAGTTTTTTGGCAAGAGGAAACCTGGTATCCCCGAAAATGAAGATTGGAGATTGATAGTGAATGAAACAGCTGTGATTGCCCTGTAAGGTGTTTGTTATAAGCTTTTTTATAAACATTGAATAAGTACTTATTGAATATTGAACGGTTATTTATTGATCGTTAAATACGTACCTTGTATGCCAGACGTTAAATAATCATGAAAACATTTTTATTACTTTTTGCACTTGTACAGCTCACAGCGGCAACATCATTTGCACAAACTCCACGGCATCCGGCTGCTGCACCAGTACAGGTGAAAATAGCCAATGGAGAGCTGGAAGGAAATACGATGGCTTCCGGCATACGGAGCTTTAAAGGAATTCCTTTTGCACAGCCTCCGGTTGGCGGACTGCGCTGGAAAGATCCTCAGCCTGTTAAAAACTGGTCGGGCGTGTTAAAGGCTGATCATTTCGGCCCTAATGCAATGCAAAAGAATGTATTCGGCGATATGCTTTTCCGCTCTGCCGGTATGAGCGAGGATTGCCTCTACCTGAATGTTTGGGCTCCGGCTGCACCTGCTAAAGGTAAACTGCCCGTTCTCGTTTATTTTTATGGCGGTGGTTTTATAGCCGGCGATGGCTCCGAGGCGCGTTATGATGGTGAGGCTATGGCACAAAAGGGTATTGTAGTACTGACGGTGAACTACAGGCTGGGTGTATTTGGTTTCCTGGCACATCCGGAATTATCGAAAGAGTCGCCGCATCACTCGTCGGGTAACTATGGACTGATGGATCAGCATGCAGCATTGCGCTGGGTAAAAGAAAATATAGCTGCTTTTGGGGGCGACCCGAAAAGAGTAACCATAGCTGGGGAGTCTGCAGGGTCCATATCAGTATCCGCACAGATGGTTTCGCCAATATCTAAAGCGCTTTTTGCAGGTGCCATTGGTGAAAGCGGGGCGATGATCAAGCCTACATTAGCACCTTTATCTCTTGCTGAGAACGAGAAAAATGGAGTCGCCTTTGCGGAAAAAGCCAAATCGGCCTCGCTGGAAGCATTACGGGCCATACCTGCTGCAGCTTTGCTGGATATCGCGGCTCAGCCCGGGGCTTTTAGTACCGGAGCAACAGTCGACGGTTATTTTCTGCCGAAACTTCCGCAGGAGATATTTGCCGCCGGTGAGCAGGCAAAAGTGCCCTTGCTTGCAGGATGGAACTCGGCCGAAGTGCCTTACCAGGTGGTAATGGGGAAAGATGCGCCGACACCTGAAAACTATGTCAGCAAGGTAAAACAACTTTATGGTGACCGGGCTGAAGAAGTTTTAAAGCTTTACCCGGGAACTACAGATGCCGAAGTCTTACAATCCGCTACCGATTTATCAAGCGACAGGTTTATTGTCTACAGCACCTGGAAATGGATAGACCTGCATAGTAAAACGGGAGGTAAGCCAGTTTACGGTTATATTTTTGGGAAGACCAAGCCAGAGATGACTGAAGAAATGAAAGGCGCTGTTCCCGGATTAGCCGGTGGGTTTACGAAAAGTGCTGCTGCACAACCAGTACAGAAAGCACCTGCCCAGGTTGGTGCACCACATGCTTTTGAAATTGAATATGCTATGGGCAACCTGGCAACGAATAAAGTGTACGCATGGAAAGAGGATGATTTTAAAGTTTCGGCCCTGATGCTGCAATACTTCGCCAATTTTATTAAAAATGGCAATCCAAATGCTGCGGGTATGCCTGTATGGGATGCGGTTAAAGAGGGGCAGGCTAAGTAAATGCTGATTAACGTTAGCAGCGGACAGCAGCAGGAACAGCACCGTGAACGCTATTTGTTTTTGGATAAAGAATACGCTAAATAAAATAAAGGGGCTATAACGTTTCCCATTTCCGGCCTAAGCGGTAGCCCCATTTTTTTTCATAATAAATATCTTGCTTAAACATCAGTTCATTAAACCGCTCTGGATCCTGTTTGTTTAATGTAGTATGATCCAGGTGATCTACAATTGAGGAAGTAACCAGGACATGGTGTAAATTTAACACCGTAAGCAAGTGCGTATAATCATGAGAAGCATGCCTGAACATAAAATTTTCGTCTAAATGGCCTATTAACTTCAGCATATTGCGCTTAAAAAAAAGACACCAGCCTGAAACTTCCACGCGTTCTCTATGTCCCGCCAATAATCCAATATTTGGCTCCATACCTAATTTTGTATGATGAATCGTACACATTGGAGATGCACTGGAGAGACTTCGGTAACGTTTAAAAGGTTTTAATATTTCCGTGGCCCATTGCGGATGGAAAAGCAGGTCATTATTACACAAACAGATATAGGGGGCTGAAGTCATGGAAATGCCAATATTCATATAACGGTTGTAGCCGAAGGGTACATCAGGATAAACTGTTTCCCCGTATTCATACTGAAAAGGTTTTAAATCTTTTTGGGATTCAACAACAATAATATTAAATTTAATCAGCTCTGGATCTTCAGAATTGATCAAAGAAGTGAGTGCGTTGGCAGTAACCTGTTTCAATTCTTCGGTCTGCGCATAGCTTAAAATAACAATATCTATTTCTGTAATATCAGATGCCATATTTTATAAATCAGGCCCAGCATCAGTGCTAAACCATTCATTAAATTACAGCAATGCTGAAGAATAATTCAGGGCAATAGTCTCAA
>JAATFQ010000017.1 GCA_015655115.1 Sphingobacteriales bacterium
ACTTTAAAAACCAATATGAAAACACTCTACTTAACGCGTCTTTTAACAATTCTCTCATTGCTTGTTTTATACAATTTGCAACCCCTGTCGGCACAGGAAAATCAGCAGATCGAGATTACCGGCAAGGTGGTCGATCAGGAAACTAAAGCCGGACTTAGCGGGGTAAGTGTACTGGTGAAGGGCACTATTGCCGGTACCACTACAGATCAGGGAGGTAACTTTAAACTGCGCTCCAAACTAAAGTTTCCCTTTAAACTTATTTTTACCAGTATTGGATTTAAGACTCAGGAATTCGACGTAAAAAACGCCGGGTCACAATTGAATATTGAGCTGTCTACACAAACCATCCTGGGCAATGAGGTAGTAATTACCGCTTCCCGTGTGCCGGAGAGTATCCTTAAATCTCCGGTAGCCATTGAGAAGCTGGATATAAGAGCGATCCGCGAATCGCCCGCGCCCAGTTTTTATGACGCCCTTGAAAATGTTAAAGGTGTCCAGATGACTACATCGAGCTTAACGTTTAAAATCCCCAATACCAGAGGCTTTAATATTCCGAGTAACTATAGGTTTATGCAGCTGGTAGATGGTATTGATATGCAGGCCGCCACATTAGGGGTTCCGCTGGGAAATGCTATCGGTCCTACTGAGCTTGATATTGCTAGTATTGAAATTACGCCGGGAGCCGCATCAGCACTTTACGGCATGAATGCTATTAATGGTATGTCTAACCTGATCACTAAGAGTCCTTTTTTATATCAGGGACTTAGTTTTTATCAGAAAACAGGGCTCAATCATCTCGGCGGTACCGGCAGGGATGTGAGCAACCTTACCGAAACAGCAGTGCGTTACGCCAAAGCTTTCAATAACAGGTTTGCCTTTAAAGTTAACCTGAGCTACCTTCGTGGTACCGACTGGCTCTCTGATACCAGGACGGATCAAAACCCAAATAGCCTAAAAAGCGCAAATCCTTCTTTCTCTGCTTTGGATGGTGCCAATAATATCGCCTTTGATGGATGGAATAAATATGGTGATGATGTACTTGCAGGAAGTAATACGGTATCGGTAAGCGGACTGACCATTAACGGCAAAGCTAACCAGACTCTTAATGTCGCACGTACAGGCTACTGGGAAAAAGACCTGGTACATCCGAATGTAGATAACCTCAAGTTCGATGCGGCAGTACATTACCGCATAGGTGATTTTGCTGAGTTATCATATGATTACCGTATCGGTAAAATGGATGGGGTATTCCAGCGTGGTAATAAGATCCAGCTGGATAACGTGATCATACAAAATCACAAACTGGAACTTAAAGGCAGTAATTTCCTTGTACGCGCTTATATGTCTCTCGAAGATTCTGGAGATTCATACAATGTGAAACCACTGGCGGATAATCTTGACCTCGCAAGTGGCGGAAGCGGAAGTGTATGGGGCGCCAAATATAAAACGGCCTTAAATACTTATGCTACCAATAACGGCGGGTCACTGAACAATGATAACCTCGCTGCCGCAACAGCATACGCGAGGCAACAGGCTGATGCTGGCCGTGTAGAGCCGGGAACCCAAGCTTTCGAAAATCTTAAAAATACAATTATAGGTATCAACAACTGGGATATTAAATCTTCGACAATCCCGGATGCTCCCGCTACAGGTGGTGCAGCATTGGTACAAAAAAGCAGGTTATATCATATTGAAGGACAGTGGGACTTATCGAAACAGGCGAAGTATTTCGGCTTGCTGGTAGGCGGTGATGCAAGGATGTATGAGATCATTCCGGATGGTAACAGTTTTGTTGATTTCAGCAGGCCTATAGCGGATCGCGGTACGCCATTGGCGGACGGTTCTTATGGTAAAAATATCCACTATAAAAAAATAGGTGGCTTTACCCAGGTTACAAAAACGCTTTTCCAGGAAAAGCTTAAACTTTTTGGATCGGTACGTTATGATTATAACCCGGAGTTTGATCCAAAACTTACCCCAAGGGTAGCTGCCGTATATTCTCCTGATACCCATAATAATTTCAGGGTTACGTATCAGCAGGGTTATCGTTTCCCGGGATTGTTTGAAGCACTATCGTATGTAAACAATGGCCGTGTTAAGCGTGTAGGTAGCCTTTCTTATATCAATGAAGGCTTAGGTTATCTCGATAACAGCTATACCCGTGCTTCAGGTGTGCTTTTCAATGCTGCTGTTAATACAGCGGTAGCCGCCGGGGCCGATAGAAATACCGCTGCCCTTGCAAACCGCGACCTGCTGGTGAAAGCCGACTTGCCTAAAGCCAGTCCTGAAAAGATCAACTCTTTTGAAGTGGGCTATAAAAGCGTGTTGTTAGACAATACATTATTTGTCGACATAGATGCGTACACCAATACCTATACCGGATTTTTAGGTCAGGTGCAGGTAGACGTCCCTAAAGGCGCAACTGTGGGCTCTGATGCTGCCGTACTGGCAATGCTGGATGTAAACAGAGATTCTAGTCAGGACCGCTACAGGGTATATACCAACGCGAAAAACAAGTATAGGAATTATGGTTCTGCACTGGGCATAACTTATAATTTTTATCAGAAATATACTGTTGCGGGTAATGTGAGTTATAATAAGATAAAATCAAATGTAGCTAATGATATTTTTGTAACAGGTTTCAATACTCCTGAATGGGCTACAAATTTAACCATAGGCAACAGGGAGATCGTTAAAAACCTTGGCTTCAGTATAGTATACAAATGGCAGGATTCCTTTTTATGGGAGAGCCCTTTAGTAACTGGTGAGGTGAAGGCCATCAACACTTTCGATGCCCAGTTCACTTATAAAATACCGAATGCAAATGCCAGCATTAAAGTTGGTGGTACAAACATCTTTAACAGGCCATTTTTACAATATGCAGGCGGACCAACTCTTGGTGCCCTGTATTATGCAGCTGTCACTTTTGAAGGTTTACTGAGCAAGTAATAAACAGTTTACTTTACAGTCTCATAACTGAGCAATTTCAGTGCTATATCATCTACACCAGCACTGGAATTGCTTAATATCACAATACCCTGCTGCCCACCTTTTATAAATCCACAAAAACTTCTGAAACCCGCAGTACCACCATTATGCCAGATCACTGTGTGATTCTTCACTGTCTGATTCTCTATTGCCTGATCGCCCGATTTTAAGTCCTGCTCATTCTTCAATGGCTGGATCATCCAGGCCAACCCTCTTTCAAAATCCTCCTGATGGTCTGTAACCTGATAACTCAACAGGAAATCTTTGTTTTTCGCTTTAATATTGGCTTTAACATACAGCAGCATATCATGCAGATCGGATTTTAAACCTCCGGCCGCTTTAAAAGCAACAAGGTTCCAGTAAGGCACAGCCTTGCCTGTCTGATCTGAATAACCAGTTGCCATAATCTTTTGTTCAGCGAGTGGTACCTCATAATAAGTATGATACATTTTTAAGGGTTTGGTAAGCGTCTGTTCAACGAGTTTTTCCAATGGTTTTCCATACACATTTTCCAGGATCGTTCCTAATACGGCAAAGCCAAGGTTTGAATAGTTGGCTTCAGCACCCGGACTTACATCTGGTTTAAAAGTCCTCAGGTATCTGTAGATCATTTCTTTGGAATAATGTAAATAAGGATCAGTAGCAATGTAGCCTGGTTGCTTTTCAAAATCATCAGGGATGGATGGTAACCCTGATGTATGGTTGCACAGGTTGATAATCTTAATAGGGATTCCCTTAAACTCCAGATCAGGAAATTTCCCCGGCAGATATTTCCTGATGTCATCATTGAACTTTATCTTCCCTTCGTTAACAGCATGTGCTACCATAATAGCGGTAAAAGTTTTAGAAATGGAGCCAATTTCATAAAGAGAGCCTTTGTCTGGCAGCAGCCCAGTCCCTTTTTTCGTTTCTCCGTAAAAGAATGTTTCTATGCTATCTCCATTAATTAATCCAATTGACAGACTACTATTGCCTGGGTCGCTAAGATATGCCCTGGCCAAAGTATCGGCATAGCGCTGTAATTTAGTCTGCCCTGGGTTGTTTGATTTGATGGTTGCAGGATCACGCAGAGCATTAACCGCTTTTTTTTCTGCGAATGGCCGCCAGGCAATATAGGAGATGTGCTGGTCTGCTGTTAACATTATATCTACAGCCAGTTGTATACGTTCAAAGGTAGTGCTATAGCTGTATAAAGTGTCGGCAGGCCGCGGTTTACCGGCCTTTAACCCAAGGAATTTCCAGGAAGTGATTTTTCCAAATGGCTTTTTTAAATTTCGCTGATAAAAGGTTATTGTAGCCTGCTCAGTAGTATGTTGCTTAAAATCGGCCGACAAAAATTGATGTATTTCGGCAAACTGATCATTATTATAATGTTCAATCAGCCTGGTCAGTATCAGATCGGCATTCTTGTTTTCCTGAATCTTATTTTCCGGATTGTTATCTTCCTGTGCAGCTGCCTTAAAACCGATTAGCAGACAGAGGGCGAGTAGTATTGCTTTCATGGAGTGATTTTGAGCTTTAAATGTTAAAAATGGTTAATTTTATTAATATAGAGAAGAGTCTGAAGACACATTGTAACATTTTTTACGTTTCTTGTCTAAGAATAAAGGTGTTACGTCTAAAACTGGATAGATAATTGATATATGAACATGAATTTTCGCCTATACGAAAGTACTTTTACAAATCGATACCTGCACATCGGTTTCTTTCTCCTGTTCTTTACCTTTTGGAGCGTAAAAGTAACAGCACAGCAAATCAAAAGAATAGATGGCACTAAAATTAATGCCGACTCGCTGGACCATTATCTTCCGGAGTTAATGCATAGGGCAAATGTACAGGGAATGGCTATTGCTGTATTTAATAATAACAAAGCGGTATATAAAAAGACCTTCGGCTATAGCCGTGCCGACACGAAAAAGCCATTGCTCCCCACTACAAATATTTATGGTGCTTCCTTAAGTAAATCTGTTTTCTCCTTACTGGTAATGAAACTGGTGCAACAGGGGAAACTGGACCTCGATAAGCCTTTACAGGAATATTTGCCGCATCCTATCTATGAATACCTGCATCTAAAAAGATGGCACGATGACTACAGTAGCCTCAAAACGGATAGCCTCTATGCTAAAATTACAGCAAGGATGTGCCTGGACCATACTTCTGGATTTCCTAACTGGAGATGGGACATGCCCGACCAACAGCTGAAGGTTCGTGAAACTCCCGGCAAAAGATTCAGCTACTCTGGCGAAGGGATGGTTTATCTGCAGGTAGTTCTAGAGAAGATGCTCGGTCAGTCACTCGAGAAACTGATGAATAAAGAAATTTTCGGCCCGCTGAAAATGAACCATTCTGCGTATACCTTTAAGCCCGAATTTGAGCAGGATTATAGTTTTGGCCACGATACAAATGGCAAGCTTTATGAAAAGGACAAAGACAATGAGGCCCGGGCACCCAGTACAATGGAAACTACACTCAACGACATGTCTCTATTTGTAGAGGGCGTGCTGCAAAAGAAAGTGATCGGTAGTAAAGCTACCGGCGACATGTTTAGTCCCCAGTTACGTCTGCGCTCAGTGATGCAAATGGGGCCTTTATCCCGTAAGGATACAGACGCCAATGACGGTATTCAGCTCAGTTATGGCTTAGGCTGGGGAATGCTTAAATCTCCATATGGATGGGGCGTATTTAAAGAAGGCCATGGCGATGGTTTTCAGCATTATATGATCCTGTTTCCCCAACAAAAGACGGCGGTACTCATCATGACCAACAGCGATAATGGAGAACGTATATTTAAAAAATTACTGGAGCTGACTATTGCAGATAAATATACACCCTGGAAATGGGAGGGGTATCCACCCTTATAAGCCGCAATTGTAAGTCCCCTTTTTATAAGTCGCCCTTTAGCTTCATCCATACATTATTCGCCAGAATACGATGTCCCTCTGATGTAGGGTGGATGCCGTCTTTCTGGTTTAGCCTGGAAATACCGCCAACACCCTGCAGTAAAAATGGGACCAGGTCCATATGGTTCTTTTTCGCCAGTTCAGGGAATATGTTTTTAAACTCCGTAGTATACTTTTCACCCATACTTGGCGGCATTTGCATACCTGCAAGCAGCAACTTAGCATTGGGATATTTCTTTTTTACGCTGTCTATTACCGCCTGTAAATTAGCCTCTGTATCTTTCACAGGAAGTCCGCGCAGGCCATCATTAGCCCCTAGTTCTAATACAAAGATATCCACTTGCTGGCGCAGCAGCCAGTCTATACGTCCCTTGCCTGCCGCTGAAGTCTCCCCGCTGAGCCCCCCGTTGATTACTTTGTAAGGTAATGAAAGAGAATCTATTTTAGCTTGTATCAATGCCGGGAAAGCCTGCTCAGGATCAACCCCTAATCCTGCGGTAAGGCTGGTGCCAAAGAACAGTATGTTTTTTACCGTTGCTGTTTTTTCTGGCTTGATTGCTGTAATAGAATCACTGGCTGCAACCGGCTGTGTTTTACCTGTATCCTGTTTAGGGTTATTTCCACAGCCATATAGCAGGCTGGCAGAAAAAGCTAAACCAATGTATAAGTTACGTAAGATATTTGCGCTCATCTTACAATTATAAGTTTTTGCTTTATATTTAACAGTAACAATAATCTCCTTTTTAGGTCAAAAATAAACATTAAACCCCTTTTGCTTTGGAAACCATTTTGAATATTAAAGAAGTAAGTAAGCATTATGAAAGTGCAGGTTCAGCATTAACGATCCTCGATAACATCAGCTTTTCTATCCAGAAAGGATCTACAGTATCCATTACCGGACCTTCCGGCAGTGGAAAAACTACTTTGCTGGGTTTATGTGCGGGGCTCGACCGTTCCAGCGCCGGGTCTATAGAATTGAATACTATTGTGCTCGATAAGCTTTCTGAAGATGAACGTGCCGCTGTCCGCAACCGTTATGTAGGTTTCATCTTCCAGAACTTTCAGTTGCTGCCAACACTTACCGCATTGGAAAATATCATGGTACCGCTGGAGCTGCGGGGAGAAAAAGACATACGCCCCCGGGCAATGGAGCTGCTTGATAAAGTAGGGCTTTCTGCCCGTGCCGGTCATTACCCTGTACAGCTTTCCGGTGGCGAGCAGCAGAGAGTATCCCTGGCGAGAGCATTCTCTAATACACCTGCAATCCTGTTTGCCGACGAGCCTACGGGCAACCTGGATGGTGAAACAAGTGAGAAAGTAATCAAATTGCTGTTCGACCTGAATAAAGAAGCTGGCACAACCCTAATCATTGTCACACATGATCTGGACCTTGCCTCCCGGACTGATAGGATCATCCGCTTAAAAGGTGGAGTAATTATAGCTGATGAACAAAAAACATATGCCTGATCAACCTGATTTTCAAAAATCTGCACCTGTCTCCTGGTTGTTTAAAATGGCCTGGAGAGATAGCCGCAAAAACCGCTCGCGACTACTGCTGTTCACTTCTTCCATCATTTTAGGTATTGCCGCCCTTGTTGCCGTATATTCTTTCAGCAGCAATCTGCAGCGTGATATCAATTAGCAGGCAAAAAGCCTTACCGGGGCCGACCTGGTTGTACTCAGCCGTAAGCCTGTTTCGGCACCCATCATGGCGCTGCTTGATACCATAGGTGATGAGCGTGCTAAAGAACTCAACTTTATCTCCATGCTCTACTTTATAAAAGGGCAGGGGAGCAGGCTTGTACAAGTTAAAGCGCTTGAAGGCAGATATCCCTTTTACGGGGAGATAGAAACCACACCAGCTATCGCTGTTAAAAGTTTAGCCAGGGGCAACAATACATTAATTGATAAAACTGTAATGCTGCAATTTAATGCCCGGCCGGGAGATTCCGTGAAGCTGGGCAATATTAACTTCGTTATTGGCGGATACCTGGATAATGCACCGGGACAAACAGGGGTAACAGCAATGGTAACTCCGATTGTATATATCCCCATGCAATACCTGGCGCAAACCGGATTGGCGCAGGAGGGTAGCCGGATTAACTATTTCTATTATTACAAATTCAATAAAGCGGCGGATTTAACGG
The DNA here is from genome assembly GCA_015655115.1 of Sphingobacteriales bacterium. Classification (GTDB taxonomy): domain Bacteria; phylum Bacteroidota; class Bacteroidia; order Sphingobacteriales; family Sphingobacteriaceae; genus Pedobacter. The sequence continues at coordinate 8,036 of JAATFQ010000017.1, forward strand.
CTACGCTAAAAAAAATACGCCCTCTTTTAGAAAAAGAAGGTATAGAATTTGAAACTGTAGCCTCTAAAAAACAGAGTATAGGCCGCTCTTTTGAAGACCTTAACCGTTTCTTGTCCCTGTCGGGTTTTGTAGCCTTATTATTGGGATGTATAGGTGTGGGCAGTGCTATCCATGTATATGTTCGCGAAAAGCTGGCTGCCATCTCTACATTACGTTGTTTGGGTGTAAAAGCATGGGAAGCTTTCTTTATCTACCTTATCCAGATCACCTTCATCGGTATGCTCGGCGCTGTGGCAGGTTCAGCCCTGGGTACCTGTATCCAATTCCTGCTGCCCTTAATTTTAAAAGATATCCTGCCTGTAGCGTTTACGATGCAAATCTCCTGGATGGCCATCTTGCAGGGTGTAATTACTGGTATACTGATCTCTGTTCTGTTTGCGCTGCCTTCATTACTTTCTGTGCGGAATATATCGCCCTTAAATGCGATCAGATTATCATTTGAGGAATCTAAGACGAGGTTCGAACCGCTAAAGTTATTGGTTTACCTGATCATCTTCTTATTTGTTCTTGGCTTTACCTATCTCCAAATGAACAGCTGGCTTCAAGCCATGGTATTTACCGGAGGCATCCTGGTTGCCATTCTTATATTTTATGGTGTATCGGTTTTATTGCTATGGCTGGTAAGGAAAATATTGCCTGCCAGTGCTGGATATGCTTGGCGACAGGGCTTCTCTAACCTTTACCGTCCCAATAACCAAACGCTGATGCTGATCGTGGCGATCGGATTGTCAACTGCATTAATTGCTACGCTGTATTTTTTACAGGGAATCCTGATCAGCAGGGTCAGTCTTTCATCTGGCAAATCGCAGGCTAACATAATTGTTTTCGATATCCAGACGGACCAGGAAAAGGCTGTCGTAGGACTGACGAAAGGGTTTAAGCTACCTGTAATGAAACAGGTGCCGGTGGTAACCATGCGCTTTGATGAAATTAATGGCAGGTCGGCTTCACAAGCAGCACTGGCTGATAGTGTAGAGAAGCATGGAGAACGTGGAAAGCGTGGAGAAAAACCTGCTGAAGAAGATCAGGGGCCGAGGGAAAGCTCATCTCGTGCTTTTAAGAGTGAGATCAGGGCAACATATGAGTATCAGCTGACAAGCACTGAAGAACTGACCAGTGGTAAATGGGTAGGCCGTGTCAAATCGGCATCAGACACGGTTTATGTTTCTCTTGATGAACGTTATGCTGAGCGTTTAAATGTTAAAGTAGGTGATAAAATCCGTTTCAATGTTCAGGGAACATTAATCCCTACTGTAGTAGGCAGTTTGCGCAAGGTAAACTGGGCTACAGCACAAACAAACTTCAGGGTTGTATTTCCTGAAGGTGTACTTGAAGAGGCACCGCAATTTCATGTATTGATGACCAGGGTGCCTGATGCAGGAATATCGGCGAAATTCCAGGCGGCGGTAGTTAGGAATTTCCCGAATGTAACGGTGATAGACATGGGCCTGTTGCTGAAACTGCTGGACGAGCTTCTGGGGAAAATAAGTTTTGTTATCCGTTTTATGGCTTCTTTCAGCATGATCACAGGCTGGATAGTGTTGGTATCAGCTGTGCGGAGCAGTAAAAACCAGCGCCTTCGCGAGATTGTGCTATTAAGGACTATGGGAGCCCGGGGCAATCAGATCCTGGCCATAACTGCTATAGAATATTTATTTCTCGGTGCCCTTTCTGCTGCAACGGGTATTTTAATAGCGCTCGCGGCAAGCAGTGCCCTTGCTCAATTAAGTTTTGGGGCTGTATTTGTCCCGCCTTTACTGCCCGTATTGATTTTGTTTGTTGGTATTACCATGGTTGTAGTTATAACAGGAATGCTGGGTAGCAGGAGTGTACTCCATCAATCTCCTTTAGAGGTCTTGCGGAAAGATAGTTAACAATAAAATGGGCACATATGATAAAACCGGAACGGTGTTTGATGAGGCATAGGAAAATTTAATTTACAGCTTTAAAATAATTATGAAGAAAAGAATACACGTACTCGAAGACGACCAGGATATTAGGTATATCATTGAGTTCTTATTAAAAGATGAGGGATACGAACTACAGCTTTCCTCAACATTTGCCGAATTAAAAAGTAAATTAAATGACGCCCTGCCAGATTTATTCATTATCGATGTGATGCTTCCCGATGGCAATGGAATTGAAATCTGCGAAGACTTAAAAACAGATATGTTTACTAAACATATTCCGGTAATCGTGATGTCGGCCAATCCTGGCAGTAAAGAGAAAAGTGTAACTGCTGCTGCCGATGATTATATCAGTAAACCTTTCGATCTTGACTACGTTGTTAAAAGAATAGAAAAATTATTAGTTAAATAAAATTTGTCTTTTTATTTTCTAATTTTAACACATGATTTTACTCGAAAACGATAACATACAAGTAACCATCGCGATAAAAGGTGCTGAATTAAGAAGTGTAAAAAGCAAAGTAACTGATCTTGAGTATCTTTGGGACGGCGACCCAAAGTTCTGGCCAAAATATAGCCCGGTACTCTTCCCGGTAATTGGCGCGATGAAAGATAGTAAGTACATATTTGAAGACAAAGAATACGAACTTCCCCGTCACGGATTCGCCAGAGATCACGACTTCGTGGTAGAGCGCATTAGTGATGGTGAAGTTTTACTTACCCTTTCCAATTCTGCCGATACATTTAGTGTTTATCCATTTGAATTTACATTGGGCCTGCGCTACCAAATTACAGGATCTACGGTTTCATGTACCTATGAGGTCAGCAATCCCGGACAAAAAGACCTCCTTTTTTCTGTAGGCGGGCACCCTGCATTTGCAGTGCCTTTAACGCCTGATACAGTTTATGAAGATTATTATCTTGATTTCACTCAGGATGAAGCACTGATCTATCACAAAATTGAGGACGACAGTATCAGTGATGAAACAATTACTCTTCCTTTGGATAATGGTAAACTGACCTTAAAACACGACTTATTCTATCAGGATGCATTGGTTTTCAAGAATCTGAAGAGCGATGCAATTCTATTGAGAAATACAAAAAACCAGCATGGGCTTCATTTCAGGTTCAGTAACTTCCCTTTCTTCGGAATATGGGCAGCAAAAGATGCTGATTTCGTTTGTCTTGAGCCTTGGTGTGGTATTGCAGATAGCGTAAACCATAATCAGCAGCTGACAGAAAAAGAAGGTATAATTTCATTATCACCAGGCCTTGACTGGAAAAACACCTGGGAAGTAGAGGTTTTTTAATCTCATTAGTCCTATTTGTTACCGCCAATGGCGATGAATTTACCCCATGGCATATAGATTAATCAGTATTCAGAAATACTGATTAATCTTCTTGTATCACAATTGGTTGATAAATCACTAGCGCTAAATATTGACCAATCTCTTTACATTACATTTAATTTAAGATGTGACGCACTTTCTTTCATAAAGTATATCCTATGTGTTGCTTTTTGGAAATCACTGGCGTCAGCCTTATAAATATTGACGAAGCGCTGCGGGTTACGGTCAACCAGCGGAAACCATGAGCTTTGTACCTGCACCATTATCCTGTGCCCCTTTTTAAAGCAATGTGCTGCATCCTGCATATCGAACTTCAGTTCTGTTACCTCACCCGGCACCATCGCCTCAGGAGTGCTGAAACTATTTCTGAATTTGGCGCGCATTACTTCGCCACGTACCATCATCTGGAACCCACCCATTTTGGTTCCCTCAATAGGACTGTCGTTAGGTGCATCTCCGGGATAAACATCAATCAGCTTGACCACAAAATCGGCATCAGTACCTGTTGTACTTACAAACAGATCTGCGATGATGTTCCCCGAAATGGTCAGGTCATCAGCAAGCACATCCGACTGATAGACCAACACGTCTGGTCTCCTGGCAGCGAAACGCTGATCTTCGTACATAAAATCACTTCCACGGTCAATCCTGATTTCGCTGGTATAAGGAACAGGTTTATCAGGGTCACTTAGAAACGCGTCGTACGTATCCTGATCAGGTTTTGGTTCTTCAAAAGATACCGTAGATTTTTCAAAAGATATTGTAGGTTCTTCAAAAGATAGAAGCCCATTCGGATGGAAATACAGGTTTTTTTCGCGCGCATCTGCTGGTGGCCATGCACTATACTGCTTCCATTGGTTGGAACCCGTTTCAAATATAGTGGCTTTTGGCATTTCAGGGTTTGCCGTTTCTTTAAGGTAATGGTTAAAAAAGGCCAGTTCAATATGCTGGCGGTAATATGGGCCAGTGGCAGAGTTGAAGCGGATATTTCCTAAAGCATCATTATCACCGCGTGTCCAGCTGCCGTGTGTCCAGGGGCCAATTACCAGATGGTTGGGCGACGATGGATTGTTTTTTTCTATACCTGCAAATGTTTTCAGGGGGCCATATAGATCTTCCTGGTCAAACCAGCCGCCAACAACCATCACTGCAGGCTTAATATTTTTGAGGTGCGGCACTGGCGTGCGCGATTGCCAGAATGAGTTGTAGGTCTCATTGTCCATCATTTCATTCCATATCTTATTTTTTCCTTTAAAATATCGCTCATTGATATGTTTAACAGGTCCCAGGTTTTTATAAAAATCATAAGCATCCGGTGTACCATATTCCGCAAAAGATGCTGCACGTTCGGGCGTTGGCTCAGGTCGCGCTGTGCCATAATAAGAAAGAAATGAAAACGTGCCCATCAGGAAAAAAGCGCCATTATGATGGCGGTCATCGCCCATAAACCAGTCCGTTACCGGAGCCTGAGGTGAAGCCGCTTTTAAGGCAGGATGGGCATCTATAATTGTCATGGTGGCGTAAAAGCCGGGAGCAGAGATTCCCCATGTACCTACTTTGCCATTGTTATGAGCAACATTTTTTATCAGCCAGTCAATCGTATCATAACTGTCAGAACTTTCATCAATATCCGTATTATACTGTTTGTTTGGAAGATAGGGGCGGGTAGCCACAAAATCTCCCTGCGACATATATCTTCCTCTTACATCCTGGTAAACGAAGATATATCCGTCCTTTGCAAAAAGCATAGAAGGGCCAAGGCTTATTTTGTACTCCTCTTCACCATAGGGACCTGCGCTATAAGGTGTACGGTTGAATAATATGGGATATGTTTTTGTACTGTCTTTAGGCACATAAATTACGGTGAATAATTTCACACCATCGCGCATAGGGATCAGCTTTTCAACTTTTGTATAATGCTCCCTGATATATTCCGCATCATCCTGACTGACCACAGGTAATTGCACGTTGGCACCGAAAGATTGCATAGTAATTGCCGGCGACAAAGCATAAGTTTTTCCGTTAGACTTCATAGCAGCAAAATAAGTAATATTACTTGTGTATATGGGTACAAACTTTATTTAATCGCCAGTTCAGCAAATGAGAACCGGCAACCATTAATCCACCTAAAGGAATCAGGATAGGCTCAATGGTTTCAATGCCCGAAAAATGTCCAAGGCCAATAAGCGCGAAACCAGAGAATAAAACAACGAAAGGCCATAGCTTCCGATGTTGTTTGCGGTACGACATACCAAGCGAAAAAGTACCTAATACTATAGAAAGCAAGATCATTGATATTTCTACCCATCCATTAGCCAGAAAATCAAGACCTAACAACGGCAGTGTAGTCAAAAATACAGGGACTAATGCGCAATGAATGGCGCAGAGTGTAGATGCGGTAATTCCAATGCGGTCCAGGTTAATACTTGTTTTCGATATAGCCATAAAGTCAAAATCAGGATGCAAATATAAAAGCAACAGCATTGCATCTGTATGATTTATTTTTCTAAACGCCATTATATGGCATTTAGATGAGAAAAGAAGAATCACCCTGATAATTCCCTTCATTCATCTAAAAAGCTATTCTTTAAGGTAATAACCCTCATACATTTCGTTGTTAGGCTCCAGGTTATTCCATATCATCTTGATTCCCTCGCTGTTATCCTTATGCCTGAACTCTATCGTTCGCCTCAGTTTATTGACCTGCGCACATTCTTTTGTGCTAAGATAAAAATCATGCTCCTGGAAAAATTCCATCAGCTTGTTAAAGCTCTTACGCAGAAATTTATCGGCTGCAGCGAGTTTTTCTAGTGCCCTGATGTGTTTAGAGATAGCTGAATGTTTAATTTGTGGCTTAAGGTTCGGGATAAGGTCTATCGTGCCATCTTCAGAAATTACTACCAGCACAGTTTGGGCTTTGGTTTCCATATATTCATAATAGCGGACTGCAGAGTTATATCTTGCGCCCCTGGAAGAATCGCCGTTACCTGTGGCAATACCATCCAGGATTACCCCGATTGCATGGCATGTACAGTCGATATCTATCAGCACTGCTCCATCTATAGAAGTGATTTGTTTGATGAGCTCCTTATTGATTTGAATAGGCTTAATTTTAAAACACTGGCTGCTTAGTCTCACCGCTTCCTCCTCTGCGGCCGAAGAGATCGCTAATATAGTTCCATGTTTCTGTTTCGTGGCTTCAAGGGTAACTTCCCACAGCTTATTCAGCCTGGGGCGGTCTATTCCCTGGAACAGTCTTTTCAGACTGGAAAAAAACTTCTCCCTGTTGATCTTTTCACTGTACAGATCAGGCATCCTGAAAGCTACAGATATCATTACATGCTCATTATGTACCGCTTCCCAATGAAAATGCTTAGTGAAATGGATAATAAATAAGGATTCTTCATGGTAGTTATACTTTCCTTTTAATTCGCACAGGCCATAAATAAATACCGCGTCCGAAAGCATCATTTGATTATTTCCGGCAAGCTCCAAAAATTTTCTCATCCTCCGGAAGTCCTTGATGTGTATCGGTTTTTCCAGTTGCATTGTGATTTTTACATTTGGATGCTCCTGTTTGGCAATGACCATTTTGCCAAGCCCTTCAGCACCTTCATATTTAAGGGAAGAGATGGTATTGCAGGCATCAAATAAGACATGCAGACCATTGGGATGCTGGCCGGCCATAGAAATGGTGGTCATAAAGTCATGCCCCGCTTTGGCCACCAACTCATCCCTGCTTTTAGAAAGTACATTGAAATCTGATTGTGATTTAGCCTTCAGTGCATTCGCACTGGCCTCCAGGTAAACCTTGATAATACTCTCGATTAAAGAACGGCTGGTTTTTTGCCCTGATGCCAGTGTGTCCCGGCTTAGTGTATAAAAGGTATTCAGTATTTTTTTGTTTAGCTCGGTAATCACATAAACCAGGTACCCGTCAATAAAAACCGGAGCAGAGATGAAATGTTCGTTGTTCTTAGCATCTATATGGTTCCTCAATGTACGCTGGATCTCGCTGGTATAGATCAGATTTCTTTCGTCATGATGTGTAATAACAACCACTTTGTCTGGCGACACTTTAACTGGATCACTCAAGAGGCTTTGCTGCAGATTAAGGCTTTGCTGTAGGTTAATGGTTTTCAGCGAAGCGAAGTCCTCAATATTGTATTCATATTCGGGGCATTCCAGCACTACAAAAGGACGGTCTTTTTCCGGTTTCAATAAAGCGCCCACCAGGAAAACTTTAGGTGAAAGGCGGTCGTCTAATGAATTGAAAAGTTCTTCTGCAGCTAATTGCAGAGAAATCTGGCAATGCTGCTGATGTTCCCAAATTAAGTTATTACATGCTTTCATAGCTTCTATCGTGTATATTCTAGTAGAGGAATTTGCTATAATTGCTATCTTTTTATATGATTATGTAGTTGCAACAAAGATATTTGAACTGATGAAGCACAAGTGTTAAAGAAAGTTAATTAGGCAAAAGATATTGAAATGTTGCAGCAGATGATTTAAAGAAAGTTAATTAGATAAGGATATGTTTAGTACATTAGAAGCTCGAAAAAATAAATTGATGCAAACATTCTCTAAAGCTTCTGCTACTCCATCAAAATCTGCTTTAACAGCCGCTATACTGGTTGCCTCCTTAGGCTACTTCGTAGACATTTACGACCTTTTGCTCTTCAGTATCGTCAGGATTCCAAGTTTAAAGTCGCTCGGACTAACCGGCACCCAGTTAACAGATACAGGTATTTTCTTATTGAATATCCAAATGATCGGAATGCTGATAGGGGGCGTTTTATGGGGCATGCTTGGTGACAAAAAAGGCCGTCTTTCCGTTTTATTCGGTTCTATATTCCTGTATTCCATGGCTAATATTGCGAATGGTTTTGTTCACTCAGTAGAGTCGTATGCCGTGTGGCGATTTATTGCTGGGCTAGGCCTGGCCGGTGAACTTGGGGCGGGGATTACCCTCGTAGCTGAGCTGATGCCTAAAGAAAAAAGAGGATATGCTACCACCATAGTGGCTTCCGTAGGGGTCAGTGGAGCTGTTGTAGCTTATTATGTGGGACAGATGTTCGATTGGCGTACTTCATTTTTTATTGGCGGGGGCTTAGGGTTATTCCTCTTATTGCTGCGGATTGGTGTAGCCGAGTCCGGCATGTTCAGTGAATCCAAAAAAGCAAGCAATAGGGGCGATTTTCTCGCTCTGTTCCGCAACAAAATACAGTTCAGCAAATATATCAGGTGTATCCTCATCGGCATACCGCTGTGGTTTGTGGTAGGCGTGCTGATCACACTTTCTCCTGAGTTTGGAAGAGTGCTGCGCGTGCAGGGAGAAGTAAGTGCTGGCGCGGCAGTAGCATGGTGTTATGGAGGGATTGTAATAGGGGATATCTTAGGCGGGCTTTTAAGTCAGCGTTTAAAGAGCAGGCTAAAAGTTGTTTATCTCTACCTGTCGCTCTCCGCTCTGGGGATAATTGCCTATTTCAGCATGTACAACTTAACTTTGCCACATTTCTATTGGCTATGTGGCGGAATAGGATTAACTGCTGGCTACTGGGTAATTTTCATGACCATTGCCACAGAGCAATTCGGCACCAATATCCGTGCAACAGTAACCACCACAGTGCCCAACTTTGTGCGCGGGGCAGTAGTTCCCTTAACCTTGCTTTTCCAGTTTTTTAAAAATATGTACGGAGGCAATATCATTTATTCAGGGGTTACCCTTGCCGTAATCAGCCTGTCGGTTGCCTTTTATGCATTAAGCAAAATGAAAGAAACCTTCTCAAAAGACCTTGACTACGTGGAGGAATTTTAAAAGTTTATTTTCAGCAGGATGCATAATTTCAGGTATTTGAATTGCTGCAGGTATACAGAAAAAGTAGGTATTTGGAATTACCGTACTTGTATTAATCACTGCAGATATATGGAATTATTGTGGGTGTACTGAGTTATAATCCTTAATCAGGGCCTGGATAGATTTGATATCAAACTTGTCCATTTCCTTTACACGGGCACTAATACTATTATCATCAACAAATTTTTCCAGCAGCGAGCTTTTAATATACTCCATGGCCATTTTAGAATTATCTACGTCAGGAGTTATTTCGAGCATTTCAGGAGACCCTTTTTTATCGATATAATACAATGAGCGGCGTTCAGGTCTGCCTTGGTCATCGTCATCGCGTCTGCCACCGCCGAAAGTAACTCCGCCGCCTACGCCAATACCGCTGCCAAAGCCGCCGGTACCGATGCCAATACCAACTGAAGGTATAAAGCGCACTCGTTTACGCTTCGGTTTTTCATTCGTCAGTACACCACCCATAGAATATAGATTTACAGTTCCGGATTCTACTAATTTAAAAAAGCGATAATCAGTTTTTTTATTGATTACGAAGGGCTTGCTCACAAAAGTAACCCCGTTCCATAGAAATTCTTTGATGTCCTGTGCCTTAAATATTTGTACATCTCCGCTATTGTCATCTTTGATGCTTACCGTCACAAAATCGGTACCCTGTATTGTACCTCTAACAAAATTGCCGGTATCAATAACTACAGCATCCTGAGCATGTGCAGCAAGAGCAAGGACAGAAACGAGCAGAAACGAGCAGAAAAATTTTGTTGCTTTCATAACAGATCAAATAACGTAAATAGTTTCGAAAATGTTGTCATAATGGATTCAGATATTTGAGGATTTACAGCTGGATTACAAACTAAATATTTATCATTTAACACTTTACGGGAAATGTTAAAATTGGTTAAATAAACTGCAGCTAATCTGCAAATAATGACGCATATAGGTTGGCCAATGTCTCTGCTGACAGGATTTTGTAGCAGCTTTACATTCAGGTGTTTATTTATAGCCACAAACAGCCTAATTTTGAATTAGGCTATATTAAAATATATACTGGCCTGATAAAATAAGGACTATGATCCCAATATTATTAAAATCAGTATTAAGCACGCAAGGCGATACTAATTTTAATCATTAAAGGCTCTGGCTAACAATTAAAAACAATAAAATGAAATACAGGTCATTAGGAACAACAACTGAAAAACTGTCGTCAATAGGACTAGGCTGTATGGGCATGAACCATGGCTATGGAACACCAGACGATAAAGAATCGATCGCTACCTTAGAAAGAGCAATTGAATTAGGCATCACTTTTTGGGATACCGCTGACGTATATGCAAATGGCCAGAATGAAGAGCTGCTGGCAAGGGTATTAAAAACTAACAGAGATAAGATATTTTTAGCTACCAAGTTTGGATTCCGCTCCAACCCCGGAGAAGGCAATGTACAATTTGACGGATCTCCTGCATATATCAAAATCGCAGTAGAACGAAGCCTGAAGCGATTGGGAACTGATGTCATAGACCTATATTATGCACATAGGGTAGACCCGAATGTTCCTATCGAAGAAACTGTAAGTGCTATGGCCGAACTGGTCAAAGAGGGCAAAGTACGTTATCTTGGCCTTTCCGAAGCATCAGCTACTTCTTTGAGAAAAGCGCATGGCGTACATCCAATCAGTGCTTTGCAAAGCGAATACTCACTCTTAACCAGAGAAACAGAAGGCAATGTTATGCCAGTATGTAGAGAATTGGGGATATCATTTGTACCTTTTAGCCCCCTGGCAAGAGGATTGATGACCAATACATTGGATGTGAGCACGCTGGCTGAGGGCGATTTCAGGAAGTCCTTGCCACGGTACCAGGAAGAATATAAAGAAAACAATACCAGGCTCGCCAATGGATTTGCAGAACTGGCAGCAGGTAAAAATGCAACTGCGGCACAACTGGCACTTGCATGGGTATTAGCACAGGGAGAATACATTATCCCTATTCCCGGTACTAAAAGAAGAAAATACCTGGAAGAAAACGCAGCTGCGGTCGATCTGGAATTGAATGCTTCCGATTTGCAGGATATTGAAAGCTTACTGGCTAAATATCCCAATACTGGTGCCAGATATGGTGAGTCGCAGAATAAACTGGTTGACAGAACATAGGCACTAATAACTCAGTTCAGAGAGGCGGTTTTTTAAAACAGGGTGGCTATCGAAAGTTGGCCACCCTGTTTCATTTATCTCAGCACTGAAAGGTTATTTTACTATTCTATCTATTTCTTAATCTTTTTTAATAACAGCTCTGGCTCATTGGTTGTAATATAGTCAACCTGTTCCGATAACAACCAATCCATCAATGGTTCTTCATTGACTGTCCATACATTGATGCTCAGTTTGTTTTGTCTGGCTTCTTTGAACCATGCTTCGTTCTTCTTCATTATACTGAAATGATAATCCAGACCTGTTAAATGATCAGCGGCCAATTCAGCGGGTGCTTTATCACTTTTCAGGTAGGCTACCTGTGCATAAGGAGCAATCCTAAGTACTTCTTTACAGATTTCATAATCAAAGCTGATATAATCTACCCAGGCTTCAGCTTTCATATCCCTTACCATTGCCATTACTTTACGTGTCAAAGCAATTCCCCGTTCAGGGCTAATCACTGATGCTTTTATTTCGAGTACCAACTTGGTGCGGTTCTGTTGCATACCTGTATTCAGATAATCTTTTAATGTGGGCAAAGCTTCGCCATTGCTTAATTTCAATGCTGATAACTGATCAGCAGGAGTTTTTTCTATTGTCAGCCCCTGGATAATATCGTCATGATTTACATATAGGACAGAGTCTGAAGACAGATGAACATCAAATTCGCTGCCCTCACAACCCATATCAATAGCATGTTGTAAAGAGGCAATGGAATTTTCTGATGCCCCTGTATTTTTCCATGCACCACGGTGTGCAACCACCTTATTGTGTATAAACAGGTCATTCACGATCCTGTAGCTTGCTTTGAGCTCGCCAGCTGAAGTGTTCGCTGTAATATCTACATCGAGCCATTTCAAGTCGGGTTTAACCGTTGTACTGCGCAGTGACAGTATATTTCCCTTGCCGATTTTAAAGGCTGCACCATCAGCACCGCTAAGACTGACGCTCTTTATTTTTACATCCGCGGTAGTTTTAAGTACCCCTACGTCGTGCTTTTTGGCAGAAAAAGTATATCCCGATAAATAAATAGCAGGTTTGGTCTGTCCGGATGAACTACTGATTAAAACCATTTGGATCAGTGCAATAATTGTTAGAATTCTTCTCATAATAAATATATAAATAAAAATGCAAGCTATATTAGCAACGCTGCTAAGATCGGGTGTATTGTGCTGAATATTGAAGCTTGTGAAATTGATTTTCTTATTTCGATGGCGAAAGTAGTTGGTGGATGTTAGCTGAAAAACACCATATCATTAAGAAAAAACTTTATGCAAAAAGTATTACCCATATTTTCGCTTAATTTAATAACTCAGAAAGGTTGGGATATCAGTAATTATGCAGCATCTGAAAATGCTGAATTGATGTTCAAGGCTGTTCATCGGGATGATCACTATATTTTCAGTAAGTATTACCAAGCTATTTAAAAGTCTTCTTTTACAATCCTTCAAAGTAATGAAAACCCCGTCAAGCTATGCCGGAGCCTTAAATATCACTCCGTCTTATTTAAATGAAGCTGTTAAAAAAACTACTGGATTCCCGGCAAGTTATTGGATCAACCAGGAAATTGTCCTGGAAGCAAAGCGAATTCTGTTTCATACAGATTCTTCGGTAAAAGAAATTGCTAAACAGCTAGGATACGAAGATTGCAGTTACTTTACACGCGTTTTTACTAAAATTTCAGGGGTGTCACCAGTGGCATTCAGGCAAAATTACCGCAAATAGTCCTAAACATACGTTAATCTATCCCTTGTTCTTACTTATTTATTCCTGTTGCTTTGTTTCATCTAAACAAGTCAAATGGAATCATCAATATTTATAGAATTTTTATACCTCGTTGGCGCCATACAAGTAGTTTACCTTGTATATAGCCTTTCTTCATTTATCTATATTTATCTTCGTCCTTCCGCTTTGGGCAAATATTTACATACCGATGCCTATGCATTTGTGACTGGCGCTTCGGATGGCATTGGAAAAGCAATCGCTGTTGAATTGGCTAAAAAAGGATTCAACCTTATCATACACGGCAGGAATGCAGACAAATTAAACGCAGTTAGAGATGAGATATTCGGTATCAATGAATCTTTAAATCGCCTCATCTGATTTGGGAATACTAAACTTACCTGGAATAGATTGATAGCCAATCTTTGGCGGAAATAAATCGCCTTATTTGAATCGGCCAAAAATGCACACCAGGATTCACTAACTTTGGACGATGAATCACATTCCGATACATATTTTACAGGAGAGGACAAACAAAGGTTTGCAAATCAGATACATGAGCAGGCTCGATGTAAAAGAAGATGAGTCGGCACTTCGCGCGCACCGTGACGATCATTATATCTTTTTTGTTTTAGAAGAAGGTCTCGGCGCTATGATGGTAGATTTCGATGAAGTGAATTTGGCTGGAAGCACAATTTATTATTTATTGCCCGGACAAGTACACAGTTTAACTAGGCAGCATTTGGCAAAGGGATGGTTTGTAGCTGTTGATCCTTCGCTCATTCCGCAAGACTGCCGAAATGTATTTGAAAGTCAGTTATTATTACAGCAACCTTATCCGTTAAATTCGACAGAACTGGAGCAAATTAGCGCCTTACTACGTTTGTTTCTTAGCAAATATAGTGAAGAGGTTTCTAATCCCTTTCACATCACGGTAGTCCATGCCTTACTACATTCTTTCGTAGGGATAGCCGCTGGTTTTTATAGTAATAGTAGTGGTTCCAGTGTGAAAGTCTCACGCACAGCTCAACTAACAAGTCAATTTAAACAGTTGCTCAATCAACATTTAAGGTCTCATAAAAGTCTGTCGGGTTATGCCGCGTTATTGAATGTTTCAGATGACTATTTGAGTGAGGTACTCAAGAAGCAGACGGGTTTTCCTGTCAGCTATTGGATACAACAGGAAGTCATGATGGAAGCCAAACGCCTTTTATATTACACTGAGCTTAGTATAAAGGAAATCTCAAATCAACTGGGCTATACTGACCATTCCTATTTTTCACGTTTTTTTCGGAAATCTGCAGGTATCTCGGCTAGTGCTTTTAGACAGGAATACCGGGAATAGTCCTATAGATACAATGAATCTGCTATTTCTTAAGCCTTGTAAATCAAGTTTCTTTGTGTCAATAAATTTAATGGCACATGGAGTTATCTATTTTAAAACAAATAAAAAAAAAAGCTGGCAAGATATTTGAAAACAAGCTGCTCAATACCGGAAGTGTATTGGCTATCCGTCACTGGGAACTTTCGGGATTAATAGAAATTGACTTGCATTTGCCATCTGTGGATATGCAAAACTGGAAGCAGATTCCTTACATCAAATTCCGCGTTGATGGATTTAGCTTTCGTGATTATAGCCCATTTGGATGGGATCTGGAGACGTCAACCTGTTCGATACTGGTCGACTCAGCGCATCTTGGACCAGGTAGCCGCTGGGCTCAGCATCTAATTGTCGGTGACACTGTTTTTTATTTCCGTCCGGAGAGTACACGCCAGTCTCCGCATCCTACAGATTGTGTGGTCGGCCTTGGTGACGCCAGCAGCGTAGGGCATCTGCTCGCTCTACAGCAATTGACAGTTCCCGTAAGTCGTTTTGATATGGCTATAATTCTCGATAGTCCGCAAAGCGAATTGTTGCGTGATACTTTTTCTCCGGTACTAAACATCCTATCAAATTATGATGAACTTGCTTGTTGGCTATTGAAACAGCAATATAGTATTGTCAATACCTCATTTTATGTAAACGGGAATAATGAATTGGTTGTGGCATTGCGTAAATTATTAAAAAAAATGGGGTATAGCCAGATCCGTGTAAAAGGGTTTTGGTCATGATATAGAAAACTCATAAATTGTATTAGGTTATATACGTTGCTATGTGTGCATATTTTCAGGCATATCTACGAGGAGCGATATCACGGTGCTGTTTTTTTGAAACGAATGTAAGGAGGCTATTATCGAAAAAATCTTATATTAAATCGTTAATGAAGCATATTAAAGATGAACTACAAAATATCATTATCGGAAATGGACAAGATGGCCAAAGTAGCCAACTCAAAAAAATCCAAGATTTCACTAGAAGAAATGCGAATGCAGGCTCAAAACCTGAAAAAGAATATCCCTCTCAAATTGAAGAAGAATCAATACTGATTGATTATGCGCTAAAGGAGAATCTTATCTTTTCTGGTGACATATCTGAAGATTTATTCATCAGTGAAGGTGCTATGCAATTCCACTTTAGATCATATGCAGATCTTTAATTGAATGATATCCTCCCACCTAATTTCGTCCATTCATCAAGCCCACCCAGTAGGGGTCTTATTCGTTTTAAGCCTGTCCTGCGCAATTTCTCAGCATATTTAGCCGCCGTGAGTTCGTTGGGACATGAACAATAGACGATTATCTCATCATAAGCAGAATAAAGATTCGCGATCTCACTTAAATTAATATCACTGATGGGTATTGAGCCGGGGATAAACCCGTTTCTTGTCCGCTGATCGGCTGGACGCGCGTCAAATATGATATGACCTGATCTTTCCTGTATCAACTTTAGCAGGTCATTGACAGTCACCCGGTCAGTTTTGAATTGCCTGATAAGGCGGTACCGTTGCAACCATTTTACAAACAGGTAAATACCAAAAGAGATGATAACGGCAACAACACCAAGCTTACCAAATTCGGTTAGTGTGGCGATTAAACTACCAATTTCATGGCGGAACAAGATACCCAGGCTAACGGCCGTTGTGCTATAAAAAGCCGCGCCGATCAAAGAGAAGGCTATGAATGAAAATATCGGCATTGTGTAAACACCGGCTACTACCGGGGCTAATGTAGAAAGTCCTGGAACGAATTTTAAAACGGTTAACGCAGGTGGACCATAACGGTTAAAAATATCCCCACTGCTCTTTACGCAAGAGTCAGGTGATAGCGAAATCCTGCACAATTTTCCAAGAATACTTGTGCCTAGTCTTTTACCAGCAAAGTATAGAATAATGTCACCAATCAAAGAGCCAAAAGTTGCGGTCATTAGGAGTGAAATGATATCAACTGCTTTAGCAGGAGTGATAGCTGCTGTAACAATAAGAATTGCAAAGGCAGGAAGTGGCAGGCCAATGCTCTGGAATAGTGTAATGAGAAAGATTATCCAAAGCCCGTAGGCTTGTACCAGTTCAATTAGTGTATTCATCGATTAAAGCAGATCCTATTCTAAAAGTAAAGATTTCTTTCAGTAGTTTGTTTCCAAAGTTAAAATTTGACGATAGTATGCTTTTTTAGCATTACTATAGAATCCAGAAAGATGTCTTTGGCCGTCAAATTTAACTTCCGCTTTTTGTAAGAGTCGCATTGTAATATCGAAAAATTAGATCTAAATCTTAGCTTCAACCAGCGGCGAGGTAAACACAAAGCTAAGTGGGCAAATAGAAGGTTAAAGCATTTATACAGGCCATGATACTAAGACGTTCATTAGCTAATCTGTTTAGTGATATCACGGGGTCTTTTAGCGTTTCCATTGTTTTAGTTTTAAGGGTACTTAAAACAATGAAACCCGGGAAAGGAGCTCGAAATGAATATGGAGGCTCCCCGTATGCACCACCAAAACCTCGTGAGTAGGCGAGAATTTCTTCTCAGACACACGTACGGAGAGCGCCCACATTCTAATATGCGAAGATACAGAAAATGGGCATTTTCTCATCCATAGCTTTGCGTGTCTTAGATTCTCAAGTCTTGTTTGCGCAGAGTTTCTTGATTTAAATGCCAATTACAATTAAACCGGTCGTTCAAGTCTTTGATTACTGAAACGCCACAAAACAAATGTACGATTAGTTTTATATTTTCGCAACTTTTATTGAAAAAATATTTCTTTGTGAAGTTTTTTATTAATCTATAATGTGTTTTTAATTTCTTTTTATTAATTAATAGTATTTGACTCCATTAGGTCTAAAGCTTTTCTAAAGCTAGAAAAGTTATTCTTTCAGAAGTAAAGAAAGAGTTGTAAGTTTAACTACAGGTTAATCTATAACCGATACGGATTGCCTCCCTACCTTGCAGGAACTCGGTAGGTGTCCTGACATTCGTTAGAGTGAGTCCAACTCTATAGTGGTTTGAGTCCAAGTTGAGTCCAACTTTTTCAGCTAGTTGGGAATACTTGGAGTCAGGTTGCTCTCAACCCGCTTTCGGAGTGCACTCATCCAAACGACGGTACAGCCCTGTGATGGACACGGTGCCCAATCTATCAGGCGCTTTTGTTAAGAATATAGCAAACCCATTATAATGGAGGTTCGTAGACATAGCGAAAAACAGGTGAATTAAGCCCGTGAAGACAGTCGTTGCTTTGTCTTAATATTATGCCTGTCTCAATAGAAATAACTCAATTACAGGTCTTAAATTTAATCCGTCTATTTTTATAAAAATGATCTGAAAACAATAAAGGAACATAATCTGATTACCATGATCTTTCTGCCGGATAATTTGTTCAAAATATTGTGCAGGGTTAAGATGCGCCGGTTTAATAAGTCGATAAACTATAAGTTAACAAACAGCTTATTGTAAGATTTACTGTCTTGAAAACCTTTGGCAAATACAGATAGAACGCTGAAGAAGTCATCTCCTTAATGTAACATTTGGAATACATAAAACAACTTAAGAGTATTAAATCGATTGTTGTATTGTCTTAACTCCAAACCAATACCACCCATAACCTATTCCTAAATTAAGAAACTCGCTGTTAAAAATCACAAATGATGACAAGATATAAGCTACTCTTTTTATTTTATGCCCTTCTATTTATAAATATCAGTAATATATTTTCCCAGGAACCACAAACTGTAAAACAGAAAGAGTATGTTGTAGATGCGGAACAAACTACAATTATCTATTCCCCAAATCATGAAACAATGTTTGAAATTGGGTTAAACGGTGCAAACTCTCTCCAGTACCGTACCACGTTTTTAGGTAAAGAAGTAATTTCATGGTCATTAATCGGTTTAACAGTAAACCATATAGAAATTGGTAAAAATGTGAGTATCCAATCTAAGTCTCAGCAAAACGTTGCCGAAAATATCTCCTGGAACCTGGGCGAAAACAGCACCATTAAGAATAGTTATAGCGGGCTGAGCATAGTCTGCCGTTCTGGTTCAATAGCTTATACCCTTGAGGTTCGTGTATTTGATGGAAGTATAGCCTTCCAATATCAATTGCCAAAACAAGGGGCACAGCCTACGCAAAATGTGGTAATCAGCAAAGAAAATACACAGTTTAACTTTACTGATCCTTATAAAATTTACCAGTATCATCATGAATCTGTTTTTACGCCTACCATAATAGACTCCCTGACAACCACGAGTGACTTACCTTCTACTTTAACCAATGGTAAGCTTTATATGACTGTTGGCGAGGCTGCCAATGCCAACTATACTAAAGCAGAGTTAGGCAAGGGCATTGAGCCCGGCAGCCTTTCGATTGCATTTGCGAGAGATTCAGCAGTAAAAGCCTCGCTCCCTTTTCAAACTCCGTGGAGAACCGTAGGCTTTTCTCAAACCGCCACTGGGCTGCATGCTTTTAGTGAACTGTCGATGAAACTGAATGACCAGCCCTATGCGGCAGTGCCAGCATGGATAAAACCCGGAAAGGTGATGAGGTCTGAACTGAATACCCAAAGTGCAATCGACTGCATCAATCTGGCTAAAAAGCTTAATTTTCAATATATCATGTTCGATGCTGGCTGGTATGGCCCTGAGCGTGCTGTTTCTTCTGATCCTTCTGTTCCTATCCCTGCTATTGACATGGCAAAAGTGATCAAATATGGAAAGGACAATGGGATAGGACTGATCTTATATGTGAATTATGTAGGGTTGAAGAACCATCTGGATGCTATTTTGCCTTTGTATAAAAAATGGGGTATAAGCGGATTGAAGTTTGGCTTTATAGATGGTTTTACACAAGAGGGAATGAGTTGCCTTAGCTCGGCAATCAAAAAAGTTAATGATGCTGGCTTATTTCTCACTATCCATGATATTTACACACATAAATGTTTGAGCAGA
>JAATFQ010000249.1 GCA_015655115.1 Sphingobacteriales bacterium
CCCCATCAGTGCGAAGATGATGATCCATAAAACCAGGAATATCTCCCTGTCAAACCATTCCCAATGATAAGCAAGGTCTACATTACTCAGGAACTTCAGTGCAAATGCCAGTTCCAGGAACCCCAGCACTATCTTCACACTGTTCAGCCATCCGCCAGATTTAGGCAGTGCACTTAATGCCGAAGGAAAAAGAGCAAACAGGGCGAACGGAATTGCCAGGGCAAAAGAGAACCCGAACATTCCAATCGCAGGACCTAATAATGCCCCACTTGTTGCAGCCTGCACCAATAAGGTCCCGATAATAGGCCCTGTACAAGAGAAAGAAACCAGGGCAAGCGTACCAGCCATAAAAAATAGCCCTGCTATACCACCCTTATCTGAGTTGGCATCCATCTTATTTACCCATGAGGAGGGCAAAGTAATCTCGAATGCCCCCAGAAAAGAAGTAGCAAAAGCCACCAGCAATAGAAAAAACAGGAAGTTGAACACTCCATTTGTAGACAAACTGTTCAATGCATCGGCACCAAATAAAACCGTCACCAGTAGTCCCAACACTACATAGATCAGGATAATAAAAAACCCATAAAGGGCAGCCCTGCTAAACGCTTTTCCTTTCTCATTCCCTTTGGTAAAAAAACTAACCGTTAAAGGGAGCATAGGAAAGATACAAGGCATCAGTAAGGCGGCAAGTCCACCAACAAACCCTGTAATAAAGATGCCCCAAAGCGATTGCTGTGCTTCCTGTTTATCAATTGTCTGTACAACTTTAGTACTAGTGTCATTTTTAGCTTTGACTGTTGCCGAAGAATCTTTTGAAACCGGAGCTACAGCTGCTGTATCTGCTGGCGTATCAGTAATTTCGGTAAACTCGATACCCTCGGTAGATAAACTATCCGCTGTCTGTGCAAATCCGCGGTGTTCAGCGAATACCAGCATCAGTGCAGCCAGTGCAAATATTTTAAGTCCTGTCTTCAATCCTCTTAAATTCATTATTCTATTATTGCAATAGTTATTTTACAGGGACGCTGAAACTAACTTCTTCAGGAGGCAGGCATTGTTTATCATCGCAGGTCATAAACTCAACAGTACCTTTAATAATAGCTGTTTTACCGGTAAGCCTCACTTTTTGCTGGAATACAACACTTTTCTCAAAAAAGCTTACATCCATTTTAAAAGTGTCCTCATACCTGGTAACCGCCTTTGGCTCTATCGTTTTGCCTACAATGGTATACGTTTTAGCAGCAGGAAAAGTAAAAGTTGTTTTAATAGGGCCGCCATCTTTCACATTTTGTGAATATAAATGCCATCCTTCATCAATCGTTGCTTTAACAAAAATTGTAGCTTCAGTTTTACTGGTCCTTTTTGCAGCATAGCTCCAGGTAACGGGTTTTAGGATCTGGCTGTGTGCGGCCATGGTAAACATGGAAACGGCAATAACTAAAAATAATCTTTTCATATTATGTGTGGTTTGTTTTGTGTTTCTATTTTAAACGAATATTATTCTGCTTTAAACGTTGTTGTATTTTTAAACGCTGATCTGCTTTAAATATTAATCTACTTTAAACGGCTTATCGGATGATAGTCAATAAAAGTAGTATCAGGTGTTAAATATCCATCCTTTACAGGCTCGACCTTCATCAGATCAGTGCTTAGGTACTTCTTATTGCTGTCAGAAAATACCGTTACGATACAACTTTCCAGACCCAGTTCCTGCTGTAGTTTTATGGCTCCGATAACATTCGCTCCCGAAGATATGCCTACCGCCAGGCCTAGCTCACATGCAAGTTTCTGTGCCATTAAAATTGCGTCGCCATCATTTGCCTGGATTACCTTGTCGAGTTCTGCCAATTTTACAATTTCAGGAATAAACTCGTCAGATATCCCCTGGATCCTGTGGCTGCCAACCTTATAGCCAGTTGTGAGTGTGGGCGACTCGGCCGGCTCCAATGGGTGAATTTTAATAGCTGGATTTTTTGAGCGCAGATATCTTCCCGTACCCATGATAGTCCCGCCCGTGCCAACACCGGCAATAAAGGCATCAGGAACAAGATTATTCAATTTCAGTTGTTCCCAGATCTCTACACCAGTAGTTTGCTCATGTGCGCTTGAATTATCAGTATTTTCAAACTGACGTGGTAAAAAAGTATTGGGATTCTCGAGGGCAAGGGTTTCGGCAAGTTTGATACTACCTAAAAATCCCCCCTCTTCTTTACTGATCAATACGACCTCGGCACCTAAGCTTTTAATGATATCAATCCTTTCCTTGCTTAACCAGTTGGGCATAATAATTTTTACCGGGTGGCCCATTGCTTTTCCTATAGCAGCAAAGGCAATACCTGTATTTCCGCTGGTTGCCTCAATAATTTCATCACCTGGTTTAATCCTATTTTCCTTATAAGCGTTAAACAGGGTAAATAAGGCAATCCTGTCTTTAATACTCCCCGTTAAATTATAGTGTTCGCATTTAACATAAATTTTTCCTGCATTACCTTTGTAAGTATAGTGCAGTTCTAGCATTGGCGTATTGCCAACCAGGTGCCATAAATGTTCAAATTTGCTTGCGAGCCCTGCTGTTAAACCAGAAACTTCTTTTGTATCAACCGACATATCGTTTATTTTATAACCTATCATACCTATTGTATGAATATTCGGTAAAATTGGATATTACAATTTTAAGTAACAACGAATACTTGTAAATCCATAAATTTTATGGAAATATTGGTTTTTAATGTTATTATTTCCACTTTCGTATATCAATTGGAAAGGTTGTCCAAACTTTTTTCATTTCATAATCCAGAACTATTACCGATGATAGCAGAATTAGACCCTACAGACAGAGAAC
>JAATFQ010000141.1 GCA_015655115.1 Sphingobacteriales bacterium
ATAAAATCCAAAACTTTAAAACACACTTCTGGGATCCAGCCCAGGAGCTATAAATATTTATAAGATTTTATAATATATAATGGGACAACTAGTAGAAGAATTTAACGACTACCGTTCTAGGATGAACGATAGGGTTATGGAAACGGCAAATACCAATATCAAAAGGTTTTTTGCATTGGATACCTCCACTTATGCCGAAGGAGCATTGGATGTGAAAACCAAAGAAATGCTGGGTTTGGTAGCCTCAATGGTGCTGCGCTGTGATGACTGTATTAAATACCACCTGGAAAAATGTTTTGATGAGGGTGTAAGCAACCCCGAGATTAATGAGGTATTTATGATAGCTAACCTTGTTGGGGGCTCTATCGTTATCCCGCATTATCGCAGGGCTGTAGAATATTGGGACGAACTAAGTCTCTAAATAACTAAGCCCTTAAATAATTAAGCCTTTAAAATAACTGAGTCTTTAAAAAAAGAAATGACGGAAGAATCTACAAGCATAGTAAACCAGAAGCGCTGCGGATGGTGCGGTAACGACCCTTTATACATAAAGTACCATGATGAAGAATGGGGCAAGCCTGTTAAAGACGATAAGGTCCTGTTTGAGTTTCTGATTTTGGAAGGTGCGCAGGCGGGGCTAAGCTGGATCACCATTCTGAGAAGAAGGGAAACTTACCGTAAGGCATTCGCTGCGTTTGATGTGGTGAAGGTCGCTGCGTTTGATGCTGCTGACGTAGAAAGTTTGATGCAGGACCCAGGAATCATCAGGAATAGGCTCAAGGTAAATGGGGCCATCGTCAATGCAAAGCTCTTTATAGGTATACAACAGGAATTCAGCTCTTTTGCTGATTACATCTGGGGATTTATGCCCGGCAAACAACCGCTGATCAATAAGGTTAGAGGTATGGGTGATATACCTGCACGCACGGAGATTTCTGATGCGATCAGCAAGGATATGAAAAAAAGAGGCTTTAAGTTTTTCGGAACAACAATCTGCTATGCGTACATGCAGGCCACAGGGATGGTGAATGACCATGTCGAAGGTTGCATTGCACGCGGAGTATGATTGCATTAATTAAAGAGATAAAGACTTATTTAAATTATCCGCAGCTGGTTCATATCCCTAAAAAGGTAGATCATCCGGCACTGCTTTTATTCAGGCTCATGTTGATTTGCCTGTTTGCAGGAATATCAGCAGGTATCTTGGGCGGACTTCTTGTGAATTCAGGGCTGATACCGCCTCCAGGGCCTTCGGTTCTCGAGAGCAATAGTTATCCTGAATATATGTTATTGCTGGGGCCTATAGTCTTGGGACCTGTATTTGAAGAATTGATCTTCAGGGCGCAACTGAGGAGGTTTACCGGTAATATCCTTTTTATTTCTACTATTGCCGGAGTACTTATCAGTGCTGTCATAAAGTCCTATTGGGGCTTTTTAATCAGTCCTGTTTTGTTCTCCATCCTTTTTATAATCTACAGGATCACCGTGCCCGGCAGCGTTAGCCGTAAGTTCCGGTTTTGGAACGCTGTATTCCCCTGGCATTTTCACTTTACAGCGATATGTTTTGCGCTGATGCATTTGCAGAATTTTGAAAAGGGAATGGCACTATTACCCCTGGGGATTTTATATACTCTTCCGCAATTGGCAGCGGGCTTAGTGCTTGGTTTTACCAGGATGAACTATGGGCTCAAATATTCGATCGTGCTGCATGCGCTCTATAATTTTTTGCCCGCCCTGCTGCTCTTCTCAAAATATTAAAGACAAGTGTCCATTAGGTTTGATAAGTTGCAGATGTTAACTTTGTGAAGCTGGCTTTGTGCCTGGATAAATAACAAGATATAAAGAGCAAAATAAACAACATTTGGATGAAGTCTGCCTGGGCACGGCAAAAATAATTACCTGTGTTCCATATGATGCAGCCTTCGGCATAGAAAAATAACAAACAAATCAATGAAGAAACTTTTCCTGCTTGACGGTATGGCGCTGATTTACAGAGCGCATTTTGCATTAAGCAAAACTCCAAGATTTACTTCCACAGGTATCAATACTTCGGCAGTAATGGGCTTTGCAAATACCTTAATGGAAGTCCTGAAGAAAGAAAAACCAAGCCATATAGCAGTAGTTTTTGATACTGAAGCACCAACTGAGCGCCATACGGATTTCGTGGGTTACAAAGCACACCGTCAGGCTATGCCTGAAGATCTGGTAGCAGCCCTGCCTTATATCTTCAAGCTAATTGAAGGGTTTAAAATCCCTGTAATCACGAAGGATGGTTTTGAAGCTGATGATATTATCGGTACGCTGGCCAAAGAAGCAGAAAGAGCAGGCTTTACTGTTTTTTGTATGACGCCAGACAAGGATTTTGCACAGTTGGTATCAGACAATATCTTCATCTACAAGCCTGCGAGAATGGGCAACGAAATGGAGATCATGGGCGTGCCTGAGGTGCTTGCCAAATGGGACATTGAAAACGTATTGCAGGTGATCGATATCCTTGGGCTATGGGGCGATGCAGTAGATAATATTCCTGGTATTCCCGGCATTGGTGAAAAAACCGCTAAATCGTTGATTAAGCAGTATGGGTCAATGGAAAATATTATTGCAAACTCTCATGAGCTGAAAGGTAAACAAAGAGAGAATGTGGAGAATTTTGCAGAGCAGGGGATGATTTCCAAAAAACTGGCTACCATTATTTTAGATGTACCTGTAGAGTTTGACGAGAGCACGCTGATACTGGAAGAACCCGACAGGCAACTGCTGGAACCTCTGTTCGCAGAGCTGGAGTTCAGGACGCTGGGCCGAAGGGTCTTTGGCGAAGGATTTAATGTGGGCGATGTAAAGGTAAATGCTTCACAGCAAATGGATATGTTTGGCAATATGACGGAGCAGCCAGCAACGGTTAAGCCTTTCGACCAGCTCCCAAATTCTTTCGAGCAGCCTTCTACTGCAAAAACCATCCTGGATACGAATCCCAATTATCACCTGGTCAATACACAGGAATTAAGAAAAGTATTGATCGATCTGCTGTTGCAGCAGGAGAGTATATCTTTTGATACCGAAACCACAGGAACAGATGCCAATCTGGCTGATCTGGTAGGCTTGTCTTTCTGTATCCAGCCTGGCGAAGGCTGGTATATACCTATTCCGGCCGACAGGGTAGAAGCGCAGGCAATTGTCGACGAGTTCCGCGTGGTACTGGAAAATGAGAATATTGCCAAAACGGGCCAGAATATAAAATATGATATCCTGATGCTCAAATGGTATGATGTACATATCAAAGGGAAACTTTTTGATACCATGCTGGCGCATTACCTGATAGATCCGGATACCCGCCATAATATGGA
>JAATFQ010000086.1 GCA_015655115.1 Sphingobacteriales bacterium
GCTGCGACCATGTGGCGAGCCAAATGTACCCAGTTTCAAAAACGACAGAAATCCAGTCGCATAAGTAATCGATTAAAATTGAAATGCACAGCAAAATTAAACCCAGGAAGAAAGAAAATAAGCCATTTGATATAAGGGATTATAACCCAATAAATAAATCGCAGTAGAAGCTTTAAATTCAATCCACCTAATAACTGAAAACTAATATTAAAAACTTTAATAAAATAGAATCTGTTACTAAGCGTCCTTCTATCAGAAGATTTTGATCAGATAATTGAAATTGCAAAACGAGCATAAACTAAATACAGAAATAAACTATAAGTTAACAAAAACCTCAACAATTAATAGCTTTAAGATCCCTCTTTAAATACATCTTGACAGATCGATTACAGTTTATATATCAATGATATATTTTTATTAGGAACCCCACAAAATCATGCAATAACACAGCAGATCCCTCTGATACCGATTCAATCCTTATGCTGGAGAAATTCCTCAGACCCGATTTTATTTAAGACGTAACTGATTACTAAACAAAAAGATACTTACTAGCAGGTATTTTTATTTGCTTTATTTTTTTTAATTTTAATAAAGCGTGGCGCATGGTGTGCCTCATTATAGTATAAAGTACTAATCGAATTTTATGCAATCTGTATATTTAGACACAGCCATAGCCACAATCTTTGTTATATTACTATTTAGCATATTGACATATGCCATCCAGGAGTGGCTCGCTTCGATTAGGCAACTAAGAGGCAAAATGCTCGAAAAATCAATTTTTGAAGCACTTAACGACAAACTTAATAAAAGCTACGGTGTCCTGCTCTATGAGCATCCTCAGGTAGACCTTTTAAAAAAGAACCAGGACTCCCTGCCTGCATACATGTCTTCAGCAAACTTTGCCACTGCCCTGATCGATCTGATTAGTCAGGAAAGCACAGTCGTATCCTACCAGATCAACGAAGAAACCCAGTTATTGGAAGAATCTGTTTCTTTTTTTTCGAATAATCCTTATATCAATTTTAAGGCTGGTGTTGACAAACTGAAACATAGCGATTTTAAGGTTCTGTTACAATCCTTTTTATTGAACACCAATACTTATAATGATCTCCAAAATGCTATTGAAACATGGTTCAACAACTATATGGATAGGGTATCTGGCTGGTATAGAAAAAAAACAAGTGTCACGGTTGGTGTAATCGCAGCCTTGCTGGTCCTGCTTTTTAACTTCGATGCACTCTTTCTGATACAAAACATTTACACTGATTCAACACTTAGGAATACATTGGTGGCAAGCGCCGAAAACACAGTCAACCATCCCGATGAGATCAATGCTATCATTAGACAAAGTGTAAATAAGCAAATGGCTGTGATTGATTCTATTTATCAGGCAAAAATAAAAACGGCAGATACTGCAACTCAAAGAAAGTTAACGGCACAATGGCAAGAAGAACGTTCCAAAACAGCGGATTCTGCAAGAGGCAGTGCTCAGCAAAAAATCAGCGATCAGGTGACGGCCATTAATGCCCTCAATTTACCAATAGGCTGGAAGTTTGATGATCAGGGATTCCATTTACCGCCAACGTTTTTCACCAAAGAAAGGCCATGGTGGTCAATATTAGTAGGCTGGACATTGGCAGCTATATTGATATCATTTGGTGCTCCGTTTTGGTTCAACCTATTAATTAAACTGGTACCCCTGCGAAAAACCGGTGTAAAACCAACGGCTGAAAGTTCTAAACAATAACCTTTAACCTCTGTAATCATGGCCACAGCGCGTATATATAATGTACATACCCATATTTTTAATTTTAAATGTGTGCCTTCGGGCTTTTTAACCAATTACCTGCCCAGGCCATTGGTAAAGCTATTATCTCCGCTGTTGCGCTGGTACCCATCTGCCTGGGTTTTGTCCCGTTTGATGGGATTGGTACCTGTACAGATGGTAAAAAAATACCGGTCGTTCCTTGCTGTAGGCATAAGGAATACACCACAACTGGTATTTGAAGATATGGCGGGCTCCTACACAGAAGAAAATGTAGGTTTTGTAATATTGCCCATGAACTTTGATTATATGGGTGGAGGTGCGGCTCCGGCAAACTATGCCACACAGTTACAATTAGTAGCCGATGTGAAGCGTGCTTATCCTAACAAGTGTTTCCCGTTCCTGGGTATTGACCCCCGAATGGGAACATCTATTGAAATACTAAATTTTGTTAAGAGTTATTTCGAACCGGTATTTAAAGGATTTCATGGGATTAAACTTTACCCGGCTTTAGGGTTTTACCCAACCGATGACCGGTTGGAACAAGTGTATGCTTATGCCGAAGAAATGGGTATTCCTATATTGACCCACTGTACAAGAGGGGGTGCCTTTTATGCCGGCAAAAAGGTCCCACCTGAATTGTTTCAATATCGCACCTTTAACCCGACACCAGTAACCATTGCGAGGCACACGCAAGCATTTTATAGCCAGCTAACCACTCTGCCACCTAAAAATGCCTGCAATGCTTTCCTGGACCCAGTGAATTATTATGACATCCTGAACCGTTTTCCCAAACTTAAGCTCTGCTTCGCCCATTTTGGAGGAGATGAAGAAATATTAAAATTTCTTGCCCAACCCACAGCTGATCAGGGTACTTTAAACGGAGGCTACAACAATACAGCGTCATGGTATTATATTATAAAAGACCTTATGGCTATATTTCCAAATGTCTATACTGACATATCTTATACGCTCTACGATACCACAACAAATCATGGTATTGTAGCTGCTATTAAGAATGATTTACAAACGCCTATCGGATCCAGAATACTGTTCGGCACCGATTTTTTTATGACTTTACAGGAAAAGGATGAGAAATCTTTATATACAGATTTCAGGACCGCTTTGGACAATGGGCCACTTTGGGAGAACCTTGCTTATTCCAATCCCAAAACTTTTTTGTCATCTTCGTATTATGCTGTACCATAAATAACTAAAAACATAGAGAAAGAAACAGATCTATATGTAGATTATTGACACACTTAACTGTTTCAAAACCTACAAATCACTCATTTGAGTTGCTATTATATTTTG
Organism: Sphingobacteriales bacterium; assembly: GCA_015655115.1. Lineage (GTDB taxonomy): Bacteria > Bacteroidota > Bacteroidia > Sphingobacteriales > Sphingobacteriaceae > Pedobacter. The sequence goes on from JAATFQ010000086.1 coordinate 3,080, forward strand.
TTGTCTGACCTCTGCTTATACAATGGTTCTTTAAACATCTTAAATGCTTTTAATGCATTCATCGTCATATGGATGCCTCTATGATTTATTATAGATTTCAGCTGCGGAACTGCATTATGAGGAACTACAATTGGCCGCTGGTTTATGTCCTCTTGCTTTGCTGAGACGTCTTTATTGGATATATTAACCTTGTTCATGAGCTTTTGATAATTATAGAACTACCTATTCAATAAGTGTAGCCGAATGCAATGAACTCCTATTATATTACGTAAAATTCTTCATTTGTTAAACCGGCTATAAGGCCTCTGCATGTTTATAATTTGTCATTAGCTAGCTGGAAACACCTCTAACTAATGCGGGTGATGCAGATCCTGTAAGAATACACCGCCGGACTGTCCTTTGCTGGTCAATAATTGGTTAATTGCCTGTATAAGACACATCGCATGCGTTGAATGCCTGAGTTGTCTAATTCCAGTGTATCTATCATTCGAAAACTGAAAGATCTGATTGGGCACCGGGAAAATCAACTACCTCACAAAAGATTAAAGAATGTTAAAAAATATTTTACATTTATACCTAATTATTTGAATAGAAAAAACAGGTATTATTATCATTTTACCAATTACTAAACCGTGATGAAAGATTTAAGAATAAAGACCATAGAAGAATTTAAGCCCGATTACGCATTTATAGGCGTATTTCTGGCAGAAGAGAACGAGGAATTTAATATGCAGAATCAGGATCATACTTTAGCCTGGGTTGGATATATCGAAGATATTCAGAAAAATATGATAGAAAAAGATAGTTTCAATGTGGTGTGTACAGAACAAATCAAACAGTTTGTAGACATCAATGCTGAAAAGATCAAACACCTGAATACTTTAACGTCAGAAAAGAACGTTGATAGCATGATCGGTACGGTAGTAGATTTTATCGTCGACCATGTATCCGAAATGAAACCATCTTAAGCAGAAAGCTTAACCACCCTTATTACACATAAACCTCCACATGCTTATTACCGCTTATATCCTGCTGCCCCTTATTTTTATAGTCCTGATCATTTACTTCTACAGTAAGCGGAGTGCTGAAAAGAAAAAGGATGAGCTAAAGCAGGAATGGGGACAGCCTAAGGACAGCCGGTTCTTCGACTTCGACCTGATTGAGAACTATTTTTTAAATACCATTGCTGACTCTTCTGAGAAACTCCAGCTGATTTCTGAGAAGATAGCGACAGACCTGTACCTGAATGATGTATTTAAATTGATTGACCGTACGGTTTCTAAAATCGGACAGCAGTTTTTATACGCGCGACTCAGAACGCTGGATACGGATACAAAATCTTTATTGGCACAGGATCGTCTGGCAGAGGAGATGGCTGAAAATGAAAAACTAAGGTTAAATGCACAGCTGACCCTGCTGAAGATTAACCAGGGTGATTCGTATTATTACCAGGATCTGATTTATGCCAAACCCGTTGCAAGGCCCTCATTTTTACCCATCGTTTACCTGCTTACCACACTGAATATACTCTGCCTGCTGGCTGCTATCTGGCGCCCGGGTTTCCTGCTGGTATTTATGGGTATCTTTCTGATCAATACTGGCTTTTATTACTGGAATAAGCAGATAGTAGGCCTGCACACCTCATCGTTGAAGGAATTTATTAAAGTATATGAAGTTGCCGCAAAACTAAACAATGAGCCTGAACTGCAAAAGGCCTTCCCGGAGACTACCAATCAGCTCAAAGACCTGTCTCCGCTGAGAAAAAAAATGGCTGGCATTAAGCTCGACAGCATGGCTGAGGGCGACCTTGCCGTGGTTGGATTTATGGTGCTGGAGCTGATAAAAATCTCTTTTAATGTGGAGATTATTGTGTTCTATCAGGTGATTGACCTTATCCACAAAAACAAAGCGGCGCTTAAGGCTGCGTTCGAATATGTCGGGAAAGTGGACGCTGCAATTTCTATTGCTTCTTTCAGGTCATCGGCAGCAGATTATTGCAAACCACAGTTTACCGATGCGAATGTAATGAACCTGAGCGCTATCCGCCACCCTCTGATTGAAAATTGCGTCCCGAATGATCTGGTGCTTTCCAACAAGAATATGCTGCTAACAGGATCAAACATGTCGGGCAAGACTACTTTTATCCGCGCTATAGGGATCAACATGATTCTGGCACAAACAATTTATACCTGCACGGCAAAATCTTTCAATATGCCTTACTCAAAAGTCTTTTCTTCTATCACAATCTCCGATAGCCTGCTGGAAGAGAAGAGCTACTATTTTGAGGAAATGACAATCATCAAGAACTTTATTGAACAATCAGCATCTGCAAGCCCCTGCCTGTTTATCCTGGATGAGATCTTTAAGGGCACAAATACGATCGAAAGGGTTTCTGCCGGAAAGGCTATTCTCGCCTACCTGGCAAAAAGCAACAATTTCGTCTTTGTTTCTACACATGATACTGAATTGAATGAGCTGCTGGAAGATCAGTATGACCATTACCATTTCTCTGAAACTATTGATGCTGATGAGCTGGTGTTTGACCACACCATAAAAAAAGGCCCGCTGAAAACCAGAAATGCGATACGGATCCTCGAAATTAATGATTATCCGGCAGAGATCATTGTAGACGCGAACCAGACGGTAGATTTGCTGACGAAACCATCATGAGCATACCGCTCACAAACAGCGATGAATATGATCATGATAGCTTCATAGCCTTTAAAATTCAATTATATTCTAATGAAACCATCATGAGCATACCGCTCACAAACAGCGATGAATATGATCATGATAGCTTCATAGCCTTTAAATTCAATTATATTCTAATGAAAGACTAAACTATTGAAAGATTAAGCTGATAAAGGATTAATAGGATCGCTGCTCTGATGGATAACGTCTTTAATGAGATGATCAAGCTCGTCTGCACTGAGTTTTAACAGTTCCAGCAATTCAACAGCGTCTGCAGGTAATGAAGTATCGTTTAATAAATCCATTAAACCCATGATATTGGCTAATGGCTTCCTGATCAGGTGCGACTGGTTCATGGCGATCTGGATAAAACGCTCCCTGTGACCATCGATGGTTTTATACGCAGTGCTTAGGCTGTTTTCCAGAGAATTGTACTTTTCCAGTGTCGCCAGCTTTTGATTATTAATATTGGTACAGGAGCCGAACCACAATTCAAGCACTCCTTCTTCGTTGTGATAGGGTTCTGCATGAAGAAAAAACCATTGCAGATCGCCGTCACCAGACAGAATACGGAGTTCTAACTCTAGTTTAGTGCTACTCTGGAGACTCTTTGCCCATGCTTCAGCAAACAAAGGCCTGTCTTCTTCATAAATACCCGTAAAATTATTCGCATCTTTTAGATCTATTTTTAAATAATCTAAGGTACGCTGGTTTAGAAAATTGATTTCCCCATTGGGTAAGGCAGTCCAGATCAGATTAGGAACACTATTGGAAAGAAATTCGAATCTTCTTTGTTCTTCCTCAGCAAAACGCTTGGCCTTAAGTAGTTCAGCTTCGTATTTTTTCCTTTCTGTAATGTCTTGTATGGTTGCATTTATGGCAATGATGGTTCCGTCATCATCTTTAAATACCACAGCATTGAACAAGGTATCAATGTTGCACTCGTTATGGATAAAACTGAAGTTGACTTCATTAGCAAAACCTTTTAAATTTAATAAAGGATGAACTATCATCTCATAATACAATCCCCCTGCCTTGCTAAGCAGGGAGGTAAATTTTATCTGATAAATTTCTTCCTCCGTAAGGTTTAACCAATGTGCGAAAGTCTGATTTACACGGAGAATACCGCCGTTTGGCAGAAATGAAATAAAACCACAGGGAGCATGTTGATACAGAAAATCGGAATTGGTTATTTCAGCAAATCTGCCAGGATTGCTTTCAATGAATGCCTGCCTGCTCATACGTTATTGTATAAAATGATTTATTGCACTGACTACTGCTTCTGGATCACTTAAATGAGGACAATGGCCGCCGGATTCGAGTATAGTCACCTGGTTGCGATAGGTATGTTCATGAATATAGTTTGCCACCCGCTCTGAGGTAAGAACGTCTTCTTTCCCCTGTATGGTCAGACTGGGGATTTTTATTAAAGGTAAGTCGCCCCGGTGGTCTGACAAGAAAATTACTCTGGCAAATTGCTTTGCGATATCAAGGTCAACCGCCCTGAAGCTTTTAGTCAGATCCTCACCAAGCGCCGGCCGGTCCGGATTGCCCACAACAGCCGGGGCGAGCGTGCCGGACCACCCCAGGTAATTGTTGTCCATAACATCGAGTAAAGCTTCCAAATCTTCTCTTTCCATGCCACCATAATAATCAACATCATTGATATAACGCGGAGAAGGGCCTATAAAGATTAACTTCTTAAAAAAATGAGGGGCCTCAATCGAAGCCAAAGCTCCTATCATACTGCTTACACAATGACCAATAAAAATCACATTTTCTAATTGCAGTTCTTCACAAATATCAATTACATCTTTCGCATAGCCACTCAGATTACTGTAACGCTGCTTTTCATAAGCATCTATAGCAGCATGCCCGGCACCTATGTAATCAAATAACACTACTTTATAAGTATCAGAAAAAGCAGGCGTAATGAGATTCCATGTATTCTGATCGCAACCAAAACCATGTGCAAACATTAACGTTTGTGCGCCATTACCAATAATCTTAATGTTATTTCTTTCGGTTATGTTCATTGAATAATTGATTTTATGAGTTAACGGCAATAAGGTCGCAAGTAAAAAGAACTATTTATACTGTGTACTTCATATTTCACAATTCGAATAATTAACGCTAGAAAAATATCAAAAAAACAATCATCTATAAATATAGATGTGGTTTAGATATAGTAATAAATAGTCTTTATATCTTGTAAGATAAAACAAAAAAATAGAATTTGACACTATTTATTGCAGATATGCAAACCCCATGCCATCAGTATTTTATAAGATTTGAGACGTATCTAGTCAACAATTGAAGTATAATGAGCTCTTTTATATACATCTTTTTGCACATGAACCTTTAATGCCTTGAAGGTTTCGTACGGCCCTTTGGCAGCAAACAGGTTCACCAGCCATGCCGGTATATTTCCCAAAGGGTCTACCTCAAGAATGTACTCTACTTTCACCTGGTTTTTACCATTCGGGATAATAGTCCACTGTGCTATAGATTGTTTAATCCTCACTTTACCAGGCTTTTCTTTTACATAACCGGGGATACAGGGCGAGTTGACAGTTACAATTTTAGTCTGAGGATCCTGCTCTGCTTTTACACGTACTACATAATCCCTGTTTTCAACCGGCCAGGGCACTGATACTTCTGAGTAGTAAATTAATTCCAGCGGCGATATCTGTTTCAGCAGGGTATTGGTTTTACTGCTATATACCCACTCACCACAAGACTGTACATCCATTATGGCAGCGAGGAGCTGCGATGTAGAAGCCTGCAGTGTACACATAACTTTAATAGATTTTATCTTTGAATTGGTAATGGGCCGTTTGTATATTTTTATCCATTGCTGGTCTTCGGCGAGTTTCCAGTTTTCCTGGGCTATTGCACTGTAGCTTGTCATCATCAGCAGAAAAGAAACTAATACAGGAAGATAAAAACGGATTTTAGGTATTACAATAATAGATAGTCTCAAAATAGTATATGTGTTTCCGCAAAGATAACTAAATCGAATTATTCAAAGATTTGCTTACTGTTTTATTAAGTCATCACCACGTAATTATGTATATCAGATCCCTAAAGCGTAAGTCATCACCAGGTAATTATCTGACCTATATTTTTTGTTGTTTATAAATTTATGTATATTTGTTTAACAAAATCTAAGTAACCTCTCACAAAAACCATAATATCTGGATCAAATTTTTACCTAAATAATCGTATCACTACTCATAGCACTTAAACCACATTCTATGAAAAAATACCTTTTAGGCGGAGCAGGATTAGTTTTTAGTACACTTGCATTGACTATTATCAGTTGGACACCTTCATCAGGTCCGAAAACGCCTTCAAATGTTGTATTGACGAAAGATTCATTGTATAGTTTGCACGTAAGCAACATTTACAATGGTGCTCATCTGGCAAAAACAGGACTTAGTACAGAAGTTTTTGAAAAAGCCCTTACAGGTTTTTATAACCTTAAAAACGACGGAAAGATTTCCGGCGACAAGCAAATCCTGACTATCGCAGATCTGGACCGTAACAGTACTTCAAAAAGGCTGTGGATTATTGATCTGGCAAAGGATTCACTGCTGTTAAATACATGGGTTGCCCATGGAGAACGCAGTGGCGATGATCTGGCTACACGCTTTTCTGATGTGAATGACTCTAAAGAGAGCAGCCTCGGGTTTTATGTAACTGCAGAGGTTTACATTGGTAAACACGGGCGTTCTTTAAGGCTTGACGGGATGGATGCCGGCTACAATATGAATGCAAGGATGCGGTCTATTGTGGTTCATGGCGCCCCTTATGTGAGCCAGAACACCATCAACCAATTAGGTCGCTTAGGCCGCAGCCATGGCTGCCCAGCTGTAGCCGCCGAATTATCTGATCGGGTGATCAATACTATCGAAGGGAAAACTGTTATTTTTATCAATGGCACTAAGCAGCCGTACGCTTCTAAATATCTGGATACGCAGTTGGCGGCAACCAGTATTATACATCCTATGGATAGTATTTCTATAGTGAAAGACAGTACTGCAATTGCGCACATTTAAGCTTAATTGCAGCATTTGAATCCTGAGTTTGTATTGGGAACGGAGCTAAACTCCCGTTCCCAATTTTTGCATATAGGTGTAAAGCACAATGTCTAACCCATAAACGTCTTTCCTGAATTGCAAAGTATGATTTTCATCAGCCCATGCAGTTTTATAGATTAAATAAACAGGTACCTTGTTTGGTAAGGTAATGTCTTTAGCCTCGTTCTGGCTTTCAGACATGCGCTTCTTAATATCTTCATATTTAGCACCATCTCCAAACAGCACATGGGCTAAATCAAGAGGTTTTTCCAGTCTCACGCAGCCATGGCTTACCGCACGCATGCTATTACTGAAAGCTGCTTTTGCAGGGGTATCATGCAGGTAAACGGCACTTTGATTGTTAAAAAGGAACTTGATCTTCCCTAATGAGTTGTCATCTCCGGGACGTTGTTTGAAGGTGTATTTGGCACCAGGATTTCCAGCCGACCAGTCTATCAGCTCTGTATCTTCTATGAGTTTCCCGTTCTCATATACATCTATGTTGTGGTTAGACAAGTAATACCTGTCTGCAGCAGCAAACTTAGTAATCTCATTGGTGGCAATACTCTCTGGAATATTCCATACGGGGTTCACCTGTACACTATGTATCAGACTGTTTAACTGCGGCGTTTCATGCGAGAAAGGACGGTCTTTCTTCAGGTCATTCTCATCATACTCCTGGATATTATCGGTAAAATTCTTATTTCTCCCTTCCCCCACGCATACTTTCATGTCAAGGATAGACTTACCTCTGTCCATTACATCGAGCCTGAAATCGGCAATGTTAACAATCACATACTTCTCTTCTGTAGGTTTGTTTTTCCAGCGCAGGCGCTCGAGGTTTACCTTAAGGATTTTTTGTGTTTCATCGGGCGACATGCCAGCACCGGTAGCACCGTCTTTTAAGGCTTTCTGCAAAGCGAGATACTGGGGGTCTTTAGGCTGAATGCTGTCAAGGTAAGATTTGATGTCTTTGATGGCAAATACGCGGTTCATGGAAGTGCTGTCAGGCCTTTTGGTATCCATGAAATAGGCTGCATAGATCCGCTTCGGACTGATTACTCCATATTGCAGGGCATTGCTATAATTGATGAGGGAGTTGGCAGAAAGCAATTCAAGATCTGCGAGTGCACTGTACGCTTCCTCTGTTGTTTTAATCCCTTTTTTATCGTCAAATTTAGCTAGCAGGCGCTTTAATTCCTCCACTTTATAGCCTTCGGGCGAAAGTCCATGCTCTGCAGAACGCTCAAAGTAAGAGATCATGGTCTGCAAGCCCTTATCTTTTAGCTGCTGCAACACAATAACGGGTTCATAATCATGTGCTTCATAATAAGCAGTAATTAGTTTTGGATTGCTGAGCTTAACCTTCCCTGATGCGAGTTTTTCCTTGAAAACGGCAATGAAAGCATCGCTTTCCATGTTCTTAAAAACCTTGTTCCCTGTGGCATTAAACAGTGTTTTCCCTATGTCTGAGCGGCTTTTCTTACAAGCCTGAAATATGCACAAAAATGCAATAAGTACCGAAAAAGTGAAGATTACCCGCGGTATGTTTGTCTGTGTTTTTCTAACCATAACACTACCAACACCGGATAAACAACAATTGTTTAAAGATTTATGCTCCTTACTTCCACATTTATTTAAATCTGTATCAGATTTCCGTAGCTGTGAAGTGTGATTTTACTTGATCCGCCGGGTTGTTTGACAACTTGTATCTGAGTGCCTATTCTCTCTTTCAATGCGTCTACATGAGAGATGATGCCTATACTTTTACCGTTTGCCTGTAAGTTTTCCAACGCTGTAATGGCTACATCAAGTGTATCCGCATCCAGCGTACCGAACCCTTCATCTATAAATAAGGAATTGATCTGAACTTTACGGCTCGCCAGGTCTGACAGACCCAGGGCAAGGGCAAGACTAACCAGGAAGCTTTCTCCGCCAGAGAGGGTCGACATAGGCCGGGTCACATCTGCCTGGTAACCATCGATGATCTGTAAGTCCAGATCCTTCTCCGGACTTTTAAGTATACTGTAGCGGTCGCTCAGGCGCAGTAAATGCCTGTTGGCAAGCTCTGTAAGCCTCGCCAGCGTTAACCCTTGCGCAAAACGGCTGAATTTCCTGCCGTCTGCCGAACCAATCAGCAGGGATAACTTCTGAAACCTGTTGTACTCCTGTTGCTGACTTTCTATCTGCTTTGCTAATTCTTTATATTTTGTTTTCAGCTGGTCGTCTTTACTTAATACCTCACCCACTTTACCCTTCTGCTCTATCAATCCAGACAGTTGCTGATCCTGATCCTGTAGTTGCCGGAATAAACCGTCTTTCAGCTCTTCCGTCATCGACTTCTCTTTTTCTTCAGCCAGCTCTTTTTCCAGTGCCTGGATCATGCTTTTGCTGGATGCTATCTTTTGTACAGCGTCTTTTTGCAGTTGATCAAAACGCTCTGCCTCAGCTTCTGGGAGGAATAATGCGTTTAATGCTGCTATGCTCAGCAACCCCTTTTTACCAATCTCCTTTAGCAGGGTCTCCTGTTGTGCTGCCAGCAGCACCTCCGCAGAACGGGCATTAGTGATCAGCATTGCCTTACGGGCTTCGGCAATACGCAGCTGCTCCTGCTTCTGCTGCATAGCACCCTGCAGCATTTCTGCCTGTGAACGGTATCTTTTCAGTACCGCATTCATCTGCTCACGCTCTTCTTTAGGGTCTTTTGTTCCGAAGATTTCCATGCGCTCTTCCTGCATCTGCTGTAATTCAGAGCGCTCATTATTTTGCTGCACTGTAAATTGAGCTACAGCTTCTTTTTTCTCTTCAATGATTGCTGCAGTGTTCTTTAGCTCGGTTTCCTTCTGCCTTAATTCTGGCTGCAGCCTGTTCAATTCCTGTGCGGATAAGCTGTACCGTTCAAATCTATCCTTCATTTCCTGGAGGATAGATTCTGCCTTTTCAGCAGTATATATCAACTGAAAGGGCATCAGCAATGCTGTAGCTGCGGCATGCAGGATTGCGCTTTCACGCTCTGCCTGCTGCTGTTCAAGCCTGGCATCTGACAACTGTTTTTCAGCAAAGGTGATGGTCTGCCTGATCTGTGCCAGCTGGTTCTGCAATACTGCGAGTGCTTCTTTATGCTGATGTGTAAGACTTTCGAGGGTGCTGCACTGTAATTGTAATGCGCGGGCGGTTTTGAGCTGTTGCTGTAATGCTTGCTGCTGCATTTTTTTCTTTTCAACAACAGCAATAATGATGTCTGGTTTGTTGATGTCCAGCGGTTTAGGCAGGCTCAGATTGTTGCCGTCAAACTCGGCAAGCGTATCCGCACATTCAGTCTCCAGGTCTTCCCGTATTTGAGTACCGGATGCGATCTGGTAGGTTAGGGTATTCCAGCTCAGCTGCTGCTCATCCAGGGTTTTCTTTAGCTCCTGAACGCTATCCTGTTGCTTGTTACGGCGGCTTGCAGTCTCATCTACCCTGCCTGAGTACCCGTTTTCGGCATACGGGTGGTGCACCGAACCGCATAGTGGACAAGGTTTCTCTGGCTCCAGCGTAAGCCGCGCCTGTTCGTAATTCCGGGCTTTTACTTCCAGCTCATATATTTGCTGCAGATTTTCCAGTGCCGCTGTCGCTGATGTATGTTCTTGTGCCAATCGCTCTATAGACTGCTGTACAAGCACGGAAGATTGCCGCTGATCAGAAATATTTTTAGTAAGCAGGGCTATTTCTTTCTGCCTTTTATGGTATACGCCTGCTAAGCAGACTTGCTGTTCTGCGGTATGGATAAGCGGCGGAAATGCAGATAATTTCTGTTCCAGTTCTTCTGGTGTATGACCTGCTAAAGTATCTTCCAGCTGTTTGGTTAACCGGGTCATGGTATTGCGCTGTTCAATCAGCTCCTGTTCCTTCGCGGCAATGCTTTTGGTTATCTCCTCCACAGTTTGCTGGCTTACGGCTATTTCTGTACGCTGTTTCTGTTGTGCCTGTTCAAATGCACTGATCTTCAAGCCCAGGGCTGCGGTTTGCTGCACATACTGGCCAAAAAGAATACTTTCCTTATCGAGATTCAGATCGCCGGTATTTTCCTGTAACCAGCGGGATAGTATAACTATCCGCTGCTGTATTTTCAGCAGGTCTATGTTGACAGCACCATTGACTTTTCGGGCAAGTTCCATCCCTGTTTTTGCTGTTGCTAATGCAGCAGCAGTTGTTTCGAATTTTCGGGTAGCCTGATCAATTAATATATCTTTTTTAATCACGGTTTCGAATACAGGCTCGTGATCAATTAAATTCTGCTGAGTATGGTCGGTCTGCTTTTTTGCCTGTGCCAATGCCTCTTTCGTCTCGCTCTCCTCTTTGGCATATGCAGGAAGCACTAATTCCAATGCCTGCAGGTCGGACTCAATAGCTTTGATCTGATCGGATATCGCCTTTATTTCTGCCAATGCAGGACGATAAACCAATGCCTGCTGGTGTTGCTGCAGTTGCTCAAAATCGCTTTTGTGCGAACTGTAAAATAATTCATGCGCTGCCAGCTGCTCCAGCAGTTCCTGTTTTCGCTGTTCCAGCCTGTCGAGGTTACTTAACCATTCCAGCTTCAGCCGCAGCTCTACCTCCTGTTTCCGGATCACCGTTTCTGTGGTCAGCAATCCTGCCAGTTCTTGTGTATACGCCAGC
>JAATFQ010000069.1 GCA_015655115.1 Sphingobacteriales bacterium
CTGGTCTTTGTCACCAATGGTACCATGACGGCTAATTCTTCAACGGGTACTAATAAAGCGGCGCCTGTTCTGCAAAATGCAGAAACAGGAAAGGACTGGAAGTTATGGAAAACACTTGCTGCAAAATCAACCTGCTTTGGTAATCCTGCTGCCTTCTGCACCGATATTGATAAAACCAAATGGGAGTCTTTTACCGTAACGGCAAGCAACCCTCTGTTTTTTGATCTGCTGGAGAAATTTTCAGGCAGTGAAGCAGGTAAGGGAGGTTTGGTTACAATAAAGGATTCTAACTGGCTGCTGACCGTGGTGCTCAACCATCAGCCTCATTATTATGAGCAGCCAAACGATATATGGGTATGGTGGGGATACGGATTGTTCCCCGACAAGGAAGGCAATTTTGTAAAGAAGAAAATGTCAGCATGTACAGGAGAGGAAATCCTGACCGAAGTACTGTCTCATCTGCGGTTTAACGAAAATGGAACTCATATCATTGATACGTCGATCATCATTCCGGTAATGATGCCGTATATCACCAGCCAGTTTATGCCACGGACAACAACTGACCGCCCGAAGGTAATACCAGAAGGCGCTAAAAACCTGGCGTTCATAGGCCAGTTTGCAGAATTACCTGACGATGTCGTATTTACTGTAGAATATTCTGTCCGTACGGCACAGGTAGCTGTATTCGGACTATTGGATCTAAAACGTGAAGTATCACCTTTTTATAAAGGACAGCATGATCCTTCGATCCTTTTCGATGCCTTAAAGATGCTGCACCGGAAGTAAGCCGGTAAGTTGAGTGTTTATGTTGAGTGTTATAACCCGCTGCCGGAACAGTTAGCCCGGTAGCTGGGTTATACTATCTTCGCTCGCCAATCTGCTGTCTCCACATCGAGTAGTAGAGGCCTTTCTGCTCCAGCAATTCTTCGTGGCTTCCTTTTTCAGAGATCTTTCCTTTTTCCAGCACATAGATACAATCTGCATGCATTACTGTAGAAAGCCTGTGGGCAATCAGTATGGTCATCTGCTCTCTCCGGTCGGATATTTCCCTGATAGTACCTGATATTTCTTCTTCTGTTAAAGAATCCAGTGCAGAAGTAGCCTCATCAAAGATGAGTAGCCTCGGCTGACGCAACAGTGCCCTTGCAATAGACAGTCTTTGTTTTTCGCCGCCCGAAAGCTTCATGCCGTTTTCTCCTAAGATGGTATGGATACCATTTGATGCCTTGGCAATTAAGGCTGTAGCTGAGGCCTTTCTTAGTGCCTCCGTTATTTCTGCATCTGTGGCTGCCGGTTTAACAAAGAGCAGATTGTCTTTGATAGAACCTGCATACAGCTGAGTATCCTGGGTTACAAAACCAATCTGCCGCCGTAAAGGGTTATACCTTACCTGTGTTGAAGGAACATCATTGAAAAATATACTACCCCTTACAGGGATATACAATCCGACCAGCAGTTTAACCAGGGTAGACTTTCCAGATCCTGAAGGGCCGACAAAAGCGACTGTCTCACCTGGATGAATTGTAAAAGAAAGATCATCAATAGCATTGTAATTTGCTGATTTATGCCTGAAAACTACATCTTTAAATTCCAGGCTTTCCAATGGGGGTACTTCAACGGAGTTTTCCGGACGCTGCTCAACAGGCTTATTCATCAGCTTATCAAACTCCATCAGCGAAGCATGTGCCTCCCTGTAAAGGATGATCATATTGCCCAGATCCTGCAAAGGTGTAAAGATTGCCGTAGAAATAAACTGCATGGCAATTAACTCACCGGTAGTCAGTACTTTTCTGAAAATTAACCAGAGCAGGATAAATAGGATAGACTGCTTCAGTAAATTGAGCAGGTTGCCTTGTAAAAAGGATAGCGAACTTACTTTTTTGGCCTTCAGCATTTCGAGATCGTAGATCTTCAGCGTCTGCGCATTCAGCCTTCTGATTTCCGCAAAGGTAAGTCCCAGACTTTTCACCAGCTCTATATTGCGCAGGCTTTCAGTGATGATACCTGCCTGATGATCTGCCTTCCGGTTGATAGACCGCTGAATGGCTTTGATCTTCTTCGACACTAGACCTGTCAGCGACCCCAGCAGCACTACGCCAATTGCAAATACTGGTACCAGCAACCAGTTCTTATTCAGGCTATACCAAAGTAAAAATCCTATGCCTACCAGCGAAGAAAACAGCACATTGATAAATGAGTTGATAAATCTTTCTGAATCGGTCTTTACCTTTTGCAGTACCGATAAAGTAGTTCCGCTCCTGGTCACTTCAAACTCCTCGAAGGATAATCTCAGTGTTTGCTTTAAGCCATCATTGAAGATCTGCATACCAAATCTGGCCACCGCCTTACGGGTAATGTATTCCTGGAAAGACTTGCCCAGTTTAGCGAGAATGGCAATGCCAAAGGCCAGGGTTAGCCAATATAAAACTTCCCTGATGAGACCGTTTTCCGAAAGATTACTTTTATTCGTAGCATATTGGTCGATTACTTTTCCAAATATCAGGGGGTCGACAAGGTTTAACAACTGCGACGTTGCGGCAAGCAGGAGTGAGAAGAACACCAGCCATCGGTGGGGTTTCAGGTACTTCCAGAGTATATTCATATCTTATCAACATCATTATCATTTTTATTGTTTGAATCCTTATCATCAGGCGCTTTATAAATATTCAGCGCAATGTAAATGTTAAAGCCAATTGCCTCTTTTCGGCCTAAGATGCCTACCTTGTGCCATTTAATAAATGATATCACCCAATTAGCTGCATGGAAAATATTCACAATAAATATATTGGAACAAAACAGAAAGCCCTCGCCATTAATCTCGATCCGGAAATCTATGGATCATTTGCAGAGATTGGTGCAGGGCAGGATGTTGCCGCTAATTTTTTTAAGGCTGGTGCTGCCGCTGGTACTATTGCAAAAACCATGTCGGCTTACGATATGGCTTTTTCCGATGCTATCTATGGTGCACAGGAGATCAAGCGCTATGTAAGTGAGCAACGCTTAATCGCTATGCTTCAGCATGAATACGACCTTTTAATCGAGCGTTTGGCCGTGAAAAAAGGAGATAATTCAACGTTCTTTGCTTTTTCTGATACCTTCTCTGCACTCAATTACCAGAAGACCAACAAAGGGCATGGATGGATGGGGATGCGCTATCAACAAGAGCCGAACGGTGAATTTCATGATGTGGTACTGCATGTGAAATTACTGGATAACGACCTTGGCCTGCAGCACTCGGCAGTGGGTATTCTGGGTGTCAATCTGGTATATGCGTGCTATAATTATCATCAGACACCTTCTGTGTTTTTGCTTTCTTTACTGGATGATCTGAGCAGGGACCGTATACAGATAGATATGATCCGCTTTGAAGGCCCTGGATTTAGTAAAGTCGATAACAGGCTGATGAGCCTGCACCTGGTGAAATACGGCCTGTCTGACGCAGCTGTATTCGGCCCGGATGGTAAAAACCTGCAGCCTTCAGAAGTGTTATATAAAAAACACATCATGATCGTCCGTGGACGCTTTCGCCCACTGATCAATGTACATATGGATATGATCAGTACCGGAGTAGAGCAATTTATGGAGGAACCTGATGTTGATCAGACTAAAGTAATAGTGATTACCGAACTTACGCTGCAATCGTTAAAAGAAAGAGGGGCTGATGATAGTGCTGAAATTAATGAGAAAGACTTTTTAGACCGCGTAGACATTCTTTGCTCTGTGGGGCAGACTGTTTTGATATCCAATTTCCACGAATACTATAAATTGGTCGCTTACCTGTCTAAGATCACGGCACTAAAAATGGGTGTGGTACTTGGCTATCCCAATCTGGAGCTGATCTTCAATGAAGAACATTATAAATACCTGGAAGGCGGTATTTTGGAAGCTTTCGCCACCCTGTTCAGCAGAAAGGTTAAACTTTATATTTATCCTACTTTGGGCGACGGTATCGTCTATGATTCCAAGAAATTTGCTCCGCCTCCTCACCTGATAGATTTATTTGAATACCTGATCGCTAACGACAAAATTGAGGATATCCTGAATTACAGCGTGAATAATCTCCATGTGCAAACCGATAAAGTACTGCAGCTGGTGAAAGAAAATGCACCAGGATGGGAAGAATATGTGCCGGAACAGGTCGCCGCATTAATTAAAGAAAGATCTTTGTTTGGGTTTTCTGCACAACAAGAGAATGTTTAATAAGAGAAGCGGCCTTCTATCTTGGTTCCAATGCACTTTTTCTTCCGAAAACCGCTGTCCATGACCCACAACTCCAAAGCGGCCAGATAACCAGTAACGGGTGCAGGAACAGTCGCGTTAATCTGAGTGCATCACTATTGAGCCCAAAGGCATCCACATGGTTTGCATACTGTGCATAATTACCCGGAAATATAGCTATAAAAAAGATAGCGGCCACCCATCCTACGGTTACACGGTAACGTTTAAGCAGAATCAGAGAAAGTCCGATTGCGATTTCTACTCCACCAGATAATAGCACAACCAAGTCATCTTTGAGCGGAACCCATGCTGGTACCTGAGCGAGAAAATCAGTACGCACAAAAGTTAGATGCCCAATCCCGGTAAAAAGAAGCAGACATCCCAGTAATATCCTGAAAATATTCTGGGCTTTTGAATAATGGTTAAGTGTTTCCATAAGAGTAAGTTATTTAGATAACTAATTTAGTAAAAAATAATTTATAAAACACTATCTGTCAGGTGTTAATGAATTATCTGCTGAAGCTGGATATATTGTAAGAGCATTATCGTTTTGGCATCCCGGATTTCCCCTGTATGGATCATTTCGATGGCCTCGTCAATAGCTATTTCCAATACTTCGATGTTTTCCTCTTCATGCAACAACCCGCCGCCATCACTCACCTTCATTGTCTTCGAATACTCAGCAATGAAAAAATGTAAAATTTCAGTCACTGATCCGGGCGACATATAGGCTTCGAATATTTTCTTCACTGCTGTTATTTTGTATCCTGTTTCTTCCTCTGTTTCCCTTCTGATGCAATCTTCAGGATGCTCATCATCCAGTAAGCCTGCACAGGACTCAATCAGCATTCCCGTTTCATTCCCATTAATGAATGTGGGGAGGCGGAATTGCCGGGTAAGGATTACTTTTCTCAGTTCGGTATTGTACAATAAGATTGTTGCCCCATTTCCCCGGTCATAAGCTTCACGGCTGACTATTGCCTGTGAACCATCTTTTCTGAAATAAGAATAGGTTACCTTCCGTAAAGTGTACCAATTAGCTGAAAGGACTTCTGTATCTAGTATTTTGATGCCGCTACTCTGCATCTGGAACGTCACCTAAGTGGTAGTAAACCGGCAGCCCCCTGGCTGTCGCAATCCGTACATCTTCATCTGCCACTTTGGATGTCCCTTCAATGCGGAAGACGGCATCACATTTCTCCAATAAACGGTGCGCACAAGGATATTGTATCTCATCCCAGATTTTATCTCCCGTTCCGGCAGAGCCAGCGAGGTGGATCAAGGGCAGAGCTACCCATTCTCCGATCATGGGAACATGGCCTTTTCTGAACAGGGGCATGGCCAGAGCCTCCAGGTTGTTTAAGTTTTGCTGCATTAAAACAGGGTCGTCATTGGTGCCGCTTCTGTAAGGGCCTGCTATTAGTATTAACATATCTTTATATCTTTTTACAAAGGGAACAAAAGATCTTAAGCAAAAACTTAAGGTACCTTAAGAAATGTATGAATCACTTTTGCAATCCCTGACCTGATTTTTGTACTCCGCAGTGTTTTTTACAGTCATCAATTGTTTTTGAACCCCTTCATCCATATTAACAACCTGAATTTATTTTTACAGTGCCTGCTTTATTTTTTCGCCGCTGATTTAATTTTTGCACTCCTGACTGCACTTAAGAATTCAGGCGTAATCCCAAGGTAAGAGGCAATTTGCTTTTGTGTAACCTGTTTCACAATCTGCGGGTATTTGAGCAGGAAGCTGTCGTATCGCTCTTCTGCCGTTGAGGATAAGTTTTCAATTATCCTTAACTGTTCTCTTGTATATGCGTTTTGCATCAGTATCCTGAAGAACTTCTCGAATTTTGGAATTTTGTCTAAGAGTCGGTCGAAGTCTGTCTTGCTGATCTGAAATATTGTGCTGTCTTCAATTGCTTCTATATAGGTCATAGCAGGCTTATTATTTAAATAACAATACATATCGGTGATCCACCACTCCGCTATAGCAAACATAACAGTCGACTCTTTCCCATCTTTATCTACGTAATAAGATCTCAGTGCGCCAGAACTGACATAGCTTAAATATCTGCAGTCTTGCCCCGCTGCCAATAGCAAACTCTTCCTGGAAAGTTTTTTACAATGTATCAGTGAAGAAAAATACGCTGTCTCCTCCTCATTGAGAGTGATATGCTTGCCGATGTTTTTTAGGATTAGGTCAGCTGACATTTGTTTTTTTTGTTTAATACACCTGTATAATAAATACCCTGTTATTGATGCTATAGCTCTTAACATTATAGTTTTTAATATCAGCGCTTTTTAATATTTAACACTACTGCTTTCTAATACTGCAGATGAAGCAAGATAATGAGCTGCAAAATAAAGTTTTTTTATATGCATGAGGTTATCTTATTTCAGGGCGACTGATCTTTTTCAGAAGCGTAACAATACCACGGAAATTTTTCTCTCAGTAGTAGAGATTATTTTAAACGGTTTATTTTTCTTAATAAACAAGATGAAAGTATTCATTTGTTCCTTGATTTTCTTATGCAATCGTTGCCGGTATCGATTGCAGAAATATATTTGAATATTTATATCTTTTTTAATTTAATGTTTTCTAATTTAATATAGGAAATATAACTATTCCAATATCGAATTAGGCGAAACACTAATTCAGCTC
>JAATFQ010000239.1 GCA_015655115.1 Sphingobacteriales bacterium
GTCCTGCCATCAGGGAGCGGGTAGTAAGTGATACCGTCAACGGTACCTGAAAAGCCCACGTATGGGCCACTAGTGACTATTGCCATGATTAAATGATTTACAATTTGTAATTAATTACTTTGGAAGTTAATTAAGCTGAAATCATAATTCGGCGAATGCCACAAAAAAAGGGGCGGACTCACAATTAAAATTAAGGCCTGAAATAATTTCCTTTATGTTCGTCAATTTAATCTTATACTAAGATACTGAAATACTAATAGATTGGATTCACATTTTTAAAAAAGTTGAACAAGAATAATAAGTTTCAGCTTTTTGTTGATGTATTGAGAATAAATCAAACCGCTGGCTTGAAGGTTATCATCCACTCAAATTGGCCAGCAATGGAACACTAGTCGGATACGCGTTAAGATGAAACCTGGTTGTGGCCTAGTTGTCTCTTGGTTGTTGCCTGACCATGTATACCCCATACCTACCTCAAGTCTACGTCAAAAGTACTTAAAAGGTATATTTGAGGTATGTTTGTAGTATAGTTGTAGTACTTATGAGGTATAGATGGTCAGGTGACAACCAGGCAACAACCAAAAGACAAGCAAGAGTTATCTGCTCGGGTTATACCACCAGGACAGAGGACTATCAGACGTTGAGTGAGTAAAAGAATCAGTAAATAAGTAGGTAATTGAATATACTCTACTGAATTGAGCAGATGTATAATGAATCAATATAATTATGGAACTGCAATATTCGAGTAGAGCAGATGCATACTCATTACATCCTTCACTGTAAGATGGATGTGATGTCAAAAAAGATAGGAGAACGGGCTTAGTGTGACTATTTACGCGGTTTTTCATCTTATCCATTTAACTAAGGCAGTGAAATAAATTATAGGTGATTGAGAAATCCAATTCTGCTAAATAATGTTGGGAAGTTGGGGGAGTAAGATCTTGTGTGTTTCTTTTGTATTAATAATTTTGCTATTTCTTCGTTTTTCCTGCCTTTTAAGGCCTTATTATCAAATATTCTGCTGTAATTAAATGGTTGAACACCGTTTCTGTTTGTTTGATATGTCCTTGTTTTTCGCTGCTGATTAGTCGTTTTAGTGAATAAATATTTTTATTGTATTTCTATAGGTTGTAATGTTGTTTTATTTTTTGATTTAATGTTGTTTTATGGTGCGTTATGGTTGTGATTTTAATATCTGTTTTTGGATTTATTTGTTATTTTATAATTTAATGTGACAGAAGTCCTTTTTATTTATATTTATTTTTCACTTTTTATGATTTTAATGGCTAATAAGTGTCTTTTTGTTGGTTATTGTTGTTGATTTATGTTTTTTATTATCTATTATTTGATAATAAGCTAGTTATTTCATAGTTTAGTGTACTATTAATTATTAGCTAAACTAAAATTTACAAGATGAAAAAACTTCTACAAAGTTTGTTCGTCCTAATGTTTATTGCATTTTCTGCAATAGCACAGGAGAGAACAGTTACTGGTACGGTTACTTCAATGGACGACAAATTGCCCATTCCAGGAGTAAGCGTTAAAATTAAAGGTGCTCAAGGTGGTACCGTTACAAGTTCAGATGGAAAATTTACTTTAAAAGTACCTGCCAGCGCTAAAGTGCTGGAATTTTCTTATCTCGGCTATGTTACAACAAGCAGATCTATAACTGCTAATGCAATCAATGTTTCACTAAGCCCCGACTCAAAAGCTTTAGAAGAGGTAGTCGTAACCGCATTAGGGCAGGTAAGAACAAAGAACTCTCTCTCTTATGCAGCACAACAGGTAAAGGGAGAGGAGCTAACTCAGACGCGTATATCCAATGCAGCTTCTGCATTATCTGGAAAGGTTTCCGGACTGCAAATCATTCAGGGTAATGCAATTGGCGGTTCAACAAATGTCGTTATTCGTGGTAATAAGTCTATGTTGAACAACAATCAGGCACTCTTCGTGGTAGATGGAGTTCCTGTGGATAACTCGAACAATAATACTGAAAATCAAAAGGCCGGCCGGGGTGGCTACGATTATGGTAATGCCGCAGCGGATATCAATCCTGATGATATTGAATCAGTTAACGTTTTAAAAGGAGCTGCTGCAAGTGCGCTGTATGGCTCCAGAGGTGCGAATGGTGTAATTATGATTACAACCAAGAGCAGAAAAAGTAGTGGAATGGGTATCACCATAAATAGCGGCTTAACTATTGGTACTATAGATAAATCTACCTTCCCTAAATATCAAAATGAATATGGTGCTGGTTATTCAAGTAAATATGAGAGTGGTGACGGTTTCCTTTTATTTGATGTTTTAGGAAATGGCATTAAAGAAAGAGTAGTTCCAACATCGGAAGATGCTTCTTATGGTGCAAAATTTGATCCTAATTTATTGGTTTATCAATGGGATGCATTTGACCCGGCTTCTCCAAACTATCATGTTAAAACGCCATGGGTTGCAGCTGCTAATGATCCGTCTACATTTTATGAAACAGCTATATCTAATAACAATAGCATTATGCTGGACGGTGCTTCGGATAAAGGCAATATAAAACTTGGGTATACCAGAAATGATGAAAGAGGTACTTTGCCAAATAGCAGGGTGTTAAAAAATATAATAAATTTCGGCTCAAGTTATAAAATCACCGATCAATTGACCGCTTCTGCAACAGCTAATTATTCTCAGGTAAATGGTCTGGGAAGATACGGTTCTGGTTATAGTGGCTTGAACGTCAATCAAAACTTCAGACAATGGTATCAAACAAACGTTGATATGCAGGCTCAAAAGGATGCCTATTTCAGGAACAGGAAAAATATTACCTGGAACTGGAAAGACCCGTCTACAGCAGCAGGTTTAGTGCCGATTTATACTGACAACTATTACTGGACCAGGTATGAAAACTATGAAACTGATACCAGAAACAGGGTTTTTGGAAATGCATCCTTAAATTATAAAGCTACAGACTGGCTGAATATTTTGGGAAGGGTTACTCTGGATACATATACTGAATTTCAAGAGCAGCGCGTTGCTGTTGGAAGTCAGGGAGCTGCTTCGTATTCTCGTGTGGATAGGTCTTTTAGGGAGACAAACTATGATTTAATAGCCAATTTTGATAAAAATATAAGTCAGGACTTTAATGTAAAAGCATTGGTTGGTACAAATATTAGAAAGAGTCTCTTAAATAGCGTATCCTCCACTACAAATGGGGGACTAATTGTGCCAGGTTTATACACGATCGCTAACTCTGTAGGGGCTGTTGCTGCTCCTGAAGAAAAATATCAGCCTAAAGAAGTAGACGGTTAATTTGCCGGAGCGACTTTAACTTATTTGGAATCTTTGACATTAGAAGGTACATTCAGGAGAGATAAATCTTCAACACTACCGGCCGAAAATGCTGCCTATAATTACTATTCAATTGCAGGTAGCTGGTTATTCTCTAAACAATTAGAAAAACAATTTGACTGGCTTTCCTCTGGAAAAATCCGCGCGAATTATGCAACTGTCGGAAATGATGCTCCATGGGGAAGTACGATGAATACTTATACTACTCAACCGCTATACGGCAGCACGATTTTATTTTCTTATCCAGTTACTGCAAACAATCCAACATTGAAACCAGAAAGGACTACGAGTACAGAAGTTGGCCTGGAAATGGCTTTCTTAAGAAATCGTGTTGGTTTTGATGCTACCTATTATACTGCAGATTCTAAAAATCAAATTATAGCCGTTTCAGTTTCTTCAGCAACAGGATTTACGAATGCATATGTGAATGCAGGCACAATGAGAAATAGAGGAGTTGAACTTTCTCTATTCGCCAATCCAGTTAAAACATCCGATTTTTCATGGAATATTAATCTAAACTGGACAAAGAATAAGAGTAAAGTTCTTGAGCTTTATAATGGCAGTAAAAACCTGCAAATTGCTAGTTTTCAGGCTGGTATAACCGTAAATGCTACTTTGGATCAGCCTTACGGAACTATTCAGGGTAAAACGTATGTTTATAATGACAAGGGAGAAAAACTTATCGGATCGGATGGATATTATCAAATAACATCTACAACTACCAATGTACTCGGTAATATAAATCCGGAATGGATGGGAGGTATCCACAATAGCTTTAAATACAAAAACCTTTCACTAGGATTTTTAATCGATATCCGTAAAGGAGGAACAGTATGGTCATTAGATCAATTTTACGCAACTTATACTGGAATTCTGCCCAATACAGTGGGACTTAATGATTTAGGTAATCCTGTTAGAAATCCAGTTACTAGTGATAACACAAGTGGTGGTGTTATTTTGGAAGGAGTAACGGCTGATGGCAGCGTTAATACTAAGCGCGTAGTTATCGATGCGAACTCACCTACACTTCCTCAGGCAGCTTTTGCTTATGATGCGAGTTATGTGAAACTTAGAGAAGCAACATTTACTTACTCTTTCCCAAAGTCAATTTTAGCTAATTTAGGGCCTGTTAAGGGTATAGATATCACTGTTTTTGGTAGAAATTTATGGATTATTCACAAAAATCTTCCATATGCCGATCCAGAGGAAAATCTGTCTTCAGGAAATGCTCAAGGCGTTCAAAGTGGTGCTTATCCTACTACACGAACTGTAGGGCTTAATGCTAAAATATCATTCTAACCTTAAACTAACTGAAATGAAAAAATTAATCATATTTTTTATATCGCTGCTATGTCTGGGAGCGTGTAAAAAAGATCTTTCCTCATTAAATACTGAGACGAAAAAACCCGCAGCAGTTCCTGCAGGGACACTGTTTAGTTACGCTACAAAGGCTTATGTTGATGCCATTACTAGCGCCAGTGTAAATACAAATGTATTTAGATTCACCGTCAGCCACTGGTCTATGGTAACCTATCAGGATGAGGCTCAATACGATTTTACAACAAGAGCGATACCACAAGCATGGTCGACTACAATGTACACTCGTGTGATTAAAAATTTGCAGGTATCGTCAGGAATCATAAATGCTGATGTTTTGCTAAATGCCGATGTGAAGACCAATCAACTGGCAATGATAGATATCTTGCAGGTTCTGGCCTATAGCACGCTAGTCAATACGTTTGGTAATGTACCTTATTCACAGGCACTGGATCAGGCGAATCTATTTCCGGTATATGACGATGCTAAAACAATATCACTGGATCTGATTAGCAGGTTGAATAAAGATATCAGTAGCTTAAAGACCGCAAGTGCAGGATTCTCTGTAAGTGAGGATCTTCTTTATAAAGGAAGTGTTGCTAAATGGATAAAGTTTGCCAATTCATTACGTTTGCAACAAGCGATGATTATTGCTGATGCCGATAACGCTGCTGCAAAAACAGCTGTAGAGGCTTCAAGTGCAGATGCATTTGCTTCTGCTGCAGATAATGCCTCTTTTGCTTATTTGGCAGGTGCACCAAATCAAAACCCACTGTTTGTTGATATTGTAACAGGAGGACGTGGTGATTATCTGGCAGCTAAAGATCTGGTGGATAAGCTGAAAACACTGTCGGACCCACGTTTAAGCCAATATTTTACTACTAATGTTTCCGGCGACTATGTTGGAGGTATTGTTGGTGTCGTAAATACAGCTTCAGCATTTTCTAAACCTGCTGCAAAAGTATATGCAGCAGATGCACCGACATTAATTTTAGATTATGTTGAAATGGAGTTCTATAAAGCCGAAGCAGTGGAAAGAGGTTATGCAGTAAGCGGAACTGCTGCGGAGCATTATAATAATGCAATAACAGCGTCTATCTTATATTGGGGAGGGACTCAAGCGGATGTTGCTGCTTATTTGGCAAATCCATCTGTAGCTTATGCTACAGCGTCAGGAACCTGGAAAGAGAAAATCGGAACCCAAAAATGGATCGCCTTATACAATAGGCCATATGCTGGCTGGACGGAATTGAGGAGATTAGATTTTCCAAAGATAACGGCACCAGTTGGAGCTAAATCAGGATTTCCAAACAGGCTAACTTATCCGGGTAATGAACAGCAGTTGAATGGAGATAACTATACTGCAGCAGCTGCGGCTATTGGAGGTGATCTTGTTACAACAAAACTATTCTGGGATAAATTTTAAATAGAGGTCAATCTTAAAATAAAGAAACCGTATTACTTCTAAGTGATACGGTTTCTTTATTTTAAGCCTGGCCTCTGTTTAGATGAGAGATCCAATACTACCACAATTCATAAATCCGTACTGGAAAAGCATCATTGATCTGCCAATGCTCTATTTTCATTAAAAATTTATTATACCAGAAAATACAGAGAATGAACTGGATATAAAATTGCTGAAAAATTCAATGAACAAGCGGCTCAATCTTTGAACTGTGGAAAATCATTAGTAAAAATTATATACAGAATCGTCCAACTATGTTAAAGTCAGTAAAAAACAACAACACTCCATTCGATAAAAATCCATTGTATAATATCCTCTGTTTCTTTAAGGCGTCAACTGTTAAATTGGGTGTTCTGTTGCTCATTACACTATCCCTGTCTCTTCAATCATGCAGCGAAGATCCAGACAAGTTTTTCGGAGTCGCCATATTAAATACCAATGTGATGTCTGATTTTGGAACGCCTGCACTGGCCAAACATATAAATGATGATACCATTGAATTTCCGGATATCCCTTCAAGTAAAAAAAAGGGCGACGAAGCGGTAAAACATTTGCAGAGTACCATTCTCTACCTGGAAAAATCACTTAAAGACATCAAAAACCTTGGAGGAAACAGTGATGTCAGGAAAGAGATAAAAGAACAGTCTATTGCGCTCTATGAATTTGCATTACCAGTTTATAAGAATGAATACACAGCATATGCTAAATTATGCGACGCTAAAGCGCCCCAGGATCAAAAAGATAAAATCCTGAAGTCTATTGAAGAAAAATACAATGCTGAGTTTGAAAAAAAATATGCAGCACTATTAGCAAACGGCAAAACCTTCGCAGAACAAAACAACCTGAAAGTAGACTGGAATTAATCATTATCCCTAAATAATAAAATGGAATTTTATAGAAACAGAAGAAAATCATTCAACTTAATACTTACTTACTCCGGAATCCTGTTTGTGATGATCCTGATATTTTTATACAGTATAGGCATAATCAACGACGAGGTGAGTACCAAAGGGATAGCTATATCATCGATATTCATCTTGATTTTAGGTTTTTTAGTCATCAAAATGCTATTGGCATTGAAAGATACCTCGCCATTGCTAATACTTGAGTTGGAAGGCATCGTCTCTAAAGTAACTCCAATGAGTAAAGCGGCGGGCCTGATTTTATGGGATGATATTGCTGATATGAATATCAACAAAGTTGGCGGAGATACATTGATCACACTGACCATAAAGAGACCTGATAATTATATTCCTGCAATCCGTAAAAAAATCAGCGCCCTGATGCTGAAGGGTGCTCATGATGCTGAAGGCAACCTGTTGCTGCATTTATCTGCTGCTGAACTGGATATTGAAGCTCCTGAGTTATTCAATAAAATAGTTGCATTTAGAGCTGATTTAGCTCGTCAGTAAATTTTCAGGCTTCTTAAATATCAGATCGCTTTTGTTCCATAAAAAGTCCTTGCTTAGCTCATAAATGCCTTGATATACATAGCCTCAGTAATAGTACAGTAGTTGAGGTAAATAGCATGGAGCGGCATGTCTGGGGTAATGATATAGCCTGAAGGGTAGAGCAGGCAAATCTTCATATTGCAGTAGCAAAGTCAATTTTAATTAACCTATATGTAGATTTGCTACTGCAATGATGTAGAAATTAGATAGTTGATATTTGGTGTGTTATTGTTTTTTAAGCTTGTAAGTATAAGAATTATAACCGTTTTTCTTAACTAAAATCAAGCTGTCACTTTTTGTAGTATAAGAATAAGAACCACTTAAAGCAAGGCTCCAGTCATAATTAGCGGTGCGTACTAAAGTGTCGGTGAAGTTGATCTCGTTGTTTTTTAATGAGTATGTACCTTGTCCGCCCGCAGGGATATTGTTGATTCCGGCAGTGGAATGGTAATCATTTTTTGAAAAGGTAACAGTAACATCTCCTGATAATGGTACGGAATTGGCAAGCGGATTGTTATTTGTCATCGTGAATGTTCCTGTGTAGGCACCATTCAAACTTGGTGTTTGTGAGTCACTCTTGTCGCAGCTGGTTAAAAATAAGACGAAGAGGATAAAGATGTTAAGTTTAGATAGTTTCATGTGATTTGGTATTTTAACTTAAAACGCACATAGCAAATAAAATGCTACACCAAATTAACAAAATCAATATTCACATCTGTGTCAGCTTTTTGTTCTACTGCTAAACCTTTAACTTATTTTTAGATATTGGTATTTTTCTTATCTATTATGATAATTCATGAAATAACTGTTATTGGCGGAGGAATAAGCGGGCTTACTTTTGCTCATTATACAGCTCTGAAAGGTCATCAGGTTAAAGTTTTTGAAAAAGAAAAAGGGGGCGGTAGTATCCATAGCTATTGTCTAAATAAGCGTCACATAGATTTTGGTGCCCATACCCTTACTAACAGATATGCTGTAGTTTTAGAAATTCTGGAATATTACAAGGCTACAGACCAGATTGATAAGCCTTTGCCCCTAAAATTTGAGGGATATGGAAATAACAGGTTTTTTAATCTTTTAAGTAGAATCTACTGGATGGAAGTGTTGCGTTCAATACTAATTGGGTATAAGACAAAAAAGATGGGCCTGTCTGTCAGCACCTATTATTCCAGAATTTTCGGTAAAAAGAACTACCATCATTTTTTTCATTATGTATTTCAGGCTATCCTCTGCCAGGATCCTGATCATTACCCGGCAGAACAATTGTTTAGAAAAAGGGAGCGGAACAGGAAATACCCCAATACTTTTTCTCTAAAAAAAGGACTTGCTCAGCTGCTCAGCATTATCCAAACTAACCCATCAATTAGTTTGGAATATAAAAATATCACAAGAGTTACCAGGGATGGGGATTTGTACGTACTGTGGAGCAATGCCGAAAAAGTTGCTGCTTCAAAGTTTATCTGTCTGGCCTGTGATCCCAAAAATGCGGCTTTGCTGCTAGGAGAGCTGCAACCTTCAATGGCTGGACTGCTGCAGCATTTTCCTGTGGTACAAATACAGTCCCTTTTAATTGGTAGTAGCAATAGCCTGCTATTTAGCAAACGGAATAAAAGCCTTATCGGGTTTGATATGCCCTTTTACTCAGCGATTCTTTATGTTACCGAAGGGGCCAAATTCTGGTTGTTTCATTTTAAAGAAAACACTATATCTGTGGCGGAGAAAATCCGGCTGATCAGCGGGGTTTTCTCTGTACGTGAGGATGAAATATATGTTGTTGCTGCCAGACAGGCTTTGCTGCCTGCTGTATCAGCTGATCATCTGGAATTGCAGCACAAAATAGATTTTGAAATTGCAGGCTCCTCAATCTTTGTTGTTGGTAATTATCTGAACGGCTTATCTGTTGAGGATTGCTGCTCAAGAGCAAAAAAGGAGGCAGAGAGGCTGAGTAGTTACTAAACTTAAATTTAATCCTGATAATTTTACATTATATATGAAAATTCTTTACCTCCATGGTCTGGATGGTTCGCTGAGCGACGAGAAAAGACTGGCAATGTCTAAATATGGTGAGGTTCTAGGCCCACAGATTGACTATAGAGCTGCCGAAGACATTTTTGCTTCATTAATTGATACTTACCAGAAAGAAAATGTGGATGTGGTTATCGGAAATAGCTTGGGCGGACTTGCTGCATATTATATTTTGCTGGTATTCCATACCCCTTGTTTAGTCTACAACCCTGCCTTTCCCTATGCCAGCGCAATACCGCGCATTCCACATTCCGAATTTGGCAGGGATAAATATTTACAAGTGGTTCTGGGTAAACAGGATGAAATCATAAAAGCGGGCGACAACTTGATTTTTCTGGAAAATAATCTCGATAACTGGGTGAATTATACCGTACATATTTTAAACACTGTTGGTCATCATATTCCAATTCAGGAATTTGAACGGGAGCTTAACTTTTTCTTTATTTCCATTATTGAATAACTGTACCTGTTATGCACTACTGGTACCGTTCCTGGAGCTCCAAATATGGGATTGGTAATCTAATTCATAAGTACCGGGGTTTTTCATATGTGCTGACAGTAATATCTATAACTTCTATTTTCTCGTAATTAAGTACATTTATTTGTGTACAATTGGCAATATTTTTTATTATTAATATTCCAATTGACTCATAAACTATTTATTTTTAAGTATTTTTATTCGTCTAAATACGCTCAAAATGAATGACGCCTCAACTCAACCAGATTTAAAACAACGCCTGGAAAGCATCAGGCTATTTGCTGATGAACTGCCAGCTACCCTCATTATTCATAGTCTGGAAAGCCTTAGTATCATTTATATGAACAAGATTGGCCTCGATACAATTGGTACTACGCTCGAAGAACTTGAAAGGATGAGTCAGCAGCAGTATTTTATGAGATTCTTTAATGAGGAGGACAGTAATGACTATGTGCCTAAGATTATTCAGTTGGTGAAGAGTGCGGCAGATATACATGTTTCTTACTTTCAGCAAGTACGCGTTCCGTTGAATAAAGAATGGCAGCTATATGCAAGCAATACAAAAGTTTTTCATAGGGATATAAATGGTATACCTACGCATTTAATTACTGTTGCTGGTATGCTTGATCCTGTTCACCATATCACCAGCAAGGTAAATAGGGTGATGGAAGAAATCAGCTTTTTGCGTAATAATAATGAATCGTTTTTAAAGCTGACCCGGAGAGAAAAGGAAGTGCTTACTCATATGGCCTTAGGTAAAAACTCCGGCGAAATATCTGCTCTACTCTGTATCTCTTCCGCCACGGCAGATACCCATCGCCGGAATATCAGAGGCAAACTGAAACTTAAGAATAACTATGAAGCAGTAAGATTTGCCCAGGCTTATGGCCTGATCTGATCTTTATAATTCATTTCATGCGTCATATCGCTGTTTTTGTATGCATAGATTCTTTAGGTATGTAGTAATACTATATATTTGTGGCATGCATATTCCTCTTGACCTATTTTTATATGTAGTGCCTAATTCTGATCAACTGTGCTGAGTCTGCAAAAACACTTTCGCACTGCGTTGAGCAGATTTACAATGGTGTTAATAACTATGTTGATAAGTATAGTTGTAATACCGTTTTCTGGCTTTGCTCAGCATGGTTTTGCACTAAGAGGCAAAATAGCTGATCCCAGTGGTAAAACTATTAATTTCGCCACTATAGGGTTGTTGAAGGCGGCTGACTCATCTCTTATAGATCTTGTTGATACTAAAGATGGTACGTTTTCTTTTGTAAATGTGGAAAAAGGGGAGTGCTTATTAACAGTCTCTTCAAAAGGATTTGATAAACAGATTATTAAGGTGGAAATGAATGTGGATAAAGATCTTGTCATTATCTTGGTTGTAAGTGCAAAAGACCTTTTAGAGGTTAAAATCAGGAGCCCGAAACAGGTTTTATTCAATCACAATGGG
Organism: Sphingobacteriales bacterium; assembly: GCA_015655115.1. GTDB lineage: Bacteria > Bacteroidota > Bacteroidia > Sphingobacteriales > Sphingobacteriaceae > Pedobacter. The sequence goes on from JAATFQ010000239.1 coordinate 11,529, forward strand.
AACATAAAAGTAAATGTGGAAAACTCTGTGTTAGCTATGGTTTCTAACCCAATTGACTTAATGGCAAAATTACCTGCGGTACAGGTTAGTGCCGACCGGGAAAGTTTGAGTATTGTTGGTCGTGGTGTACCTTTGATTTATCTGGGACAACAGCAAATCAGCATGAATGACCTTAACTCTATGTCTGTATCTGATATTAAAAGTATAGAAATTATAAATAACCCTTCGGCGAAGTATGAAGCAGAGGGACGGTCGGTTATTTTGATTACCCGCAACAGCAATCAGCAGGATAGTTTCAAAGCTGATTTAACGGAGACGGCATCTTTTAAGCGATATTATCATAATAGAGCCGGCATAAACTTAAATTATAAAAAGAATAAGCTGGAATTAAGAGGTAATGTGCAGTATAATCATCTCAATTTATGGGAGAGCAACAGTAATGATTTTACCATACACGATAGAAGTGTCAATTCTGCCTATAGGGTATATTCAGAAGGGCCACGGTCGCAGGTCATTGTTGGCGGCGGCTTGTATTACCAGTTCAATGAATCTGATTACTTATCAATTTATACCAGTAAGCGTTTTCAGGATGAGCATTTTAAGATCAGCACAAATTCATTTAATAAACAACCGGCAACGGCCATTAATTCAGCTGTTGAAGATAAGGTGGTTACTACAAGCCTCAATGATGATAAGAAGCCTTTCTATAATGCAAATCTGAATTACAATAAAAAATTTAAAGAAATAAACGGACAGCTATTCCTCGGCGCGCAATATGCAAAATTTGCGACAGGCCTGACCAGTAATATATCTAATGATTATAATGGGACTGGGTCTGTGCTTTCACAAGACAGGATACAGGATTTCAACGTAGACGTGTGGTCTGGCCGTGCCGACTTTGAAAAGCAGATGCTGGGAGATGGCAAGTGGGAAATTGGTGCTGCGGTTTCGGCAGCACATTCCTCTTCTGTATTCAATGGGATGAGCTATAACCCAATAGCTGCATCTGCATCTGCTTTTCAATATAAAGAACATATTTATGGTGCCTATACGCAGCTTTCCGGAAAGCTGAACAGAATTACTTATACAGGGGGGCTAAGAATGGAAAATACCCGGGTAGCGGGCGAAGGCGACGCTACAATGGGAATGAATTTAAATTATACCAACTTTTTCCCCAGGGCATCGCTGGATATTCCATTTGCGGAACACCAAAGCTTAAACCTGGGTTACGCTAAGAGTATCAGCCGGCCTGATTACTCCACCTCAAGCCAGATTACAACTTATATCAACCCGTTTTTTGAATGGTCCAGGAATATAAATATAATGCCTGAAATCAAAGACGAATGGTCTGCCACAGCACAAATAAATGATAAATCGCTTGCTCTTTCCTATTACAGTACTAAAAACCCGGTTTATGGAGAGGTAACGTATAATGAGGAGTCCGGTATCCTGCGGATGGCACCCCGGAATTATGAAAGAGAAAGAGGATTAAGCATGACTTTAACAGTACCCCTGAATTATAAGATATGGAGCAGTACAAATGTAGTTTCGGGAATATGGGGGAAAGTTCAGGATCCTGCGGCAACCATAAATAAGTCGGCCCCGTATATTTATGCTTATACTAACCATCAGCTACAGCTGCCTGGGGGCTATATTTTTACAGTTAATGGATGGGCCCTCACCAAAAGGAATGAAGGTGTGTTTGCACATAATGCGGCCTATGCTTTAGATTTCGGATTAACAAAGACTTATTTTAAGCAATTGACATGCTCGATGGCATA
>JAATFQ010000068.1 GCA_015655115.1 Sphingobacteriales bacterium
CCTATGATGGCCATTAAGCCAATATCATCTGTAATGACCTTGGTTAGCCGTTTCATGTTTTTGCCCGTTGTGCTGCAAGTGTAAATATAATAGCAATCTGAATCTTCCAGTTCTGCCACATATACGAGCTGCTGCCCATCATCGGTGAGTAAGCCTGATTGGTGATACCCTATTTCAAAAGGGCTGGGGATGGTGAACTTTATCGGCTTTTTATTTGTACCGTCGGCATTTACACGCCAGAATACATTGTAATTTAATTTAATATTGTTTGCACGGTACAGTACCCTGGTTGCTTTTTTCGACAGCTTGCACTTTACTGTTGGAATTGACTCCATGTTTTTATGTTTAGTAAAAATTTGTTATGTAAACCTAGAGGTTATTCTTTTTTCATTAAATGATGATGCTCATTTTTTATATTATGGTTTTTGATTACAATTGTTTATAGGAAAAATAGCAGGGATACTTATTGCTGTTTGGAATATAATTAACCAGATATAAACTTTACTGATTGCTGATGCACAGGTATAAAATTTTATTTTGTATCTGGTGGCTGAGGTGATCAATATGGTTTTTTTAAAAAACTTTTATGAACGTCAAAATGAAGAATCTAAACCAATCTCCGTTTGTATGCATGTTGATGATTGCATGCCTGTTTGTTTCCTGCGGGAAACCTGATCATGTTGTAAATAAAGAAGCACTGGCCTTAAATAATCAGGGTACAACGGTGTTCTCAAAGGTTTCTACCTATAAATACCCTAAAGATTCACTGAGCGTTGCTTCGGCTTTATTTGGTGCAGCGATTCAAAAGGATGCTGCGTTCAGGCTGGCTTACCTTAACCAATATGTGTGCCTCAATAGTATGAAGAAATATGAAGAGTCTGCGGCTTTATGCTCGGCATGGCTTAAAAATAATCCTGATGATGATACTTTTCTCTATAATAGGGGAATGTTGTATGAGATAGGGAAAAAGGATACGCTGGCAAATGCGGACTATAAATTGGTTGCTGACCATATGTCGAAAAATCCGCTGCCTGCTTTTGATAATGGCATGTCTAATGCGGAAATTGATGCGGCTATTAACAGAGCAACTATATTGATGGTAGTGAATAAAAATAAGGCTGCTGCGCTGGCACTGCTGCGAGACCTTAAGGCTGCTTTGCCTGACCGTGAAAAGGTCTCGAAGGCCTACACAGAGATGGTGCAGATGAACAGGCGTGCTAAAATTGACGCGCTGCTGGGTAATGTGTAATTCAAAAAAAAGGAAGGAGCACAATGATTACTCCTTCCTTTTTTTAATAAGCGTTCTATTGTTATTTATTGCTTTATATAGCTACGGTAGAAAATGAAATTTTGGGTTGTTTGCCGTGGCTCACTGCCCTGTCCTGATGGTATAGCGGGAGCGAAAGATAAAATTCGCTTCCCTGATTGGGACTGCTGATGAAGGATAACTTTCCGCCCTGTAACTGGGTAAATTCATAGCACAACATTAGCCCGAGGCCTACGCCTTTCTCATTTGAAGTACCGTACGTGGAGCCGGAATTGGGAGAAAACAGATTTGCCTGTTTCTCTTTGGGGATGCCTATCCCGTTGTCTTTGACAGTAATAATGGCATACCCCGCCGGATCTTTTTTGCCGGTGATGTGTATCTCTCCCCCGGTTCTTGTAAATTTTACAGCGTTATTAATGAGGTTACGAACTACGAGCTGTATCATGTCTGGATCTGCAAGTACATAGATCTCCGGATCGATGTCTGTGCTTAGGGTAAGGGCTTTTTCTGTGGCCGCGGCTGTCTGGATAGCAATGGGCATTTTTAATGCTTTTTTGAGATCGAGATTGCTGAGATTCACTTTTATGCCACCTTCCATTTGTGACTTTGTCCACGAAAGCATGTTGTAGAGCATGGTTTGCGTGTTCTTTGTTTCTTTAAGCAGGCTTGTTTTGATGACTCTTTCTTCTTCTTCTGCCAGATCGTAGTGAGTGAGGATTTCAAGGAAGCTTTGTATAGAGTTTAAAGGTGCCTTAAGATCATGCGAGAGAATGGACAACAATTTCGTTTTGGATTCATCTGCCTTTTTCAAGGCTTTTAGCGCTGCTACAGCATTGTATTTTTCTCGCTGGTAAATGCGCAGAACGTAGTTGAATATCAGGGTGATGCACAGGACGGTTGTAATGTAACTGAATGCCGTCTCTGTGAGCAGGTTGAACTTGCTGATATAGCAAAAGACCAGGATCTGTGAAAACAGGCAGAAAATGACTGCACTGCTCCTGAGTTTGCCGCGAAAACGGGAGTTGTAGTATAATATGCCCGTAATGAGGAATGTGCAACACATCGTTGTGGACACATAGGGAATCCTGATAGCGATATTAATTAATAGCACTATTGGAATAGCAGAAAGAATAGCTATGCAGATGGTGTGGAATATTCGTGCTGGTAGCGGAACCCTCCCTGGTTCCCCTGTTAGTCTATAGTGCAGTAGTTTTGTTGATTGAATCATAGGTGCCTGAATCTTGCACAAATGATGCCAGTGTTATTTATCCGTCGGTATGACGTTTAATGTAATAGTACTGTTTATCAGGATACTGATAGGTGATATTGTTGTTCAACCCTTTATTCGCAGCTGCTGTTTACACCACGAGAATGCAGGACAGAAGGGATATTGTGTGTATTATTGTCTTATGATTTTCTCTGGTCTAACCTTAAGCGTTTATTTGCAGAATTGTTGTTACAGGAATATTGGTAACCTCTGCAATGAGATCGATGTCCATGTTCTTCTGTCTCATTTTAATAGCTATCGCCAGGGCTTCTTCCAGCTTACCTTCTAACTTACCTTCCAGTATACCTTGTAGCATACCTTTCTGCCTGCCTTCCAGCATAGCTTCTTCTTTAGCCATGCTTATTATTGTTTCTTCTATTCCCATGATATTCGTAAAATTGGTTAATTTATCTACCTCTATAGCAAAATTAACTTTTATATTCTCATTTTCCAAATGAATATAATGATGGATAAACTTTAAAATCCTGATCTCGTTTTGCTTATTCAATTTCTTTGAAATCAGCAGTTTAATTAAATCGATCTTCTTTGTCATTGCATAATTATCACGCTGCTCTGGTTCCTTGATTTTTCTGCGGGTTGATTCTATTCTCGCTGCCATAATAACAAGGGCAAAGGGATTACTATGAGTTATCAGTTCTCTATCAGTTTGGTCTGAAATTTTATAGACATTGAACTTGTACGTTAAACTGGTTCCCATACATTCATAGACATAGGTTTGAGGTCTTGCTTTTCGCGAGGCCTCTGTGTAAACAACTATCGCAGTTACAGGTAACTGATATTTCTCTCTTATACGGGAGAAATAGGTCATCATGCGGCCTTCTACCTCTGAATTATATTTTGCTTGTACTTCTACATGAACCAGCAGGCAGTCGTCTCCTCCTTTATGGGTATAAACCTTGATGAGCTTATCCACGATCTTAGTAGTAAAATGCGCGTTTTCTGCTATATGTACCTGCTCCAGTTCTTTGTCTAAAAACTCTGGAGTTTGCTGCAAATTTAAGATTTTGTGCGCATCGGGTAGTGTAAAGGATATAAAGTCGACTGCAAAATCTTCAATAATGGCTTTCCATAAATTATCTTCTTTCCTAATCATTTGCGGAAAATTACTGCCGTTTTGATTAGGTATGGTAACAAATCTGAAATACTTGTTTTTTACTGATCTTACAATAGAGTGGAGGATGGATTGAGACTATTTAATGGAGAATTTTAAATAGAAGACACTGCCTTTTCCTTCTGTGCTTTCGTAGTCAAAGCCGATCTGGTATTGTTCACATATCATTTTTGTAGTATGCAAACCCAGGCCGGTGGTGGGTTCGCCTTGTGTTCCTGTTCTTTTGGCTGCGGTAAATTTATCGAAAAGAAAGGGTTTCATGTGCTCGGGAATACCTATCCCGCTATCGGCTATGCTGATGGTATAATGATCCTGGCTGATGTCGGTAATGATTTCTATCTGGCCTCTGTCTGGTGTGAACTTGATGGCATTGCTGAGCAGATTGTCTATCACCCGCCGCACCGCTACAGAATTGCCCATGGTAATTGCTCTTTGATTGATGGGAGGGGATACTTTTAAGCGGATCTGCTTTTTTTCAATGTTTAACTGGATGTCATTAATACATTTGATAATCAATTGGTTGAGGTCTACAGCTTCCTGAAGGGTCACCTGCATTTGGTGAGTTTCGGGCTTCAGTAACTCTGTGATCAGGTCATTTGCAGTTTTACACGCTTTTTTTGCAAAAATGAGCAGCTCTGTATCATCCGGATTTTCAAGGCTCTGCTCCAGAATATGCAGGATGCCCATCATGTTGGAAATCGGATTCTTAAGATCGTGCACCACTCCCTGTAAATTGATATGGTTGACTTCAAGCATATTGACGAGATGGTTAGTGATGTCGCCCTTGTCCAGTATACCTATGAAATTGGCTTCTTCATAAACTAACAGGATGTCTGAACTGGCATCTTCCATGATTTTTAAGGCCTCCTGAATCTTTAGGTCGGCAGACAGCTTCGGCTTTTCGGACATGCAGTCTATTACCAGATTACATGAGTAGCTAACGAGGTCTTTAGGGCTGAGGTACCCAATAGGAGAGTTTTCCATTAATACTACTGCTCCTCTGTTTGTGGCTATTTTTTTCCTGATCTGTGATACTCCATGATAAGCATCGACGGTAACAAATTCGTGTTTTATAAATTGACGGATCTTCATTCTAAGGTGGCCGTTATTTCAAGGTTGTCTATAGAGATGTTAATTTTAAAGTCTACCCTGATCAGTTCTCCCTCAGAAACAAATGGAAATACATTTTTTTCCAGGATGTTCATCACGCTAAGAGTACTCATCTTTTTAAGGATATGTCTATTTATAAATACAAGCTCCACGCGCTCATCATCGGTCTCTATACTCTCATAACCATTGGGTACAAGCATTTCAAAGGATTTTGTTAACCCGATTTTGCCCTGGCTGCAGTTACGTCCAACGATGAGGATGTCCTGAAATGGGGGTAGTTTTATTTCTTCAAAGTTGATGCTAATGGCATATTTTAAATTTCTTTCTTTCATGATAGCTCTTAAGAAAGGTATTCTATCGGGAACCCCTATTTGGTAATTGTGGCGATTATTATTTATCAAATATATCTATTTAAAAGTAAGATTTGGATAAGTTTTAGAATTAGGTGTAATTATTTAATTTATTGCGGGAGAAGGATATGCCGGAACCACGAAATCTGGTGTTTATTGGTTATTAATAGGTGTTTTATCCATCTGGCAATAATTATGACAATCTTTTATTTTGCAATAATAACATTTAATTGGTTTTTATTTTTTGAATAAGAACCAATTTCGATATAGAGACGGCAACAGGTTTCGGTGATGGGATTTGCCGGATGCTCAGAAGCCAAAATTTACAAATAAAATGATAACTTTATTGATCTGTTAAAATCAATTAAATTTTATGAACATATTAGTTTTAGGAGCTTCAGGTCAGCTCGGTCAGTGTATAAAAAAAGTAGCTGGCGAACGTGGTATCGCCGGACTGGATTTCCCTGATGAGGGTGCCGGGAATATTTTGGATAAGGATGGCCTGAAGGTTTTATTTGCAGCTAAGAAGCCTGATTTTGTCATTAACTGCGCTGCTTATACAGCGGTGGATAAAGCGGAAGATGATGTTGATCTGTGCAGAAAGATCAATAAAGATGGCGCACTGAATGTTGCTGAAGCTTGTGCTGAGGTTAACGCCTCGCTGGTGCATGTGTCTACGGATTTTGTATTTAAAGGGGATAAGCTGGAACTGCTGAAGGAGGAAGATATGGCGGAGCCGGTTAGTGTATATGGCCTGACTAAACTGGAAGGTGAGCTGGCAATCGCGGACGCGCTGGATAAGTATTTTATTGTTCGTACGAGCTGGCTGTATTCTGAATATGGTAATAATTTTGTGAAGACGATGCTGAAGCTTGGTGCCGACAGGGAAGTGCTCAATATTATTGCTGACCAGATTGGTACGCCTACTTACGCAATTGATCTGGCCGGTGCTATTCTGGATATTATAGCTTCGGGCAATACGAATTATGGTATATATCATTATAGTAATGAAGGCGCTATCTCATGGTTTGATTTTGCCAGGACTATCTTCGATATCAGCAATACAGTAGTGAAGGTTAACCCTATCGGTACTGACCAATACCCTACAAGGGCGGAACGCCCCAGGTTTTCGGTAATGGACAAGAGCAGGATTAAGCAGACTTTCGGTATTGAGGTGCCATACTGGCGCGATAGCCTCCTGGTATGCCTGGACAGGCTGGTGCCCCGGGTCTAGCTGCAACCTTGCTGCAGCCGGGTTTTTTCTTCCAGTTCTTTGTGCAACCCCGCAATAATTTTGTTAAGGCGAACGATCTCTTCTGTCTTTTGTATGTTCCCCTGTTTTAAGGTCAATATCTGCGCTGTGTAGGTGGGACAATGCTTTTCGGGAAACCTGATATTAACAATTTCAAGATCGAGTTGGTAGAGTTCTACCAGCTCGTAAAATCTCGGGAGGGTTAACACGGTAATGTTTCTTTCTAATTTGTTGTATGCAGCTACAGAAAGCCCGATCAGGCTTGCTGCATGTTGTTGTGTCCACCCTTTGCGTAGACGAAATTTTTTGAAATAACTGCCTGTGATTTTCATTATTACATATTTATTGGTTTTATCAGTAGTATTTATTGTTTTTATTTGCCTTCCGGCTGCCTTCGGCGGTTTAGAGGTTATGAAGCTGTCCTGAGCTTGTTCATTACTTTTTGAAGGCCGTAAGCGCTCATTACGGTTGCATTTCTGTAGACTTTGTTAATTGGTTGTATGCAAACATAGTTGTAATTTTTAATTTATTAAATGTCGATGCTCACTTATTGGTTTTATTTGTCTTTTCTTGATTTTTATTTTCTGCATTGCTATATGCTGCATTTAAATGCACCTAAGGCATTTTTTATTACGTTCTTTTAAATCAGCCATTTAACAGCGTGATTCGCGTTTCCCTGATACCTGATATTGAACACATTTAAACCTATCTGTTATCTCTTAGTCACACTGTTAGTTTTATACTGGCTATGATGGATAGAAATGAGAATTTTTCCCGATTAAAACACCTCTATAACAGAGCTGGCTTCGGCGCGGC
>JAATFQ010000286.1 GCA_015655115.1 Sphingobacteriales bacterium
ATTGTTGGCAGAAAGAGGAAGGGAATTTATTTTTGAAGGGAAGAGGCGTACTGATCTGATCCGTTTCGGGAAGTTTGTAACTGCATCCTGGTGGGACCATACCCCATCAGGAAACACCGACAGGATTATATTCCCGATTCCCGCCAGGCAACTAACGGCCAACAAGAATATCACACAAAACCCGGGGTACTAAATTCAAATACATACAGAGGCCGCTTTGTTGATCCTAAGCGGCCTCTTCTTTATTTCATCAACCTTACCTCATAAATCCCCGCCGTCTCCGAACCTTTTTCGGCCATAAATTTCAGCGTCAGTTTTGATGACGAAGAGTTAAGCACATTTTTCGGAATAGCATAATCTACAGTATAAAAAGCATCACCATTATTGCCATTCAGGTTTACACGGGCAATCTCTTTATCGTTTACAAATATTTTGAAATTCCTGTTCGCGTCTTTACCATAGTAAGTCAGGCGTACCCTGGCGGCCTTCCTATCCTTATCGGTAAGCTCATAGCTAAACCATCCTGTTGCTGTGCGCCAATGGCGGTCTTTAAATACACCACTCGCCGTTTCTTCAGCTTTAAAGAAGTGATCAGATTCAGGTTGCTGCTCGCCCGGAAAGACCATATCTACGGTCATCATCGCTAACTTCGCTGCAGCATCTTCTTCTTCAGCCTGCTTTTCCCTCGATAACGCCAGTCCTGCCCTGCTTTCCTGCTGCCAGTATATCATATACCTGGAATCATGTATTTTATAAAAAGGTATCAGTTCCAGGCTTTTATAATGATCAGGATAAATCAGGTCCGATGCCGTATAACTTAAAGCTTTACCCAGAACAGGATGAATATGTGATGCAGCATCACTTCCGTCATTCAAAAAAAGCGGCATATCCTGTAAAGGATATTGTTTGCCCCTGGCGATGTGCCCCATCCTGCTGTCATCTGCAAAAAGGCCGCTTAAATCTGTAGTATCAGTTTTGGCCGCCAATAATATTGGCCCATGCATTACAGCCACATACCTGGAGCCGTCTGGCAATTGTTCGGTCCGCGTTTGCATAGGTAAGCTGATTTCAACGCGATCCCCTTTTTTCCATGTACGTGTTAAAACTACATAAGTACCCGGTAAGGAGGTTATTGTTTCAGCCTTGCCATTTACTCTTATTTTCAGCGCTCCGGCAGCAACCCATGCCGGATAACGGACATGTAAAGTAAACCTCGCGGCCTTACCGCTTACTACCCTGAAGGTGGTTTTCTCTATTTCCGGAAAAGTCGTTTCCTGCACAAAATTTAGTCCTTTCTCCTTCCAGTTCAGGCTTGATGGTATAAATAAATTCAGGTAAAGGTCGTTAGCACGGTGTGCATAGATCAGCTCATTATATTTCGCATGGTTTTCCAGGCCCGAGCCTACACAGCACCAAAAGCTGGTTTGAGGCTGAGAATATACCCGGTAGTGCCCCGGACGCATAGGCGTAAAATAAACGAAACCACCATTGCCAGGATGCTGTGTAGAAAGAATATGGTTGTATAGCGTACGCTCGTAATAATCTATATAGGATGGTAAACCGTCCGAGGTATAGAACATCTTGGTCAGCTTTAGCATATTATAACTATTGCAGGTCTCGGGTCCCTCTACACTACTGATCATCGTAGAAAAGTCATTTGCCGGATTAAAATGCTCACGTACACTATTACCACCATTGGCTACGGTACGGTGGTTGACTACCGTTTCCCAGAAAAAATGTGCGGCGGCATTATAGAGGCTGTCCTTATTTAAATCTGCAATTCTTTTAAATCCAATCACTTTTGGGATCTGGGTATTCGCGTGTATGCCGTTCAGTTGGTCGATGCCCTTTTCCAAAGGGTCCAGAATAGCGCGGTGAGAAAATTTATAGGCTAAGTGCAGGTATTGCTTATTCCCGGTGATGCCATAAACATCCGCCAGAACTTCATTGATCCCGCCATGTTCAGAGTTCAGCATTTGCTGAATCTGTTCATCGCTCAGCTTAGCGGTAAGCCATAAAAACCAGTTGCTATACTTGATCAGCATTTCTTTGGCCTGCTCATTTCCTGTATACAGATAAGCATCCCGCAGGCCGCCGTAAATTTTATGGATATTGTACAATGGCACCCATTTTTTATTCAGGTCGAAACTTCCAGCCTGTATATTACCTTTGGCTACTTGCTCCCACATTGCCTTGCCACCGGGTACACCGCCTATATAGCCGTTGCCATTTCTATCCTGGCATTTTTTGAATTCACCAAGCATATAGATCAGCCTGTCACCTATTCTGTGATCATTAGTTGCTGCATACATTAACGACAAAGCTGTAAGATAATGCCCACCCATGTGTCCGTCTAAGCCCGTATTTTCCCAGTTGGGATAGCTCTCCGCCTTTGGCGTAAGTCCGGCCTCTCTCAAGTAAGGTGCCAGTAAACGATCAGGATCCATAGCCAGCATATAATGCAGGTCTGTTTGTTCTGCATCCATAAAAATACCGGGCAGCAACTTCACATCCTGGGATTTAAATAACGAAATCTCCTCTTTCTGCTGACCCTGAGCGATCATACAGCAGAAAAACAGAAACGCGGTAAATACATATTTTAAATGAGTTGTATAGCGTCCAAACATGATTATCATAACTATTTTTAGCACCAAGATAAGCATTACAAAACAATTGCAAGGCACTACCGCATTTCCTCCGTAGTTAGTTATCTTGCTATCGAAATTAATACCGGCCGTACGGAGGATAGTCAGCAGGCACCGAGGTTGGCTATTTTAAAAATGGAGTTTGATGAAGAGCAAACAGTCTGGTGCCCTGTAGTAGATTTTTCGGGCAGCAGCCTGGAAACACTCGGATGGGAAAATGGTACATCAGATTTTGCCGTCACCGCCTACTGGTACGGATTTAAGCATACAAGAAGTAATGCCGCAGCACAGCAAAGTATACCGGCAAGGTTAAACCAATAATTAACATATATTAATCAACCAAATATATAAAACAATGTATAAAAGGAACTTCATATTCACACTCCTGCTATTGGCAGTTATCACATCATTTGCCCAGGATAAAGAAACGCCTACCCCGCAATGGAGGCCAGCTTATCATTTTAGTCCGCCAAAAAACTGGACCAATGATCCAAACGGACTCATCTATCTGAATGGCGTATTTAATTTGTATTATCAGCACAACCCTTTCGAAAATAAATGGGGACACATGAGTTGGGGTCATGCCACCAGTAAGGACCTGTTAAACTGGAATAATCTGGCTGTAGCTATTCCCGAAGTAGTTTCCAAAGATACCACGACCTGGATCTATTCTGGCTCGGCCGTACTGGATAAATACAATACCAGCGGATTTGGTAAAAATGGAAAAGCTCCCATTGTGGCTATTTTCACGGCCGACCAGCCCAAACAAAAAAAGGAATCGCAATATATTGCTTACAGTAATGATGGCGGAATAAGTTATACGCAATATGCTGGTAATCCTGTTATAGACCTTAACAAAAAAGATTTCAGAGACCCTAATGTTTTCTGGTATGAACCGGCGAAACAATGGATTATGACGGTTGCCATGGTTGATGAACATATGGTACGTATCTACGGTTCCAAAAATTTAAAAGAATGGACAAAGCTAAGTGATTTCGGGCCTGCAGGGACTACCAGAAACGGATGGGAATGCCCTTCACTGTTACCGCTGGAAGTTGACGGAGACCCATCCCACATTAAATGGGTATTATTTGTCTCCTATTTCGGTGAACATGGCCCGCAGATGCAATATTTTATCGGCGATTTTGATGGTATGACCTTCAAAAACGACAATGAACAGGATAAAACATTAAAAGTGGATTATGGCGATGCCTTTTATGCCGCTATTGCCTGGAGGGATGCACCACAGCATAAAAAAATCCTGTTAGGCTGGATGATCAACGGAAGGAAGGAAACCTATCCATGGAAGGGGCAGATGTCTATTCCACGCGACCTTTCCATCAAAACAACACCGGAGGGAATGGTGCTGGTTCAGAAGCCATCGGCCATAGTCGTGAATTCATTGTCAAAACAGGCCAAAGGCCGTGTGCTCTTTAAGAAAAACATGATCATAGATGGCAGTCAGATCTTATCAAAAAATGACCTCTTTACTCAAAATTCGTACTGGATAAATGCGGAGTTTAATTTAGGAGACTCAAAAAAGGTTGGTTTTGTATTAGCTGATCAAAAAGGACTACCAAATGGGATTATCATTGGCTATGACACCGGCAGACAAGAACTTTATTTAGATTGCACTGCTGCTGAAAAAGGCAATAAAGATGCAGCTAACCTTCTTCAGTATGCTCCGCTTAAACCGGTCAATGGAGTTGTTAGCATCCAGATATTACTTGATAAATCGTCGTTAGAAATATTTGGGAATGATGGTGAAAGAGTAATATCAACTATGGTTTACCCGGATAAAGAGGCTACTGGGATTTCTGTTTTTTCAGAGGGAAAATCGACTATCAATACTTTGAAAATATGGGATTTGCATAAGTAACGATTTCATATCTGCAAATATTATCTTTCCGGAGCAGTCAAAGGTACCTTTGACTGCTCCGGAAAGATAATATTTGTAAAATTCTTAATCCTCATGCTGCGTACTGCTTCCGCAAAATCACATACCAGTCAAAGGTTTAAGACCAAAAGCCGTGTGCAAATAGCTTGGCGCTGAAGTTCTGGTTTTTCTTAAACATCTTCCTCAGCCCTTGTACCATGGGGATATACCCTGCAATATAAACAGAAGTATACGCTGACAATGGATTCTTTTCAGCCACAAGGCTCAAGCTATCCAGGCTGTGGCCCTGAGGTTGCATTATAAATTTAAATTCGGGGTTTGCTGTTAAGAAAGTATCTGGTATAGTGTATGTTTCATTCAAAAATACAACTACCTCTAAAGGGTAGTTTTTTCTGTCAGTTAATTGCTTTAGTGCCAAAAAATGGCCTATTGCGCTGCCATCTCCAAAGCAAAATATTTTGCCAGGTTTTGCCGGCAATGGTGCTGCATGAGCAGGTGCGAAAAGGATAACATCACCAGACTGCAGATTTTTTGCCCATGCACTTCCATAACCGTTATGTTCTGTTTCAATGAGTACAGTGCATATTTTCTTTTCAGCATCCCATGTTGCGGGGGTATAATCCCTATACTCGAATTCGGCCACCCTACATTTGATTCGGGGTATTGTATTCCACTTCGCCATGTCTGTTTCAGGCATATGAAAATCGATTTCATACATCGTGGCCGGCTCCCATTTTCTCACTTCCAATACGTAACCTTCTTGTGTAAAAGCCTTATCCACTAAGCTAAAAACTGCTTTTTTTATTGCATTTGCCATATCGTTTTATTCCTCAATACCGTTGGAAGTACTGAATTTAAATTATTAACTGCTTTTCGTAAATTGATTTGAGCTATCATTAACTCACAAGCGACAGGCTATTTTTTTCCATTACTTTTGCCGTCTGTTTACAGCACAAAGAAAAGACAACGTGGATATGCAAACAATGAACAAATCCCGGTAATGACAGGACTATCTGTGGTATTTTTGCCGAAACTGTAGCAGAGCCTGGCCGGTCACTTTACCAAATAGTCGGATATTAGGCATCTTATTACAAGATAATTTTTCAGCAGTTACCTTTGATCACGGTCAGGATTTCAAAATAGGCAGAAAAACTTCAATTGAACGATTGTCTAAATTCGAGCGGTGTTACTTTCACCTTATTTTTAAATAGCCTGTTGAAAGACTGGGGTTGTTCAAAACCCAGATTATAGGCGATCTCAGCGACAGTAAGGTTGCTGGTACTCAGAATTTCTTTAGCTTTTTCGATCAGTTTGTGATGTATATGTTGCTGGGTTGTCTGCCCGGTTAGTGAACGTAGCATATCATTGAGATAGCGTGGCGAAACTTTCAAATGCTCTGCGACGTCCTGTACAGTAGGTAACCCCTCAATAAGCGGTTTATCTGTGGTAAAAATTGCCACCAAATAAGCCTCCATTGCAGTTACAAGATCATTGTGCACTATCTTCCTGGTTATAAATTGCCGGCTATAAAAACGGTTACTGTAATTCAGCAATACCTCAATTTGCGACACTAATACATCCTGGCTGAAATGATCAATATTGGTATCCAGTTCCATAGCTATATTATCAAAAACAGAAAAGATTACCTTCTTCTCCTTGTCGGATAAATAAAGTGCTTCGGCAACAGAATAAGAAAAAAAACCGTATTTAAGGATATTCTTCCCCAAAGGATAATTCCGGATAAAGTCGGGATGGAACAGCAATGTATGCCCACTATAATCCTTTTCCTCCGCAGCAGCAGAGATTACCTGATGAGGTGCAGTAAATGAAAGGCCACCCTCCTCGAAATCATAGTGCCCTTGTCCATATCTGATCTGCCCTGCAAAGTGCTCTTTAAATGATATTTTATAAAAGTTAAGTACATATCCCATCCCCAGTTCCGTAGTGTCTACTTTGATATCCTTATAATTGACAAGGGCAACCATGGGATGCATCGGCTTAGGCAACCCCAATGCTTTGAGAAGTGCTGATATACTTTTGAAGATAACTGGTTCTGGATTTCCGTTTTTCATGTTTTGATATTAGCGCATGGAAATCAGCTGATTCCCATGCTAAGTTATTAAATTATTCAGAGATCTGGATTAAGTGATAGATGGGATAGATCTTTAATACGGCTGTGCCGTTGGCCTGATGATCATTTCGCTGACATCCACATCGTCGGGCTGATTGATCACATAACTTACTGCATTGGCAATTGCTTCGGGAGAGATCG
Source organism: Sphingobacteriales bacterium (assembly GCA_015655115.1). Classification (GTDB taxonomy): domain Bacteria; phylum Bacteroidota; class Bacteroidia; order Sphingobacteriales; family Sphingobacteriaceae; genus Pedobacter. The sequence continues at coordinate 6,815 of JAATFQ010000286.1, forward strand.
CCATAGCAGCCATACCCTTCACCATTTCCTTTGCGTAGGCATCAGTAATTGCCCCGGTAAGTTCAGACTGCACTATACCCGGAGAAATGATCGTTGTACGGATATTGTAGGGCTTTACTTCCTGGCGCAGCCCTTCAGACAATGCACGTACAGCAAATTTTGTAGCCGAATACACCGCACTGGTGGGATCTACCCGATATCCGGAGAGCGAAGCTATATTTATAAAATGCCCTTTTTGCTGAGCTTTGAATACAGGCAGAGCAGCACCTACGCCATTGAGCATACCTCTTAGATTTGTATCTATCATCGCGTCCCACTCATCAAAGAGCAATTCTTCCAATTTAGACAGTAACATTACCCCTGCGTTATTGATCATTACATCGATCTTCCCATAAGTAGCGTGTGTATGCAGGATGAGCGACTTCACCTGCCCCCTATCGGTGATATCGGTAGCCAGGGCAATTGCCTCTCCGCCCCTTGCAATAATCTGTTCTGCCAACTTGTTTATTTTATCTTCGCGACGGGCGCCTAGGCTTACTATAGCACCCCGGGCTGCAAGATGTAAGGCAATTGCTTCGCCTATTCCACTACTGGCTCCAGTAATGATCACTACTTTTCCTTTGATGTTGTCTTCCATGTTAAATATGATAAAGTGTTGTAATTTCCTTACGATGTGCTTCAAAGCCCAGTTCATCCCGTCGGGCAGACGCGGTAACCGCATCTTTCCCTGCAGCATACTTTTGCTTGTCTTTTTCATCCGTCGCTGCCTCATAAATTACAGCAGCGATTTCCTCAGGTTCGGAAAAATGGATCATACTGCCGTCCTGAAACCCTTCCATCATCTTATTCCAAAGGGACTCATAGGCTGCATGTTGTTCCAACACCAGACCGTCACTGCCGAAGCTGGTCTTTATGCCACCGGGAGCTACCGTTTTGAATCGGATACCGAAAGCATCCATATCGTAGTTCATTGATTCCGACCAACCTTCCAGGGCGTATTTAGTAGCGGTATATACAGAAGCCAGCGGACTTGCGGCAATAGCAACTGCCGAGGTGACTGTGATGAATATACCCTTTTTCTGATTTTCCCTGAAGTAGGTAACAAATGGCTGGGCAACGCGCAATACACCAGTCAGGTTAGTGTCGATCTGCCTGTAAATCTGTTCTGAGGAATAAGCTTCAAATGGTCCGGTAAGTCCGTAACCTGCATTGTTCAGTACAACATCAATATCACCAGATGCAACGGCGGTTTTTACAGCATGCTGTACCTGATCAGGCTTAGTAACGTCCATTGTCAGCAGCACTACATTTTCAAGTACATTTAGCTCAGTTTCTTTTTCCGGATTTCGCATAGTGGCAATCACTTTCCATCCATTTGCGTGGAATAATCTGGCAGCGGCCTTTCCGAGTCCGCCCGATGCGCCAGTAATAAATATTGTTTTCATAATGTTATCATTTGATTATACAGAATAAATTCATCTGATGATGATCTAATACAAATGTAGGTTGATACCATACCCCAGATGTAGCTGTATTGGTCAATATTGTAACTGAAAAAACCGGGAGTTGCTATTTTATATAATCAAATAAAAAAGTATACGTTTTAAGACTATCATGGACTTCCATTGCCATAGCCTTTCCATTTCATTATAGCAAAGAATATAGAATTTAATGATGATAAGTGATACCACTGATCCGGACGTACAACCGATACAATATTTGGAAATACTTTTATATTGCTGCTCTATCTCGTCACGCTAATTGCACAATGCTTCTGCAATTTTTTTTGCATCCCTTATTGCCTGTACATCTTTATAGATACTTGCGGTAACAGTTGCCCCCTCCATTAACAGAAACAGCGTATCGGCGAGCATTTCTTTACTGAGCACCTGTGGCTGGCTCAGATTAATCTGCTGTAAAAATTCTTTAATATAAATTTTGATCCGCTCTTTTTGCTGGCTGACCAGTTTAAAAGCATTCAGGTCATCCTTCGGAACCTCTGCCCCAATTTTAATGAACTGGCACCCTCCGAAATCCGAACGCAACTGTCTTTCTACCCGAAAATCAAATAAGGCCAGCAGCTTTTGTTTGGGATCTTTAAGAGGTTCCAGCATCTTATCCAGTTCCGCAAACCAACTGTTTTCGGCATTCTGAATGTATGCCGTAAGCAAATCTCTTTTTGAAGGAAAGTGTTTGTAAAGCGATCCTCTGGCGATCTCGGCTTCATCGATAATTTGATTTATACCGGTGGAATTGTATCCTTGTTCATAAAACAACCTAGACGCGACATTAATGATCCGTGTTCTTGCAGCTGATTTTTTCATAGCACAAAGGTAACAAAACAATAAATAGACAAGTCTATCTACTTTATTAATTATTCATATATCTTTGTGAACGATTATGAAAAAAACAACATCCCCCTGGACTGCTCTTATCATTGTATTGACGGCGCCCTTACTATCTGTAATCGATGTGTTCATCGTCAATGTCGCCGTACCATCGATCAAGAAAGGTATACACGCTAGTGATGGGCAAATCCAACTGGTAATTGCTGGTTATTTACTGGGGTATGCTTCGTTTTTAATAACTGGTGGCCGGGCTGGTGATCATTTCGGTAGAAAAAAGGTTTTCTTTTGGGGAATGTTCTGTTTCACCTTATTCTCCTGCTTGTGCGGCCTTGCCCAAACGCCGTTCCAGTTGAATATCACACGCTTCTTTCAGGGAATAAGTGCATCCATTATGGTACCGCAAGCTATTGCTTTTATACAGATATTATTTACCAATCCTAAAGAGCGCGCAAAGGCAATCGGCTGGTTCGGCATTACGCTGGGCATTGCATCCATCATCGGGCAGGTTTTAGGTGGTTATCTTTCTGAACTACATACAGTTATAGATGGATGGCGACTGATATTTTTCATCAATCTTCCTGTAGGCTTAGCTGCACTTTGGGCTACACATCACTTTTTATTAGAAACAGAGCGCCACGCAAATAATACATTTGATTATTCTGGTATAGCCATTTTAACAATAGGGCTATTTTGCCTCATCTACCCATTGACACAGGGAAGGGAAGCTGGATGGCCTATATGGAGTATTATCCTGCTAGTGATTTCGATGATCTTATTTATTTATTTTATATACGATCAGAAATTAAAACTCAAAAAGGACATTAATCCACTGGTCGACATTAAGCTTTTTGATAATAAAATCTTTAATATTGGCCTTATTGCTGTGCTTTTTCATTTTATGATGCATACATCTTATCTTTTGACAAGCGCAGTATTTCTACAAAATGGGCTGGGTGTATCGTCAGTTGACTCCGGCCTTTATTTCGTGCTGCCGGGGCTTCTTTTCACTTTATCATCCTTAATAGCATCAAAGCTATTGCATAGATTCGGTAAACTTGTCCCTCAAACGGGCATAATAATTACTATAGCATCCTTTGTACTTCAGATCCTATTCTTTAAGACTGGTGTAAAAAGCGGTGTAATTTTTATATTAATGGGCATGTATGGTATGGGTAATGGGCTTGTACTCCCATCTTTGTTGAACCTCGCATTAAAAGGTGTCCCCCATAAATTTGCGGGTGCAGCTGCTGGCGTGTATAGCACATTCCAGCAAACTGCGTCCGCATTGGGCATTTGTATTATCGGTGGCATTTTTTATAATATAGTTAATACCACCCCTCATGTATTGGATTACATAAAAGCTTTTGATTACAGTACATGCGCCAACATCATTTGCCTGGTAATAACCGGATTAGTACTTACGTTACTGCCAAAAAGCAGAAATGAAATTAATGAACCACATATAGCAGAATGACATTCCAATTGCAACAAAAATTGGCACTATAAAAAACCGCTGTTATAATGCTGTTATAGTTAATTGCTGATTTAAGGGGGCTACTCTCTCCATTGGCGATCCAATTTCATCGAATGATTAGAAATGCTAAATAGAAGGAGAAAGAAGTTCACGATTGTATTCCTTACTACTAATTGCATCAGTCATTTCCCGGGTAACTTCTTCCAGTTCCGCCGCCGATTGTCCAAGTAATGGCAGCATTTCTTTGATATCTCTATCAGAGATCTGTTCATCTTCCATCAACTCTACGAGTTTAACAATATTTGCCAATGGCTTCCTGACTTTATGTGAGTTAGCAAAAATAATCTTTTCTAAAGTTTCGGCATAGTCCGTTCTTTCCTTTAGTAGTTTATCTACCACCTGTTTATAATTCAGTGCGATAACTGTAGTTACCCATAGGCCAATTAATGAAGTAAGCCTGTTTATTGGAAAGACCCAATGTGGATGTTCAATAATGTTATTAAAGTATACAAAATTGATAACGATAAAGGAAGTGGCGATAATTGCGAGAATCATAATTCTCATTTTTGATTCCCTTAAAGATACCAGAATGACAGAGGAATATAATACTCCTACAGCAACATACAAAGGAGTAAAATAATCGATTATCATGACTGTTAATAAAAGAACCATCGGCAGCCAGAGGTTTTTGTAGGTACTTTTCAAGTTTGTCATCTCATCCCGATTTTATAACCCAATATATCCTTAAATTTTAAAATTCACAATTCAGGGCCGTGCGAATTCATTGCACCCAGGGAAGAATCACCTTGGTTACTGTTTTTGTTGCAGGGCAATTGCCCATTTCCAGATATTATTCTTTTGTTCAATATTGTTTTACCGTTCATAGTTAACGTGATACCTATAGAAGATATCAGTAAGCCACTTATTTACGTCTTGTATTAAACTAAACAGATCACTGCATACAACGCTGCGCAGGAAATGACAATCCATAGGATTAATCCCTGTAATAAAGGCATTACTCCTACTGCTTTCAAGACTGAGAATGATAGCCCACTTCCGATTAAAAACAAAGTCAATGTTAAACCTGCTTTTGCAAGCACCACAAAATACGGGGCAAGAGCTTTAATAAAGGGTAAATAAGTGTTGGCTAGCATTGCCAGAATAAACAATCCAATAAAATAAGGTATACTGACATTGGTATTGTCGCCTTTAAAAAGGAATGAGGTACCAAATGCAACAGGAACAATCCACAAGGCTCGTGCTAACTTTACCGTTGTAGCAATTTGCAGTGCCTGTTCTCCATATTTACTGGCTGCGCCAACCACAGAACTGGTATCGTGGATAGCAATGGCACACCACATCCCAAATTGGGATTGTGACAAATTCAGCATATGCCCAATTGCAGGAAAAAGAAAAAGTGCAACAGCGTTCAGGATAAAAACCGTTCCCATCGCCACAGAGATTTGTTTTTCTTCCGCACTCATTACGGGTGATAAGGCAGCAATGGCACTTCCGCCACATATCGCCGTCCCAGCTGATATCAAAAACGAAGTCTTATGATCTATTCTGAATAGTTTCCCTATAATATAACCAATAGTCAATACGCAGAAAATAGATACTACAGTAAAAAGAACTCCCTCCCTGCCAGCTTTCATAGCACTGAATACATTCGTCCCAAATCCCAATCCTACTACGGAAATCTTCAACAGCAGGTTTGTTGCTTTATGGTTTAAATGCAGGTAAGGATGTTCCATTACCTGCGCAAGTATAAGGCCTAATAATAAGGCAACCGGGGGCGACATAAATGGGAAAAGGCATAGGATTGCTGCAAGGATAAAGATTGTTTTACGTGCGTAGATGTTGAGGCTGAATATATTATTAATCCCGCTATCAGATGTCTTATAATTATATTTGACTTGAGCTATGTTTCTCATGATGCATTTAATTCTATGCTCAAAGATCCATAACCTTCTTTCCCCGATCAAATCACTAAATTTTATCTATCATAACCTGATGTTATGCAACTCATATCCTTTTTTTACTGAATAAAGGATTCTTCATACACAGAAATCTATTGCCAATAAATTTGCTCTTTATAGTTTAAAAATATAATAAGAGATCTCTATTTTATCTTATTGCATTTTGCTATTTCCTCCAGCTGTAACGCGGGCAATATAAAATGTTTCATCTGGCACTATGGAATTTATTTGTTTGCAGTAATTTGTAATTCCCGGTGAGCGGTTCCCCAAAGCTCTAAAGCCTGCCAGACCGGTACCAGTGCTCGCGCGCTTTGAGTTAACTGGTAGTCTACCTTTGCCGGCACTTCCGGATAAATTGTACGCAATATCAATCCGTCGTTCTCCATTTCCTGCAAATGCAGTGTCAGCATCCGGTCACTTATATTGGGCATCCGTTCCTTGATATCTTTATAACGGAGATTGTCCTTTTCCAGCTTATGTAAAATAGCCAGTTTCCACCTCCCGGAAAGCATCTCCATCGAGTAAACTATGCCGCAAAGTGCCAGAAGTTCCTCTCTGTTA
>JAATFQ010000216.1 GCA_015655115.1 Sphingobacteriales bacterium
AGGCAACAGACATTGCCGTAAAATAAATGGAAAGGCCGAAAATAATAAACAATAATATTCCCTGGGTATTTCCCTTAATTATATCCCTTAAAGCGAGCACAAAAGAGAACAGGAAGATCAGTGGGAAAATAATCATGGATTGGCTGTTGTATATTTTGTTAGTGCTGGCCAAATTACTTTTTCTGGCGTGAAAAAACCATCTTTTATTCCATTAAGCAGATGGCCTGCTTTTTTTCGTTTGCCTTTTAACAAGAAATAAATGAGCAATGAAATATAGTATGGGCTTCTGCATAGAATAATAAATGGATAAAACAGGGGGGTAGCATATTTTCTGAGCAGCCATATTTGGTTTCTGCAAACATAATAATGAATGACAGGGCTAAGTGTTCCTTCTTTTTCTGAGGAAGCCACCTGTGAGGAGGCGCCTGCTTCATGGTACATTTTTGTTTCCGGTAAATAATGCAGCTGATAGCCTGCAGCACCGAGACGGAAGGAAAGCTCTACATCTTCATAATATAGAAAGAATTGTTTGTTAAATAGTCCTGTGTTTATTAAAACACTGTTTCTGATCAGCATGCAGCAGCCTGTTAACCAGTCGGCTTTAATCACCTGTACACCTTTTTTTGCCGGAGCAATATTAGACCATACTTTGCCGGATAAAGGATTAAACCTGCCATTGCCGTTCCATAGGCTGTTTCTTTTGTGCATCCAGTAAATTGCGGGCTGCGCTGCTGCTGCTTCGGGGTGAGCTGACAAATGCTGATGCAGTGCGGTGACGATATCTTCATCCACTTCAGTGTCGTTATTGATGACCAGTGAATATGCGTATCCATTTGTGATACTATAATTGAGTGCCCTGTTGTTTCCTTCGGCAAAACCGAGGTTTTCCTTGTTATCAAGAAAGATCAGATCCGGGAACTGTGCATTTAATATTTCCAAAGAACCGTCCGTTGATCCGTTATCGGCAATGATGATATCAAATAAAGAAGGGTCACAATGCGTTGTAAGAGAACGTATACAGTTTGCCGTATAGGTTGGTGTGTTCCAGTTTAATAATAACAGTGCAACGGCTTTTGGCATTTTTTATCGGAATAAAGGGTGAATCTCCGTAAAAAGTATGATATTGCCAAAAATCAAGAGATTACGCCTCTCTCTTAATATAGGATTTTTTGCCGCAGGTATTACATTCATACCTCTTTACGTCCATCCAGAAAAACACGTATTTTACCAGAAAACTCCTTTTTACCCTGGTATCTAATTGTCCCTTTTGGCAGTGTGGGCATTTACGATAGGTTTGCACATTGTTTATCCATTCCTTATTGAGGTCTAAAACCATAATTTTTGATATTAATGTATTAAAAAAATAAGTTGGTTGGTTTTATAATGCCTGAGAGAATATTTAAAAAACAGATTCTTGTTCCGATTAAATATCTGAGCGTTATTTTATTGTAATAGTATAAAAAAAACTTCATGTTTCAAATATCTGTTGAATAATTTAACATATTATTCGACAGGCGGTTGCCTTTAATTCAGGGAACATTAATTATTTAACAATTATTGAACTTTGTGCATATAATAATGTTATAACATTACAAATATTTAATATTGGATAGACGGCATGCTTTTTGAATATTATAGTATATCATGCCTTTTTTTACATTTAACAAGTGTTTTTATTAGATTCTTAGGCAGGATTTAGAAAAAATGAAGTAACTTTTGCAAGTATTACAATTAATCTTTAAAATTTATGGCTACAACCAAACCTTCTCTGGTTATACTGGCTGCCGGCATGGCAAGTCGTTACGGGGGAAACAAACAAACTGAGTCTTTTGGTCCTTCTGGCGAGACAATTATGGAATATTCTATCTACGATGCAATTAAAGCTGGTTTTGGTAAGGTGATATTTATTATCCGTGAGGAATTTGCTGAATCGTTTAAGGCGGGAATAGAGCCTAAACTGGCAGGTAAAATTGAAACTGATTATGTTTATCAGTCTCTGGAGAGTTTTAGCGGTGGCAGAGAGATCCCTGCAGGACGTACCAAGCCATTTGGTACTATGCATGCTTTATTATGCTGTAAAGATGTTCTTGATGCTCCTTTTGCTGTTATAAATGCTGATGATTTTTATGGGTTTGACGCTTTTAAGCAGAGTTATGACTACCTGATTGATGGCATTGAAGACGGCAAATATGCCTGCATAGGTTATGAGTTAAAAAATACGCTCAGCGATAATGGTTCTGTTACAAGAGGCGAAATTAATGTAGATGCGTTACAGAATATTGTGAGTATTACAGAGCGTAAAGAAATTTATAAAAAAGATGGAAGAGCTTTTACTAAAGAAGCGGATGCGGATGTAGAGCTGCCTTTGGATACTAAGGTAAGTATGAACTTCTTTTGCTTCACTCCGGCATTTGTAAATTGGTCTGAAGCAGAATATTATAAGTTCCTGGATGAAAATTTAGCAGAGCTTAAAGCAGAGTTCCTGATTCCTGAAGTGGCTGATACTTTGATTAATTCTGGTAAGGGTGTAGTTAAAATGATCCCCACAGAAGCGAAGTGGTTTGGTGTTACCTTTAAGGAAGATGCTCCGGTAGTTAAGGCTGCACTTCAGCAATTGAATGATGATGGTATTTATCCGTTTAATTTATGGGCTTAAACTCCTCAGATAAATAGATTTACTAAATTGGACTCTCCGTACCGGGGGGTCTTTTTTTATACCTTTATCCAGAATTTCAACTGCTGACCGGTAATGTGTTCCACCCTTTTATAACCGGGTGGAATCTGATTATGATGACAGTGAAAAGTTGCCAGCCTTGTTCCTGCTGGTTTTTCTTCCAGCATCTGATGGAAATGCTCAATATAGCTGGTATACAGAGCTGCCGATGCATCTACAAGATTATCTATGGGTTTATAATGAAAGATGTTTTCACTGAATGAATTATAAAAGTAGAAATGGTCGTAATGATCAGTTTCCAGGTCTGTAAAATTACCATATATGAACTGTGCATTTGTTGTTGCTGTAGCATTTTGGGCAATTATTGCCTCGTCAATTAAGGTTCTTCGCTGTTCGACCCCATAGAAAATATGACTTGGAAAGTAATGGGCACCGATAATGCAAAATTTACCGACGCCACTGCCTATGTCAAGAATGTGTTTTCCTGTTCCGCCTGTCAGAAAGGTGGCGGCCTTGATTGCTATTTGAAGGGGGGTCCAGTGTATAGCGGACAGCTGTTGTGCCCTTAGCGTGTATAGGCTGTCGAATGCAGCATCACTCGAAAATATATCATTCTGCATAGAGCGGTATGTTTTTTGGTATAGGCAGTAAATTTATCAATGTTATTGCGGTTATGGCATAAACTGGATTAACTTTTGCTTTTTATTTTTTTGATGTAACCATTTAGGGAAGATGTCTGACATAGAGGACTTGTGGCACAAGTATAAACTTGCAATTGAAAAGGCTGTGCTGAAAAAGGATGATTTTCCTGATGAGCACCAGGTTTTTTGGCGCAAAAGGCTTTTTTCTACGCTCATCAGTTATGGATTTTTGGCTAGTTTAATTGCATTTACTTCGTCAGTATCTTTTGGTTTTTTTGCCGGTAATATTTTTATTCAGTGGTTTAACTTAGCATTTGTATTTCTTTTTTTATCCATAGTTTTCAGTAAGAAGATCATGATTCATATGAGAAAACTCCTTTCGTTGTTTTTGCTCTATATACTTGCAGTGGTGTATCTGGTTGCTTTGGGGGCTGATGGGCCGGGGGTGTTGTATCTGGTGATCATTACTATTTTTTCAGCTATGATTTTGCCGAAGAGAAGGACTTATATCTTTGTCGGTATCAATACATTGGTATGTATTTGCATAGGGTTTGTTATTTATTATAAACTGTTTGACATTCCTTTATTGGAAAGTTATGATTTGCCTTTATGGATTTCTTACTCAGGTAATCTGGTTTTTGTATCGCTGATCAGCGTTATGCTGATCAATAAGGTACTGAGAGGGCTGGAAGTCACCATAGTAAAAGAAGCCGATCTGGTTTCCAGGCTTGATGCTTCGGAAAAATATTACCGTAATACCTTTGAATCCAATCCGGTGCCGATGTATGTATTTGACATGAAAACGGGAGATTTTCTGCATGTGAATAATGCCGCCTGCGAGAAATATGGATATAGCCGGGAAGAGTTTCTGTCTATGCAGGTGACGCAGATCAGGGCGGAGACTGAAAGCAGTAAGCTGATGGAATTGCATAGCATGCTTAAACCGGGGGATTATTCTGGTTTACTGATCCATATGAATAAGCAGAAGCAGGTTTTTCCGGTGGAGATAGAAACGAATGTAATTTATTTTGAAGATAAAGAAGCCCGGCTGGTTATCGCAACGGATGTATCTGAACGGATCAATTATATACAGCGTATTGAGCAACAGAATCACGATTTGATGGAGATAGCATGGATGCAGAGCCATATGGTACGTGCACCGCTGGCTAATATTATGAGCTTAACAGAGTTTTTAATTAAATATCCCGGGGAAGACTCGGCGGAAACACTTAAATTCCTTAGTGATTCTTCCCAGAAGTTAAATGGAGCAATTAAATCTATAATTGGTCAGGCCGAAAGTTCGCGCGTATCCTGAAGCTGCAGCATCTTCATTCTGCAATGCATAAAAGATTTGGTTTTAAATTTGGTGTGATGCGATATATGCGGAAAAAACTCTATATTGGGTATGCTTTTGCGGACTCCTGTTATAATTAGCTGAAAGATCAGTCTAATAATTAGCTTTATGTTCTGTATTTTGCCGACCAAAATCTGCATATGATTAATTTACCAATACTTAAAAATGAGGCTGAGAGACTTTCTGCGCTTTATGTGTTGGAGATTCTTGACACTAATGAGGAAGCTGAGTTTGACAATATCGTTAAACTAGCCTGTATTCTGACACATGCTGAGATAAGTACGCTTACCTTTATTGATGAAGAAAGAATCTGGTATAAATCAAAAATAGGGATTGATCTGAAAGAAACTTCCCGGGATCACCCGCAGCATGTACATTATCCCTTTCACGTTGCTGTACCCATTGTTGTTTACGGTGATTTAATTATCGGACATCTTTGTGTCGCGAATACTACTCCCCTCCAGATTTCTGAGTCACAGCATGAGGGACTGTTGCTGCTTGCCGGGCAGGTGGTTACGCTTTTACAAATGAGACTACCCATAATGAATAGTAGTATTAAAGAGTTTTATGAAAGTATACTCAATAATATTCCTTCTGACATTGTAGTTTTTGATGCCGATCATAAATATCTTTTTGCGAATCCCGGTGCTATTAAAAACGAAGAGTTCCGCCGCTATATTATTGGAAAAGATGATTTTGAATATGCTGCTTTCAGAAACCGGGATCCTGTCATTGCATTGGAGCGGCGTGAGCAGTTTATGGAGGTTAAAAAAACAGGTAAAACTATTGGATGGGAAGAAAGCCAGCTTGATCCCTCCGGGAAGACGTTAACCTATTTGCGCCGTATGTTTCCTGTGCACGATGAACACGGCGAATTTATAATGGTAATAGGGTTTGGAATTGATATTACAGAGAGAAAGTTGCTGGAGGAGAAACAAAGTCTGATCATGGAACAGCTCTCTACTCAGAACACACAGCTGCTGGATTTTTGTAATATTGTCTCACACAACCTGAGGGGCCCCCTGATTAATATATCTATGCTTGTTGAGTTTATCAAGGAAGCTGAAGATATCGAAGAGCAGCGGTTACTGGTAACAAAGCTGGAGCCTGTAATTGAAAACCTCAAAAATACATTTAATGAGCTTGTAGAATCTATACAGATAAGGCAGAATAGTGACATCAAATCTGATGAACTGCTGCTGAATGCCTGTTTGCAGGAAACGCTGGATGGTTTCCATATGGAGATTAAGAAAGCAAATGCTAAAATTCATGTTAATTTTGAAGAGGCACCGGGGGTAAGATATCCACATAAATACTTATCCAGTATTTTCTATAACCTGGTGAGTAATGCAATTAAATACCAATCGCCAGACAGGCAGCTGACAGTGAAGCTGGCGTCGCGCAGGGATAAAGATAATGTTGTACTCACTGTACAGGATAATGGTTTGGGAATAGACATGGTTAAGCATAAAGACAGTATCTTTAAAATAGGGAAAATATTTCACCGTCATCCTGATGCTAAGGGATTAGGTTTGTTTATGACAAAAACGCAGGTTGAAGCTATGGGAGGTAGGATTTGGGTAGAAAGTGCTCCTGATCAGGGAGCTAAATTTTCAATTGAATTTGTGAATCAAAATGTTTGAGGCAATGAAAAAGGTTTATTTGATTGATGACGATGATATTTTTGTATTTCTTACAAAAAAAACAATTTTAAAGGTAAGTGATAATGTAGATGTAGAAGTTTTTTCTGATGGTTATCAGGCGATTACACACTTAAAAGAAATTGCGCATAACAGGGAAGCATTACCTGATGTTATATTCCTTGATCTGAATATGCCTGTAATGGATGGATGGGAGTTTTTAGCGGAATATGAGGAGCTGCGTACATCTTTGGCCAGAGAGACGCAGCTTTATATTGTTTCATCGTCAATCTCCCCGCATGAGATGGAAAGATCCAATAATATTAATGCTGTTTCTGCTTTTATCATCAAACCCCTGGTGAAAGAAAGATTTCTGGAAATTTTACAGGGATTATAATTTTAATAATTCGTTAAAATCTCTAGTTTAGGGGGATGTTTGAACATAACTCCGTTAACCTTGATATTTTAAAAAAAAGAGCATTTAATTTAAGATGGGCAACAGTGCCGGAGGGTGTTATTCCTCTGACTGCTGCAGATCCTGATTTTCCGTGTGCCCCGGAGATTGCTGAAGCCATTATCCGCTTTACGCAAGACAGATACCTGTCATATGGCCCCCCGGCAGGATTGACGGAGTTTAAGGAAAGTGTGGCCTCTTTTTTTACACATAAACGTAATATCCCTGCACATCCCGAATTTATATTCCCTGTGGATAGTGCTGCTTTTGGCATATATCTGATCTGTAAAACATTTGTTTCCACAGGCGATGAAGTTATCATCTTCGATCCTGTGGATTTTCTGTTTCGGTATGCGACCGAAACAGTAGGCGGTAAGGCTGTACCTTTTGCCATCCCCCCGGGAGATGCGGCCGTAGATTTTGATTTGCTGGAGCGCCTGATCAGTACTAAAACCAGGATGATCTGCCTGTGTAATCCGCTTAATCCTACAGGTAAAGTATTCAGCAGACAGGAACTCCTTACTATTGGAGAAATAGCCTGTAAGCATAACCTGATTATCTTATCAGATGAGATCTGGAGCGATATTGTATTTGCTCCAAATGTGTTTACCAGCATTGCCTCCCTGAATGAAGAAATAAGAAACCAGACCGTCACTGTTACTGGTTACAGCAAATCTTACGGACTTGCCGGGTTAAGGATTGGTACAGTGATGGCTTCGAACCCTGCACATTATGCGCTTTTATTTGCTGCTTCTTTACACAACTCGACTATTCATGGTGCAAATGTACTATCGCAGGTTGCGGCAATGACAGCTTTGAATGAATGTGATTATTGGTTACAGGGGTTTGTAGCACACCTGCAGCGGATGAAGGATTTGTGCGTGCGGGAACTGAATACGATCCCTGGGTTTAATTGTATTGCACCGGAAGGATGTTATGTAGCTTTTACAGATATTAAGGGTACGGGCCGCAGCAGTAATGAAATTTACCAGCTCTTATTGGAAGAGGCAAAAGTTGCTGTAGTACCCGGTGCTAAGGAGTGGTTTGGTGAGGGGGCTGAGGGTTTTATAAGAATGAGTTTTGCTACCTCTGAGGATATCCTGACCGACGCATTGTCCAGAATTAAAAATACATTCAGTTTATGACAAAGGTTGTAATTATAGGTGGTGGCATCGCTGGTTTATGTATGGGCATATATTTACATCGTAATGGGGTAGATGTAAGTGTAAATGAAAGAGTAATGGGGCAGCACGGAGGAGGACATGCTTTTTTGATGCACCACGAGGGAATGTCAATTTTAAACGAGCTGGGGACTGAACAAGCTGTGCTGCCAGGAAAAATGGTGGATACCTTTGTATTCATGCGGCCGGATGGAGAGTTGGTTCATAAACTGTCGCTGAAGGAGTGGCAATGTTTTAAGCGTACGGACCTGACAGCTTATTTATCGCGTTTGATGGATGCCGGCAGGGTCTATGATCAGCGTAATTTTTCGCATTTTATTTATAAAGACAGCCGTATTGTGGCAGCCGCTTTTCTAAACGGCGAAATGGAGTATGGCGATTTATTTATCGGTGCTGACGGAGCAAATTCTGTGGTTAGAAAACAGGTTTTTGGTGAAGTAAAGTTTGAACCTGGTGGAGTTAAGGAAATAGTGGGGGTTGTAGAACATCCCGGCATGGCCGCAGCATATGCCGGAAGGTTTACCAAGTTCCAGGAGAGTACAATAGGCCTTGCCTTTGGTCTTATTCCAACAACTGCCACAGAACTGGTGTGGTACATGCAGTACGACCCTGTTATGCTGGGCGATATTGAAATACAGTCGCCCAAAGCATTGAAGAGTTTTTGTCTTGCTCTGCTAAAAGGTTTTCCTGCGCCAGTAATGGAAATCCTCAGGTGTAATGATTTCAGTAAAAGCTATGTTTGGAATACCAGGGATTTTGACCCTTTACCATCTTTCCACCATGAGAACGTAGTGCTTATTGGCGATGCTGCTCATTTGGCCCTGCCTTTTACCAGTGCCGGAACTACAAACGCTATGGTTGATGCTAAGGTACTGGCAAAATGTTTGTCGGAAGAAAATGATCATGCTGCTGCTTTTAAGCGTTATTACGAGAAAAGAGCACCACAGGTTGCCGCACATGTGCTGCTGGGAAGGCAATTGCGTGATTCATTTTTAGGTAAAGGTGAGCCTGGTTTTGCAATGCCTCTGATTACTGATCAATCTGAATAAAAGTAGGGAAGGATCATGGATAATCCTTCCCATTAAATACACATCCTGATGTTACGCCGGCTTTTGGTTTTGCTGGAGCAATGCGGCACCTTCATGGTTACCTTGCTGTATAGCGAGGTCCTGTGCAGTCATTCCTCTACATTCGGTCATCTCTGGGTTAGCACCACTGGCCAGCAAAAGCCTGATCAGTTCATTTCTTCCAAACATAGAGGCAAACATCAATGCTGTGCCACCGTTACCGTGCTGAAGGTCAATTTTTGCCCCGTGTTTAATTAAAAGGGCCGCAATATCAGCATAGCCCTTAAATGCCGCGCCCATTAATGCTGTATTACCTCCGGCATCACTGGCATCTATTTCGGCATTAGCATTAATTAATACTAATGCTGCCTGCAATTGATTGTTATAGCAGGCAATGATCAAAGGAGTATAACCTTTTTCATCCTTCGCATTCACATCCGCTCCATTCTCAATTACTTCCTGCAACAGTGGTATTTCGCCATTTCTGGAGGCATGAAACAGGGCTTTAATAATAGTTTCCCTAGGCTGTGTTATGCAGGTACATCTGGTTTTTTCTCTCTCTCCCAGAACCTGTGGTTAGCAATTGCGTTTATAAATTCTTCTGGTGTCTGATCGATGAGTACTCCGGCAGGCGGAGCCTGATTGGCTTTTAGCGGAATAAG
>JAATFQ010000098.1 GCA_015655115.1 Sphingobacteriales bacterium
AAGGATTTCTTTATCTGTGCCTTCAAATTTATACAGCAGGGAATTCAAATCTTCAGCTGAAGAAGCCAACAACTCAGCCTGTTCCAATAAGTCGGCCTTGTGCAAGAAAGGATGATCTTCAAATAATAATACTTCCATCACCTGGAACCCTGAAGGCTCCTGATATTCCATATAAGGCTCATCTACCTCCACCTTTGCCGGCCTGTTATAGATGAGTGATGAGCTTTCAAAGAAATAATCCATAAAGAACTCAATGCGCTTATAGTCCATCCGGCTTTTTGCCAGTGCCTATTGCGCAAGAATTACAGAAGCCTTACTGCTGTCGAGTAACGACAGCGAGTGGATTAAACTCAGGGAAGAAGTCCTGAATGCAGCACTACCTTCCCTGAAATTGTTGACAGCATGACTTACACCTATGCTCTTATCCTCTGTCTTTAATCCCAAAACAATAACACAAAGACAAGTTAACCACAAGCTGGCAGCGATGAATGTTTTCGCCTTATTTCGTGCCATCTTTGCCTTGCTCTTTCACCATCGTAAACTGATCGCGGATTACACCATCGGCGCAGATCCATTTCAGCTCCAGACGATTACCCTGTATATCAAGTACACAAGAGCCTCCATGATCTGCATCAGAAAAATACATGGCATTATGTGGATATTCAGCCTGCTTACCTCCTAATTTTCCGGCAGAGCCGCTGAGTACGTAGACGGTTCCTTTATTATTTTTCACTGTTTTTGTATAAGGCGCAGAGTTTTCAGTACCATCATTCTTTCCAGATGAAGAACTCAGATTATGTTTCTTTGCATCAAATGTTTTTTCCATCCCATAATGGCCCTGTATCAATCTGCTGCGCTCATAGCCATGGCTATGGCCATTCAGCACTACATCAACACCAGCACGCTCAATGATCCCAATAAAATTCTCCCTGATCTTTACCAGCTCCTCTTCTTCGTCTGAATTATGGGAACCCATTGTGTATGGAGGATGGTGCCAGAAAGCAATCACCCATCCTTTATTCTTGTTTGCCGCAAGGTCTTTTTTAATCCACTGTACCTGGGGACCAATGGTATCATAGAGACGGTAAGAATTCTGCTCTTTGCCGTAAGAGTCCAGTGACAAAAAGTGGATATTTCCAATATCAAAAGAGTAAAAAGCCTGGGTATGCGAAGGTACACCACCGGCTTCTCCTTCTGTAGGCATGGAGAAATTCTGATAATATGCTGTCTCATGAGTTTCCTGCGCATGTTTAGCGGTCAGGTCTGTATCATGATAATCATGGTTTCCCGGCGCCGGATATAAAGGATATTTTTTCAGCAGATCATCTTTATAAATGTTGAAAAACTTACTCTGAAATTACGAATCCGTACCGTCCTGATAAGCATTGTCGCCCAGCAGAATCCATGCATTCAGCTCATTACTGCCCAGATATTTTAACAGCTCTGCTTTTACATGGCGCTGATTGATGGAATTATCACCACAATCGCCTAATGCCGCAATGCGGTAATGACCAGCCTTTCCCGGCTCAGGCAGGGTAACAAAGAAGTTATCCTCATTTCCCTGAAGAGTATCATTTAATCCTCCAACAACGTAATAATACTTAGTACAAGGCTTCAGTCCCCCCAGTTTTATTTTGTGCTCCGTAACCAGTGTAAGATCTTCTGCAGATTGGTCCAGCTTACCTATAACAGTACCGAACCTTACTTTAGATCTGGCAGAAACATCCGTTCTCCAGCGTACAAGAATACCAGTGCTGCTGGCTACCTGTAAATAAGGGCCTCGGATTAATCTCACCGGCTCAGTTGCCGCTCCAGCTTCTTTTTTATGTTGTGCCTGAATAGGATCAGCAAACAATGAAATTATCGATATCAACAGTAATAGTGCTTTTTTCATCTGTTTTTTATAGGTTATGAAGCTATCATTTTATATCAAGTTGTTTGCCCGCAATATCCTCCCAGCGGTAATAATGAAAAGTCCTGTCATCACTCATTACTACAAAAAGGCCATGTTTGAAAGTTGCATTCAAGGGCACATTTACCACATCCGACCCATCACTATGGCCCGCAGCTACCTTCACGATTTTCAGCAGCTGATGGTCGTATGGATTGACTGAAGTTCCTTCTCTTTTAAAAATATGAAAGCGGTTTGACCCCTGGTCAGACACGAGGATGTACCCCTTAGTTGCCGACGTTTTATAAATAGAAATGCCTTCATGGTCTTCACTAAATCCTGTTTTTGCAAACTGGGCAAGTTCCTGATTTCCTTTTTCAGGATCTGCATAGTACTGCCTCACCCCATATTGCTCATCAGAGTAATAGATATATCCAAGTTCGTTATCTACAGCAATAGCTTCAATTTCTTTTTTGCCGCTATAGTTCCCAAATTTCCTTACCAGTTCTGCCTTCACATTTCCGGTGCCATCATCTGATAAGAGGTATTGCCATAGGTAAGACCCATCTTTGGGACCTGTTTTGCGTCCTACTACTGCATATATATGGCCCGGCTTGCTGGTGTACAAAGCTATTCCCATCAGGTCTCTGTATTCCGGAGCAGTTTCACCTTCGAACACCGCAATGCCACCATTGTCTACCGGCGTCATGTCCGGCAGCGCGTAAATTCTGAGTTTATGTGTAAAACGTTCTGTAGTAACAGCCAGATCCACAGGTTTTCCGTTTAATTTTAATCCGTAGACCACATCGACATTATTAGGACGCTGTAATCCTTTCACCGTTAACTGAGGCTGTATTTTGCCATTCAGATCGAATACATACAGTCCGCCATTGGCCGATTTATCGGTTCCTATGACCAGGCTTTTATTTGGGTCTGCGGGGTTTACCCAGATGGCAGGATCGTCAGAATCGGATTGTACTTTCTCTGTAACGATAGCAGGCTGAATCAGGCTGAGTGTATCAGCGATTACCCTATCCTGCACAGCAGAAGATTTCCTGCTGCTACAGCTGGCAAATAATAACAGAAAAGCTATAGAAAATAGAATTGTAAGATGTTGTTTAAGCATTGTATAAATTAATAAAAGATACTCCCCGGATGTATAAAATCCGGGGAATGAATGGTCATATAAAGATTATTTTAAACCGAAAGCTCCGATATATGAAGACGGCTCTGCTGTAGTATAAACAATTCCATTAACGGTAAGGCCGTCAGGAAAATTACGTGTAAAGGTTTTAATCCCTTTATTTAAAGCCGGTGATCCTTCAAGCAGATGAAAGTCCCAGCTCTCGTTAAATGTAGGACTGTCTGTAGCGGTTGACACAGGAAAGTTGACAAACTTAGGGTCATTTGCACCAGCTAGCGTACCAATTACGTCATT
The DNA here is from genome assembly GCA_015655115.1 of Sphingobacteriales bacterium. Taxonomy (GTDB): domain Bacteria; phylum Bacteroidota; class Bacteroidia; order Sphingobacteriales; family Sphingobacteriaceae; genus Pedobacter. Next base: position 3,330 of record JAATFQ010000098.1, read on the forward strand.
CGTTCCACCCACGATATCTTTACCAGGCTGAAACTGGTCAACACCAAGCTGTGTATACCCATAATACAATGAGTTTTTAAATACAGACCTTGAATCTTCAGGCAATTTAGTATCCCTTTTAATCCCGAAACGGGTATTGGCGAAAATATTATTGTAAAGCTCTGCATATATGGTAGATTCTAACCATACTGACCCTCCTTTTACAGTTGGCCTTCTCCATCCTGTATTTAACAGCGTATTGTTAAACGCAACCACATGTGCCTGCGGAACACGGTCTCCTGTATTTGAAAGTTTCAGCGCATTGGTATTAGTAGAGTAAAACAAGTTGTAAGCAATATCGGCCAGACATCCAGATTTAATGTTAATCCCTTCTCCACCTGTCGCCCCGGTAGAATAGAATTTATTATTTGCAAAGATGATTTTCCCGCCTTCCAGATAAGTACAGTCATCATTAAAATACCTGAAAGTACTGTTGACGACAACTACTTTACTATTCACATTAGAGGTCCATATTGCGGGTGTATTTTCTCCGCTTTTTGCTTTATACAATCCAAGTTTTACCGAGGTAGATGCTTCAGTAGTTGTTGCACCACCATATTCCAGGATCGTATTGTCCAGCAACAATTCTGTATTTGTCTTAGCGGCCAGAATTCCACCCCACATCTTGCCGAACCTGTGTGCCTGGTTTCTGTAACTTTCTTCGATGGTAAACTTAACCGGGTTTGCGGCGGTCCCCATTGAATACAAATTCCCGTTCAAAATGATCTCCGGCCTGGCCAGCGTATCCATAATTACAATTACCCCCTCCTCAATGGTCAGCGACTTGTTAACCGGAATAATAATATCGCCAGTTACTCTGATTACACTTCCTTTAGTCCATATGCCGTAAACCTCACCCGATACACCACTTGTATTAGTTGGCGTAGGACTTGTATCTACATCCACATTTGCTTTTTCACAGCCTGTAAATAATGCAGTCATTACTACTGCACACATTAATAATGTTTTTAATTTCATATAGTTCATTAATAAATAATGTTGTTTATCAAATAATGTAGTTTATCGCTTATGAAGCTATTATGAGTTTAGATTTCATGATTGAATTGCAAGCTCCTAATAGTTTCAAACTAATTTGATATCCTGTCTTTTATAATTTGTACCTTAAGCCAATTAAATAAGTTTGTTCGTAAAAATCTTTACGGATGAGTGTCTCGTTACTATTCGCATCCTGATTTGGCAATCCTGCATTCTCAGCATTTATTCCTTTTATAAATAGCGTTGTAGGGGTATTTAGCAGGTTACCTGCCTTTACAAATACGCTGAAACTATTTTTAAACCTCTTCTCTACAGATGCATCCATTTGGATAAATCCTTTCTGCCAGATATCGTTATCTACAAACTGAGAAATAGTATTGATTCTTTCACCTGTATAAGATCCGGCCAATTGTGCGTCCCATCCGTTTTTAGTATCCTTGTATAGCAACGAAAGGTTTCCTATATGAGCAGCCTGACCAAATAGCGGTCTTGTTTGCTGAACAATCATTGGCTCAAGATCGCCGGTAACAGCATTTCTTACCCTTGTATCTTTGTCGGTAGTAATTCGTGAATGTGTATAAGTATAATTCGCTTTAAAACCGAATTTGTTAAAGAATTTCATATAATCCAGCTCCAGTCCATAATTTTTTGCTGTGCCAAAGTTACCTGGTTCATAATAAGAATCCTGACCTCTTGTCTCATCTGCCTTAATAGTATATTCAATCGGATCTTTAATCTTTTTGTAAAAAGCACCGATCAACAATTGTTCTCCGCTATTAGGAAAAAGCTCATATCTGAAATCAATATTATCTGCAATAGCACGCTTCAGATCAGGATTTCCACGTTCGCGGTATTCCTCTAAAGTCCTGCCTCCTGGAATCAGTTCAAAAAATCCTGGTCTGTTTATGGAGCGGAAATAAGTGGCCCTTAGATTCTGAGTGTTTGTTAAGCCGTATTTTAAGTTCAGACTCGGCAACACATCCGTATATATCTGGCTACCTGTAGGGCGCAGCTCACCGGCAGAGAATAACATCGCATACCCCTGGTTAGTGTGCTCTACCCTGGCACCACCGATCACATCGAGCTGATTGATTTTAAAGGTAAACATTCCGTAACCTGCGCTTGTCTTTTCAGAAGCGTTGTACGTCAGCGCATTGGCTACCGCCCCTTTTGGATTCTGGATATCCCATTTAATATCCGCATAATTAGTGAAATCAACACCATAAGTGGTATTCAGCACCAGTGGTTCAAAGGTATAGTTGTTATAGAAACTACTTCGTTGTTTATCACGGTATAAACCACCAGCTGTAAAATCTACATTTACGCCTGCAATAGCTGCCGTGTAGGTAAGGTCAATGTAACCTGCTTTATCTTCATCTGTATTGCGCGACCAGCGATGCGTCAAGCCACCTTTAGCCACTGTAGTCTTTGAATCTATGTTAGCTGTACGCAGGCCGTTCAGTGTAACAGATGATTCATCAGGCACATCATTTTTGGCCGATGAATATACGGCCGACCAGTTCAGTTTCAGCTTTTGCGGCACCAATGTATGTTCGCCATGCAGTGTAGTATTATAAATCTGTTGTTCAGTAAACCTCGCCCTGGTAGAGTAACTCAATTGTGCGCTGCCCGACTCTGGCTTATAATCACTTGAAAAGTTAGTCGTCACCTGGTCACGTGTCTGAATATTGGTTAGATTTACATAAGAATTAACAAGCGACAATGTATTGTATAGATTGAACTTATAGTCAATTTTAGCATGCAGGCCATAGCGCTTTTGCTGCTCGCTATACTGTCTGTAATCCATTGAAGTAATCCTGGATATTTTATCCGTTGCATTAATTGTTGAATTGAAGAAAGTACTGTTGGTACCTCTGTAGGTATTCTGTATGCTTCCTGCAACAAGAACACCCAACTTATTATTTAGAAAACGCTGACCAATGGAGATTCCCCCTACTAAATTCGGCGCAGCCTGTTTTGCTTTGAAGTCTACCGTTCCGGTAGAGAAATCAGCAGGTTTCGCATTATAATCACGGCCATTCAGTTCATATGGTGATTTAGCGTTTACAGCACCGGCATCAAAACCAAGGTATTTACGGTCGAAAAATAGCTGACTGTAACCTGTAGCAACGTTTGCACTGACAGCGAGCTTTGAAGGGGCATCTTTCATTACCATATTCACTACTCCGCCAACAGCGTCACCCTCCATATTCGGTGTCAATGATTTATAAATTTCCAGACGCTCTAATAATTCTACAGGAAAAATATCCAGTGGCACATACCTGAATTTATTATCAGGGCTGGGTATCTTAATCCCGTTTACCAAGGTATAATTATAGCGCTTGTCCATACCCCTTAAAATAGCATACTGTCCATCACCATTGCTGCTTCTTTCTATCGATACACCAGAAACACGCTGGATCGCATTTGCCACCGTGAGGTCAGGAGAAATTTCCATTGCATGTCCTGACACTACATTCATCACCTGGAAAGACTTCTGCTCAATTTTCCTCGCTGTATTTTCAGTAGCTCCATCATGTTTAGAAGCAATGACTACCTCACCAAGATCATTCCCGTTATCCTTGGTCAAATAGATATTAAGAGAAGCATTGTCTTCTTTCAGAATAACAATTTGTTTGGAGAAAACCTTGTAACTTACATACGATACCTTCAGTATAGCATTTCCGGCGACAACCTTCTTAAACTCAAAAGAGCCATCCAGTCCCGTAAGCGTAGCCCTGTCAGTTCCGATCTTTACGGAGGCTCCAACCAAAGGCTCGCCCGTATTCTGGTCATAAACATGTCCTTTAATGTTGCTCGCCCTGGCGATAGTAACACTTAACATTAAGCACAGAAAAGTTTTTAAAATTAGTTTCATTATTATTTTGATTTTTGATTGCGGGTGAAGGTTTTCAATCACCGCTTCAAAGGTGCAGGTAGTTATTTCTGATGTCAAGATTACGGCGTATACAAAATGTGAACAGCGTTACCGACAGTGTATACATAACGCATACACCGTATACACAGCCAATACAAACATTTGATTACCTGATATTTACAAGAAACACAATCGCCATTATGTTTTAGTTAGCGTAACATTAAGAAATTGTTAACCTTAAAAATTATCGAATTTCCCATTAAATTGTTTGTATGAATGCGCTCAGGTTATCTCCCTGATTAATGTTAAGTTTCTTCCTGAGTCTGTAGCGGGCTACGCGCAAACTATCCTGAGAGATCCCAAATATGGCCGCCATATCTTTAGAAGGCATATTCATTTTAAGCAGTGCAATCAGTCGCATATCATTCACAGTAAGATCCTCACACTGGGCTTTAAGATTATCAAAAAAAGATTGATGGAGCTGTTCAAACATAGTGGTAAAATCTTTCCACTGCTGATCCTGATTAATATTCTGGCTGATTTGTTTCACCAGCTGTTGTAACTGCTTTTTCTGATCGCGTTTTTCTTCTTTAAGCATCTCTTCAATTTTACTGCGCATGCTTTCCAGAAAATGATTGTGCTGTATCACCTGTAGCGTATGCGTAGTCAGCTCCTTACTTTTAAGTTCAAGCTGTTCCTGCTGGGCAATATTGAGCTGTGCATTTTTTTCTGCTATAGCTATATTCTCCCGCAACTTGAGCCTTTGCCCGGAAATGGTCAGCAGGCCAAGGATTACCAGCAGCAGGATAACGATAGCGGCAGATATACCAATGATGGTATTGATTTTATGCCCATTTTCCAGCTTAGCGATCTCGTCATTCTTTTTATCCGTATCATAAATAATTTGCAGAAAAGACATCTGCCTGTTATTCTGATCAGAATAAATATTCAGCAGATGTTTTCTGCTGAGTTCCAGGTAGTAGAAAGCACTATCTTTTTGTCCGAGGAGGTGGTATGACTTTGCGATGTCCCTATAAGCAGATGCCTGCTGATACTCATTCTTCATACCAAGCGACATCCTCAGTGCATTTTTCGAATACTGCAGCCCTTGCTCATAATCACCGGTTTTGCGTAACACATCGCCGATATTATTGATCACCTCTATACTCGACAGCTGATTATTCACTGCCTTATATAATTGAAGGGAACGGTCAAAATAATACCGGGCAGAGTCGTAGCGCACCAAATCTTCAAAGATACTTCCCAGATTTTCGTAGATCTTCGCCATTCCCTGCTTATGATTTACATGCGTATAAGCAGTTAACGCCTTCCGCTGATAATAAAAAGCACTGTCATAGCGCTGTTCTTTCTCAAACAGGTGTCCGATGTTGCCATAAGTATCTCCAAGTCCGACTTTGTCATTATGGTCTTTATATAAATGCAGCGCCAGGTCATATTGCTTGCACGATGATTTAATATCCCTATTCTGGTAATACACAATCCCCATATCATTAAAATTATCGGCCAGCAATCTTTTGTCACCAAGTTGGATGAAGACCCTGTAAGCCTGCTGATGATAGTCGAGCGATTGGGCCAGATGTCCTTGCGCATAACAGATTTCTCCCATCTGTTTCAGGCATATGCCGATAGTCTTCTTATCGTTTCTATTCAGCGCCTCATGATACAATCTCTTAAGAATGAGGAATGCTGAGTCTGGCGATCGGTTACTTAATTCAATTGTATTTTTAAGTGCTGACTCAGGTAGTTCTGCTGAATAGGCCGTTGCAAAGCGCAGCAAAAACACAAAGGCTGTAAAGATGAATTTACCTGTAAATTTGCAATCACCAAATATCATTTTAAAAGACTATGCCAACGATACTTTAATTAGTTCGTGTAGCACAAAGAACGCGTTCTTATATTAACACAATGTTAAGCCGGCATACATAAGCCTTAGAAGATAATGGAAGAAAATTTAGGGATGCTTCGATCTTTAAAAAGAACTTCTTGAATAAAGTTATAATTCCATCTCATTGAAAATGACGGAAAGGACATTTGACAGTATCAAGACCCTGTGAATTTCAAAGCGCATAAACATAAAAAAGCCAGATTTTGAGGCGATCAAAATCTGGCTGCTATAAAAGTATATTAAATCTCTATAGTGTTACTCCTGTTTTAAAAATTGCGATCTCGCGGAAACCTGATTTCTCATGATGTGCTTTTTCGCCGCTGGCAACGCCAACTATTTTAGTGACAAACTCTTCAAGAGCTTCATCGAATGTTTTGTCTTCTGCAAGGGGCCCTGCATTGTAGTCGATCCAATGGGGTTTTCTCGAAGCAAGATCAGAATTCGTAGCAATTTTCAATGTAGGGATAAAACTTCCGAAAGGTGTACCACGTCCTGTGGTAAACAATACGATATGGCATCCAGAGGCACCCAATGCTGTAGTCGCCACCAGATCGTTGCCCGGTGCACTTAGCAGGTTCAAGCCTTTAGTTTTTAAACGCTCACCGTATTTAAGTACGTCTACCACATTAGCGATTCCGCCTTTCTGCGTACAGCCCAATGATTTATCCTCCAGAGTCGAAATACCACCTGCTTTGTTACCTGGAGAAGGATTTTCATAAATAGGCTGCTTTAGGTCAATAAAATATTGCTTAAAGTCATTAATCAAATGCACAGTCTTATCAAATACCTGTTCGTTTACGCAACGATCCATCAGGATAGTTTCTGCACCAAACATTTCAGGCACTTCAGTTAAGATTGTTGTTCCTCCCTGGCTGATCAGAAAATCAGAGAAATAGCCCACCAGCGGATTCGCGGTAATACCCGACAGACCATCAGAGCCACCGCATTTCAGTCCCACTTTCAATTCGGAAATAGGGATAGGTTCTCTCCTGTCTTTACGTACCTGAGCATAGATTTCCTTTAACAGTTCTATACCGGCTTCAACTTCGTCACCCACCTTCTGGCTTGAAAGAAACTTGATACGTTCTTTATTGTAATCACCCAGTCCAGTTTCGAACTCGTCGATACGATTGTTCTCACATCCCAATCCGAGGACAAGCACACCGCCGGCATTTGGGTGCAAAGCAATATCAGATAAAATTGCACGCGTATTTTCGTGGTCATCACCTAATTGTGAACATCCGTAACTGTGTTTAAACACTTCCAGTCCGTCGATATCATCAGGATTAACTTCAGCTTTAAACTCGCGGATAATCTGTTCTGCAATACCATTTACACAACCTACAGTAGGTACAATCCATATTTCATTACGGATACCCACTTCACCACTTTTACGGCGGTAGCCGTTAAAAGTAAGGTTGCGCTGAGGGTGAGTCAATTCATGCAAAGCAGGGTGGTATGCATAGTCGTACACTTCACCAAGCTTCGTTCTTACATTTTGAACATGTACATGCTCGCCCTTTTTTATAGCTGCAGTAGCTTTTCCAATAGGGTATCCATATTTTAAAACATCACCTCCTTCAGCGATATCAACAATGGCTATTTTGTGTCCACGCTCAATGTCGTTTAACAGTTCAATAGTCTCTCCCTCTACGTCTACCACTTCCCCTTTGTTGAAGTTCCTTAATGCGATAACCACATTATCACGCGAATGAATTTTAATTATCTCTTTCATATTTGATGTTTCTTATTGTATTAAATCGTTCCTATAACCCACTAAACTGTCTCAACAGCTTTCTTCATACCATCCTTGGTGATGGCAATCAAATGTTTAGTTACCGACTGGGTTAAGCCTGGAATAGTATTCAGGTCTAACTTCCAGTTTTTTTCGTAGCCTAATACCTCTTTGACCATACCTTCAACAGAAGCATCACTGCCATCATACCTGCGCCATACTCCGTTCAATAATTCAATAATTGCGGCATCATCGTTCAGGGCAATAGTTTCCCCGCCTCTTTTACCTCTATAAAATGCAATAGTCGCTGCCAGTGAGAAAGCCAGTTTCTCAGGTATTTCGCCTTTTCTTTTTACATATTCCAGAATTGAAGGCAACACCCTTGTTTCAAATTTCGGGAACGAATTCAGAGAAATACTCATCAGCAAATGCTTGATATAAGGATTTCTGAACCTGTCGATCACTTCTCCGGCAAATTTCTCCAGTTCCTCTTTAGAAAGGTCAAGCGTAGGGATAATCTCATCAAAAATTGCGGATTTGATAAATTTACCAACTACAGGGTGTTCAACAGCTTCTCTCACGGTATCTATACCATAAAGATAAGCAACGGGTACCAGTGTAGTATGGGCACCATTCAATATTCTTACCTTACGTGTACGGTATGGTGTTAAATCTTTAACATACAACACATCAAGCCCGATAGAAGGGAAAGGAAGTTCTTTCTCCAGTTCTTCAGGTCCTTCAATTACCCATAAATGGAAGTGTTCACCTTCTACAACCTGTTTATCTTCATAGCCCAGCTCTGCAGTAATCTCAGCAATACGTTCTCTCGGGTATCCCGGCACAATACGGTCAACAAGCGTATTGCTAAATGTACATGCAGAGTTTATCCATGCTGCGAAATCCGCTCCGAAGTTCCATTTCTCCGCCAACTGCAATATGATTTTTTTAAGGTTCTCCCCATTTTTCTCAATCAGCTCACATGGAATGATATGCATTCCTTTCGACGGGTCACCCGCAAAAGTCTGGAATCTGTGTTTTAACCAAACAGCTAATTTAGCAGGGTAAGAGTTGGGAGGAGTTGCTGCAGGCTCATCATTTTCATCAAATGCGATACCAGCTTCAGTAGTATTAGAGATCACGAAGCGCATCTCCGGAAGCTCAGCAGTTTTTAAATATTCTTCAAAATCAGTATAGGGATTAATTCCCCTGCTGATTACATCAATAGTTTCATGGATACTTTCTGCTTTACCATTTTTCAAGCCTCTTAGATATAAGGTATAAAGTCCGTCCTGCTCATTAAGCATATCAACCATTCCTTTATCTATAGGCTGAACAGCAATAACTGAACCATTGAAATCTGTTTTTTTATTTAGTTCATGAAACATCCAATCTACGAAACAACGCAGAAAGTTTCCTTCTCCGAACTGGAGTACTTTTTCAGGACGGTCTACGTATCCTGAAAACACTTTTTTACTTAATTGCATATTGAAATTTATATTTGATTTTAATTCAGTTACCACACGTATTTGTCCGGATGTTATTTTAAAGTCTGATTTCCATTACCTGCATTATACGGCGTACCAATATAAAGGCAAGATTACAGACTTTAGCCTAAAATAAAGATGAATTAGCGATATATATCTATGCAATCGTTATCGGAAATATAGCATTATGCCCCTAAAATCACAGGTCAAAAAATAAGAGCCTCGAAAACCCGCCGCTGGGCCTGCTTACAAATCGCTCGCTTTATACTTGCGCAAATCGATATCCGACACCGCAAAATACCCCTGGGCATTTCCGGAAACATTGCCTTCCACATTGACAGGTACTCCCGAGAAAAGGCCGTTCCAGTCGGTCTCCATAAATATAGCATACAGGTATTTTTCATAATCCTCAGAAACAGAGATCTTATAAATGTAGATGTATTTATCTTTTTCAAGGGTAAACTCCCTTTTCAGACTGTTAAGTGGATACAATGAATTTGGAGATCCTAAAAAATGGGTATAACTATAATATTTTGCCTGATCGAATTTTGAAGGATCCCACAGGGAAATATCCCCATAAGCAATGTACCATTTATTGGGATTGAGATAGCCGAAAGTATGCTTTGGAATTACACCCCTGACCGAATTATCCGACAGCACAGTAGTAGATATAGGCAAGAAATCGTCTACGATATTTACTACCTGCCGCAAAGTATCAACAGCGGTGTAAATCTTGCTATTGTATTTAATGGTTAAAGTATAGGCTGTATTATAATTAGGATCTTTCTTGTTCGTGCCCATGTACAGGCCCGGAGAAGTTTCTTTGAAAATGATATCAGCCTTACCATCATTAACCACTACACTAGCCTTAGTTAAAGGCTGAGGAACCGAATCGGCATTTATGGAGGGGACAGTCAGCCTGATATACTGTGAAGGCATCAGGGTATTTATTCCCCCTTCAACAGCTATCTCGTATTTTCTATTAGATTTCAGAAATGAATCATTGTCCAAAACACTTTTTTTGCAGGCGGAAACCAGCACGAGCATAGCGGTCACAAAAAGTAATGTACCGGTCTTGCGGATTCTTGAATTCAGGTAAAAAATAAGAGCAGATAAAAACCGGCCAGGACAACTTAAAAACAAATTAACAGCAAATAATAAACGGTTAGTATTCATATTATATTCTGAAGCTGTAAGCGATCCATGGATAAAATCCAAATGCATATTGAAATGTACTAGCCTGGATCTCAAAAGACGATGAATTCAAGTGGTAATATAATGCATTTTTGCGATCATATAAATTATATATACCTACAGAGAGCGTACTTAAGAAAGTCCGGTTTGCGGAAACCTTTGATAGAAACTGATATTGAGAAGAGATATCCAGTCTGCTGAAATCGGGAAAACGGGAAGTGTTTCTCGCTTCAAAAATCGGAACATTTAAACCGTCATGCTGGTAATACCCAACCGGCAATGTAAGCGGTCTTCCTGTTGAATAGGTAAAAAAAGATTGAAAAGAAAGCTTGGTATTGACGTTGTATTTAACTGTCAGTTTCACTTCATGAGGGATATCATAGTTCGCTACAAACCTTTCCCCATAATTGATATCACTAATTTTACGGTAAACTTTAGAATAGGTATAAGCCAGAGTACCCGAAAAGCCACCTGCCGTTTTACTGATTTCAGTTTCTACACCGTAGGCATTGGAAGTCCCCGACCTGAGTTGATTCACCACATCAGGATTCCGGATTACCTGTGCATGCCCTATAAGATCTAACTGATGGTCCAGTTTCTTATAATAGGCATTCGCTGAAAAAAGAAAGTTTTCAGGAGAATAGCGGTATCCCAGTGAAAAATGATTTGACCGTTGGGGGCGGATTGAGCGGGAGGCCGGGATCCATGGCTCCAGGGAAGAAAATGCCAGTGTACTATTTTGAATCAGCTGGAGATACTGGTAGTTAAGGTTATAGGTAATAAAGAAACGCTCATCAGGCCGCGGCAAATAATTAAAATTTATCCTGGGCTCAGGATTTACAAAAACCTTAATATCCTCCTGTTCCAGCAGGTTACCCTGTTCATCAAATACATTACGTTTCTCCTGGGCATTCAGGAACATGCTTACCCTCAGTCCGTAGTTCAATTCAAAAGATTTGCCCAGAGAAAGTTCCTGTGAATAGTACAAGGTCGATTCCAGGGATCTATTCTTGGCAATATTAAATTCATAAGCTTCCTGATTGTACATCTCTCCAGGCCTGAACTGATGAAGGATCGACGATATCCCAAATTTGATCTGATTGGCCGGACTCCTATAGTAAGTATAATCTGCTTTTAACGTTAAATCCTTCACTGCCGTTTTCCACTGGCTCTTTTGTGAAAGCGTATCGGCATTCAGATCAAGCAAATTACTGTAATTACTAAAAATCACAGAGATATTAGAGAATAATTTTGAGTTAAAGATATGGTTCCACCGCAGTGTTGAAGTTAGGTTACCCCAGTTATTTGAATAGTTATCTGCCGATAAAAGATTGTCTTTACCCACATAGACAGAATAAAACAAACTGTTATCCTTATCTAATTTATAGTTCACTTTAGCATTAAAGTCATAATATACCGAACTCGGATTAAACAACTTAAACTTACTATGAAAAACATCTAAAAGACTTCTTCTGTAAGTAACGATAAATGACGCTCTATTTTTCACGAGTGGCCCTTCTACGGCTAACCGGGCCGACATTAAACTCATGCCGCCACTAAGGTGGTATTCCTTGCTATTCCCTTCTGCCATGCGGTTTACAATTACCGAGGATAGCCTCCCTCCGAAATTTGCGGGCATATAATCCCGGTAAACCTGTATATTATTCGTCGCATCAGGATTGAATATGGAAACAAGGCCATATAAATGAGAAGGATTGTAGACAATCGCTTCATCAAGCAATATTAGATTCTGGTCCGCATTTCCACCTCTTATAAAAAGCCCCGAACTGCCTTCTGTTATAGCTTTAATACCATTTTCCATTTGCAACTTTTTCAGAACATCTATTTCTCCTGCATAATAGGCCGTATTATATATCTGTTTTTGCGAAATATTCTGGTCGTTAAATAATATTGGGTTAGGTGTTGAAGCAGAGGCATTAACGACCACCTCTTGCAGCAAGTGTTCGGTAACAGCCAAATCGATTTCTTCCTGCAAATCTTTATTCAGATGGATATGTCCCTGCCTCGTCTGGTAGCCAACGGCTGATACCTGTACATCATAATCCCCTTCGGGGAGAGAGATAGAATAGAAACCATATTGATTGGAAGTTACCCCCGCCTTTAATAAGGGAACCTGTATTGTTGCCCCCATCAGGTCTTCCCCACTGGACTTATCAAGAATATGTCCATGGATAGTCCAGATTACAGGCTTTTTTAGAGCAATTACAAGGTCATTACCTATAAGTGTATAGCCAAGGTTAGAGCCGAACAGTATCCTATCCAGCAATGCTCCTAACGGCATGCGTACTACGTGCAGTTCAGCACTGCGTTTCGCACGGAGCTGATCCGGATCGAAAGCGAAGCTCACCTGAGCTTTCAGTTCAATTTTATGAAGTGTACTAATTAATGAATCAGCTATCAGATTGATCGTTATCTCCTTCTTCAGGCGATCACCATTTTGTGCATACGAATTCTTGCTGAAAAAGAATGAAATAAATAAAATAAGAATAAAAGACTGACACTTAGCGGTCCGACAAAATATATGAGCCATTAACTCTTGTTACATTACACTGCAAAGATGCAGAAATAACCGACATTACACTATCCAAATCATGATAATGTAGTTTCGCTGTTAACTTTCTATTTTTCAGTGCATCTCCATTAATGGTTATAGTCCTTTGGTAAACATCCTCTAATTGTACAGCAACATCTTTAAAAGGTACTTCATTAAATAGAAATTCCTTGTCAACCCAGGCCTTATAATTTAAATTGTTATTATTGATCGATTTTAACTCTTCAGATTTTAGGTCATAAAGTCCCATCTGACCCTTTTTAAGAATCACCTGCTTATTTGATTGTACATGCCTCAAAGCCACTGAGCCATTTTCAACCACGATCGAAATATGATTAGTATTTCTTGCCACATTAAAACTAGTACCGATGTCCTTTGCATCAACCTTGCCCATTTCCACTACAAACTGGGAGGCGTAGTGCTTAATTACATGGATAAAGACTTCACCTTTCAATAGTTCAAGCTTTCTGTTCGCTATAAAGCCGTCCTTTTTATATCTGATGGTAGTAGCGGCCTTTAGGCTGACTTCAGTTCCATCAGGCAATGTAATGGCAGTCATGGGATTATTCTCCGTATTAACCACCATATATCTGCTGTTGTTATAAAAGTAAAGCCCAACAAATAAAAACATCAGAACCACAGCTGCAATTTTGTACCAGTAAAAGTTATTGTCAGTTTTGACAGCTACAGGATTGTCTGCAGACTGCATCTCCAATTTTTCATTCAGGGCTTCCCAGGACGACTCAACAGCATACTGGTGCCGATCATTAATTTTATCTAATGATATCTGCACCTTCAGGTATTCCTGGAAAATACGCTCATTCTCTTCGTCTTCATTTCTCCATCTGGTCAGCAGCAGCTTATTTTCATATGTAATTGTATCCTCCAGATCATCGATAATCAGGCTATATATCATTTCATTATTTAATTCTGATTCTTTCATAATTCAGCGTTACAAATTATTCCGATTAATAGAAATAGCAGGATAATAGACTCTTTATGCTGTTCAAGGTGTTCTCTCAACTTTTGGAAACCATATGTCAGGTGATTTTTTACAGTTTTAATTGAAATATTCATTTGGGCAGCGATTTCCTGTTGCTTCAACTTTCCAAATCGGCTTAAATACATGACCTGCCTGCATTTTTCAGGCAGCAATTCCAGTGCACTTTCTAAACCTTTCAGCAATGCTTCTTCGGCATCTTTTGTCGTTTCTTCATCAGTAAATTCCTCCTGCTCAGATATATATTTCAATCTCTTTTCCATATCTAACTTTTCTTTTTTTATAAGGTTCAGCGATGTATTTATAATGGACTTTATCAAATAGCTCTTCAGGGAATGCTCAATCTTTAACTGTCTGCCTTTATTCCAAATATTTATAAATACATCATGAACAATCTCTTCAGCGGCTTCCGGCCGGCCCACATACCTGTAGGCTATAGCAAACAACTGTTTGTAGTGTTGCTTATAGAGCACCTCAAACATTTTCTTATCCTGCAGAACAATAGCGTCGATCAGGTCCGAATCTTCCTGAACATATTTTATTAGTATCGCGCTCATTTAATTGCTGTTACTATTGTTGCTTTAATGTAAGGACACCTGAAATTTCGGGTGTCATGCCAGCGGTATTTACTACTACAAACCATAATCCTTTCAATAAGTTACGCTCCTGAAGAGGGTTTAATAAAAAAGATCCTGTAACTGCAACCGGAGTCTGTTCCTCGTTGTTTTTTTTATATAATTCCCTCACTAAAGTACCCACACTTCCTTTGCTACCACTTTTTAAAGCAATCAATTGAGGTGTTATATTACTATACTCAATCGAATAACTTATTTTTTTTGTATCCTCATCATAAGTTCCTTTTAATACTGCTGTTCCCTCAGAATTACTGTTTGTACCTTTTTTATCAATCCTGGCTGTTACCACATAAACTCTTACTGGTGCCTTAATCTTCGCTTCATCAGTGGCAACTACCTTTTTACAAGACCACAGGTTAAATAATATCAATACAGTAATTATTTGTAGTATATATTTCTTTAGCTTCAACCTCTTATTTTTTAAAATGAGGAGCTAAAATACATATTCTCGTTATATTCTTATTTTTTAAATTCGTTCATTACAGATACAACTTTTTCAATTTCTTGTTCGGTATGGTAATAAGAAATTGGTAAACTTAATGTCGTTTGGTGGATCAGGTCTGCAATAGGGTAAGATCCATTTATCTTCCCCTTCAGCGCCTGTTGGCGGTGAGGAGGAACGGGGTAATGTATTTCTGTTTTGATTTTATTTTCAAACAGATAGGCTCTTAGTTGATCTCTTTCAGGATGTCTTACGGTATAAATATGATACACATCTTTATAATCCGCATCAATTACCGGGCGAATAAAATCAGCTTTAAGTCCCTGCTGGTAAATCAAAGCCAGTTTTCTTTTATGTGCATTGATGGCATCAAGAAATAGAAGCTTTACCGATAAAAAGCCTGCCTGGATCTCATCAAGCCTTGAATTAACACCTATATACTCGTTGTAATATTTCTCAAGACAGCCATAATTGCGCATAGCTTTGATTTTTTCAATACGCTCAAGATCAGCAGTAACCAAGGCACCACCATCTCCCAAAGCCCCTAGATTTTTTGTCGGATAAAAGCTGAAGGCGCCGAATGCACCAAACGTACCAGTCATCTTTCCTTTATATAAAGCACCATGCGACTGAGCACAATCTTCAACGATTTGAAGCCCGCTTTGCTCAGCTATAGCTAAAATGGGATCCATATCGCATGATTTACCATATAAATGAACTACCAGGATTGCTTTTGTGCGCGGAGTAATTTTCTCTTCTATTTGAGCAGGATCTATATTATATGTTTGCAGATCAGGCTCCACTAACACAGGGATCAATCCGTTGTGGTAAATGGCCAAAATTGTTGCGATATAAGTATTTGAAGGAACGATGACTTCAGAGCCTTCCGGAAAGTCAAAATATTTCAATGCCAGTACCAGCGCATCCAGTCCGGATGCCAGGCCAGCACAATAACTACTTCCGCAATAAGCAGCAAACTCCTTTTCAAATTGAGCCACCTTATTACCAAGAATGAACCAGCCTTTTTGCAGACTATCAGCAAAACTTTTCTGATAATCGTCCATAAAAGGTTTATTCAGCAGGTACAGGTTTTCATACTATAGCATACGCATATGAAGGATAAGGAGTGTAGATATAATCTGTAGCTTCAAAATATTCAGAAGCCAGAACCATCAGAATAGCATCATCACTAAAGCTGTGCATCGTATGCCAGTCCTCCGGCTGGATAAGCAAACATTTGTCCGGCGAATCCAATACCACAGAACTTTCTTCTATGCCATTATTATTGTAAATACAACAATATCCACGGATACAAATTGCAGCCTGCATAGTTTGATGATGGCGGTGCCCACCCCTTTCAGAATTATCGACACCATAGATATAAAATATACGCTTGATATCAAATGGAACGACTTTCTCAATTACAGTAAGGTTACCACGGCTATCAGTAAAAGTTTTCAGGTTAATTAAGGAAGCCATAGCTCAATGCGGTTTTAGTGTAAATATTTTTATAATACCATCTTAAAGAGAATAACAGGGAACGGCCAACTACTTGTTTCACCCATTTAATATCATCTGTGATCTCGTGTGGAAGAATATCTTTCTGGTAGGCGCTGATTTCCTTCTCCGCTTTTGACAGTGAGTGGCTATAAGGCCGGTATATATGTTTTACCGGGTTTCTTATAATCTTATAGACATTATTTGATAAGCTGTAAGTATTGTTTGTGGTATAGTGAAATTCATGATAATGATAAAAAACAAGATCAAACTCCTGTCCGGTCAGAATTTCTTTTCCTTTTACAGCATTCGATTCAGATTTGAACACATACTGTTGAACATTCCATGGCGCAATGCCTCCACCCAAATGTTTCAGTACATGAACTGTACTAAAACGGCTTTGCCAATCGTCAAGATATTTCTGATCGCCAAACTTACCATCTTCGAAACGGTTATAACACCAGGTCATACAGGCATCTATCCACCAATTTAATACTTCCATCCCTTCTTCAGTATGTTTGAACGTCATGAACTGCACGCAGTATATCCCGCTGGTAACCGACTGATTATAACAAGGAGTATACCTATGTTCGGTGATTAATACTGATTTACTTCCCATTTCAGCGATCAATACGGCAGGGTCACTAAAAAACAATAAGTCGGCATCGACATAGGTACAGTGATCCAGTTGATACGTTTCCAAACAATATTTGATAGTAGATGAAGCACAAGTCCAACAATATTCGCCCGCTGTCCTGTCCTTTTTTACATCCAATAATTTCTCATTTTCAAACTCATACAAACTGATGACCGTTGCATGTTCAAGCTGAAGATTAGACAATACCTCATAACAATGGGTGTCAAAAGCAAAAATGTAGAGATGAAAACTGGCACAATGACTTTCCAAAGAATGATACATTGCCAATCCGCGTGACAAATAGGTAGAATTAAATAAAGTAGAGAATTTAAGCATTCTGAGATGGATTAAGAGGATATGTGTTTAAAGAGGCATTATTTTGTCCCATGATCCATCATCACAAAGCCGTTGGTGCTGATTTTGTTTACGCATAGAAAAATAGGGATTTGAACATAAATGTTAGTTATGCTCTGAAGACAATGGGATTGGTAAAAAGTCCTATATGAATTTGAAGAATATTTTTATAAACTTCAATATTCTGCTTGCAGGTCAATAATATTGATATTCCCCTGCAATATTAGGTTTGTGATCTACCCTATATTCAGATTAAGCAAGATAGAGACATACGCTATAAATCTATTGCCCAATAAAAGTACTCTTCCACATGGCCACGTTGAGTAAACCAAATATATAAAATAAACACTACTAAATTAGTAGTGTTTATTTTATATATTTGGTTTACAATAAAATTAACAACAATATGGCAGGACAAGTAAAAAGTACACAACAAACAGCATTAAGTGATATTGCGGCCAGGCCACTGGCAATAGCGACACGGACAGTACCACAAGCCCCCTTTATTACACCGAGATGGTTACCTCATTTGTTAAGCTGGACGCCGGTGGAATCCGGTATTTACCGGGTAAACAAAGTTAAGGATGGAGAATCAGTAGATGTAGATTGCTCTAACAGAGACGAACGTGTGCTGCCAAATACCTTTGTGGATTATGTTGAACAGCCACGCGAATACCTGTTAAGTGCAGTTAACACGGTCCTTGATGTTCATACCAGGGTTTCAGATCTTTACAGTAAACCTTACAATCAGATCAGCGAGCAACTTCGCTTAACGATTGAAGCCATTAAAGAGCGCCAGGAAAGTGAGCTGATAAACAATAAAGAGTATGGTTTACTGCATAGTGTTGTACCCTCTCAGCGCATCAATACGCGAACAGGAGCTCCAACGCCAGACGATTTAGATGAACTGATTACCAAGGTATGGAAAGAGCCAGGATTTTTTCTGCTGCACCCTCTTGCTGTAGCTGCCTTTGGCCGTGAATGCACGAGACGGGGCGTACCTCCTCCCACAGTATCTTTATTTGGCTCACAATTCATTACCTGGAGAGGTATACCACTAATCCCCTCCGATAAAGTGCCTATTGAGAACAACAAAACTAAAATATTACTGATCCGTACAGGCGAAAGCAGACAAGGCGTAGTTGGATTGTACCAACCAGACCTGCCCGGAGAGCAGTCGCCTGGTTTATCAGTCCGCTTTATGGGGATAAATGAAAGAGCAATAGCTTCTTATCTCGTTTCCTTATATTGTTCATTGGCTGTGTTGGTAGATGATGCAATTGCCGTACTTGATGAAGTTGAAATCAATAAATACCACGAGTATAAATATTAGAGGTTATGAGTGATACAATTAACGGCCCAAATGGGCTACCTGATGTACATACTTTACAAAAACTGGCGAACGAACTTTTCTCCGCTTTACCGGGAGGATATGTAACAGGGCCATTGCCTGCAAAAGAAATTTTACCCTATAGCAATGATGTAGCACAAAAAAATGGAAGCGGGCTTCCTCATTCTGCCATACACCAGGGCAATGCGGTAGACCTGACCAATCCGCAAACAAGCTTACCAGATGCAAATGGGCTGGGATTAGGTCATATTCCAGGATCTACAGCCGGAAGCGGAGGCGTATCCGGACAGAAGCCAATTGTTCAAAGTTATGAGCAGCTGCCTTATCAGCCGGCATGGGGATCAACTCTTTCCCTTCCGCTAGAATCTGAGAGGCCTTTTGAACAGGAGCTGAAGCAAGCATTAGCCAGTATAAATATATATACACCATCGGCCCAACTGCCATCTTTTCAATCTGGTCCGCTGACTGAAAGTGCTTATTATTTTTCGTCGTTCAATCAGTTTAGCCACGGAGGCCTTCTGCCAGCTTTTAATGTAAACCTGGTGAGGAATGATTTTCCTATTCTCTCTGAACACGTAAATGGAAAGCCTTTAATCTGGCTCGACAATGCAGCTACAACACAAAAACCCCGGCAGGTAATTGAGCGGTTAAGTTATTTTTATGAACATGAAAACTCCAACATCCACCGTGCAGCACATGAACTGGCCGCACGGGCAACAGATGCTTATGAAGGTGCCAGGCAAAAGATCAGTAAGTTTATCAATAGCCGCTCAACAAATGAAATTGTTTTTGTACGTGGGACTACTGAAGCTATAAACTTAGTGGCTGGCAGCTGGGGAGAAGAATACCTGCAGCAGGGCGATGAAATTATCATCACTCACCTTGAGCATCATGCCAATATTGTTCCCTGGCAATTATTAGCTAAAAAGAAAGGGTTAACAATTAGGGTGGTACCCGTAGATAATGATGGACAGCTGTTGCTGGATGAATACGGGAAACTACTAAATGCCAAAACTAAACTGGTCTCCTTCACAATGGTGTCCAATGCGCTTGGCACGGTTACTCCTGCAAAGCAAATTGTAGACATGGCCCATGCTGTAGGCGCCAGGGTACTCGCAGATGGTGCGCAATCTGTTTCTCATATCCGAACGGATGTACAGGAACTAAATGCGGACTGGTTTGTTTTTTCGGGACATAAGATTTTTGGACCTACCGGCATAGGTGTATTATACGGAAAAGAGGACCTCTTAAATTCTAGCCAACCCTATCAAGGTGGTGGCAATATGATCAAGGATGTAACTTTTGAACATACTGAATTTCACAATGCACCTGCCCGGTTTGAGGCAGGGACGGGCAATATTGCGGATGCAGTTGGCTTAGGTGCTGCCATTGACTATGTACAAAAGCTGGGAATTGATCACATTAACGAGTATGAGCATTTCCTGCTTAAATACGCTACACAAAAACTTGAACGGATTTCCGGACTACGATTAATTGGTACCGCTGCTGAAAAAACCAGCGTACTATCTTTTGTACTTCATGGGTATACTCCTGCCGAAGTGGGGACAGCACTGAGCCAGGAAGGTATTGCAGTAAGATCCGGACATCATTGTGCACAGCCAATTTTAAGACGTTTTGGACTGGAAGCCACAGTCAGACCTTCTCTGGCTTTTTATAACACTTGTGCAGAGATTGACCAGTTGTCTGATGTTATTTCTGGGTTAAGACAACGAAATTAACCGATTGCCTATAGAGAGCTTATGCACTAAATTTAATTCGTAAAAGGAGGGTGCATCAATAAATCATGATCACCCTCCTTGTTGTTTTTATTCTTATACCTCGCACAGCGATTTTTCGAATCTAAAATAGCAGAGGTCCGATTTCATAAGAGGGAAATCCCCTTTATATTTCAATAATTAGTATTCCGAATTTGGGGCTATAGTATCTCTTTCCAGCGTTTTGCCCATTCATGATTCCCTAAAATTGCGTACTATAAGCGTTGTTAAGACATTTATTATAATATTTATTTATATTTGATTAATGACTATTTAATACTTTAAGATCTGGCTCCAGCAGCTGGTTAATCTGCCAGAATGAATAGTCTTCTACGTTGATAAAAAACCAAATATAATTATACCTGTATGTTGAATCGCTACTTCGGTGCTCTCCTGTTTTCACTTATTTTCCTGAATCAGTTATCAGCAATTGAATACCCATCTATAGTATACCTGGGAATTGAAAAAGGATTATCAAACAATTCCGTAAGATGTATTTACAAAGACCGTAAAGGATTTATGTGGTTTGGGACGAGGGATGGGCTCAATCGTTATGACGGATACGAGTTCAAAATATTCCGCAATCAGTTAGGAAATACAACCTCATTACCTCACAATTTTATCTATGCCATAAATGAGGACCAGGAGCACAATTTATGGGTCGGCACTGGTCAGGGAATCGGCATTTATAACAACCTTACTGCTAAATTTAGTTACGCCTATTATATTAATAAAAATTCCAGAAAAAAAGAGAGGATCAAAGCTCAGGTAAATGTAATTGAAACCGCGGCAAATGGCGATGTACTGATAGGTACAAATGGGACAGGTTTGATGATACATGCTAAAAATAGCCATGCCGCTGTTCAGCTATCTATAAGAAAAGATGGAAAAGACTTTACAGCCTATAATGTAACGTCTATAGAGGTTGATAGCAACCAAAATATATGGCTATTTATTCAATCAATCGGCTTATGCAAGTATGATCCCTGGAGCAAAAAATTGCATATCATTAATCAAAGCATCCAATCAGCATATTGCCTCGAATCTGATAACCAGAAAAATATCTGGCTGGGTACCACAAATGGATTGTACAGCTATCATATCCCAAGCAATACCATGCTACCCTCTCCGAACGGGCAACCCGGAATGCTAGTAACGGAACCAGTGTTAAGCCTCTGTTTTGATCAGCAGAAAAAGTTATGGATAGGCACAAAAGCAGGTGGCATCAATATCTTAAATCCATCTACAAAAAAAGTTACTTATTTATCTTCTGGCGGGATAAGTAATTATCTTGCCAGTGAGTCGGTACCCGCAATCTACGAAGATAAAGAGGGCCTTAAATGGATTGGCACTTCAAAAGGCGGAGTAAATATAGTTGATTCAAGAAGTGCCACGTTCAGGACAATTGCACACGACCCGCTAAATCCGGCTAGTCTCATTAATAATTTTGCATCGTCATTTCTGGAAGAACAAAATGGGAAAATCTGGATCGGCACCGATGGAGGCGGAATTAGTATCTGGGATCGCAAAAAAAACAGTTTCACCAACCTGAAATTTCAACCCGGCAATAAACAATCATTAAGCAATAATCTGGTAAACAATATCAAACAAGATTATCTGGGTAATATCTGGATTGCCACATTTGGTGGAGGTATCAATAAATACAATAGGACAGCTCATACATTTGAACATTTTCAATGCATAAACTGGTTAAATGGATTCGAAAATAAAAATGTTTGGCAGCTGCTCGAGGACCGCGATAAAGTACTATGGGCCACCACCTTTTCAGGTGGTAAACTATATTTCCTAAATCGGCAGCGCAATCGTTTTGAGGTATTCGACCAGAACTTAAAAGAAGACTTATTGGCTATAGCTGAAGACCGCGATAAAGTGTTGTGGGGCGGTGATGCCAAGTCACTGATTAAAATCGACAGGAAACATAAAAAACACAGGTACTATGAAATCGGTAAACCAGTCAGGATTGTTTATGAAGACCAACAAGGTAATTTTTGGGTCGGATCGGAAGGCGGCGGACTGATCCTATTCGACCGGAAGAAAGGACGGATCATCAGAA
This sequence comes from Sphingobacteriales bacterium, assembly GCA_015655115.1. Classification (GTDB taxonomy): domain Bacteria; phylum Bacteroidota; class Bacteroidia; order Sphingobacteriales; family Sphingobacteriaceae; genus Pedobacter. The sequence goes on from JAATFQ010000098.1 coordinate 25,902, forward strand.
GATATTCAACGACAAACGGTTTATGCAACAATTCCATATTGAGTATCACCGAAGATAGAGGGAATTTATGGATTGGCACATTCAGCGGTCTCGCTAAATTCAATTTGAGAAAACAAACTTTCTCTAACTTCTATTACGATGACGGCCTGCAAAGCGATCAGTTTCTTGACAATGCTGCCTTAAAGCTGAAATCGGGTGAACTGGTCTTCGGCGGACTCAAAGGATTTAGTATTTTCCATCCCGACAGTATTAAATCTATCAAAACTGTCCCCCCTATCCTGATCACTGGTTTAAGAGTTAATAATCTGCCCGTAACCTCAGCAGGCCCATATATTTACAAAACTAAAGGGGATCAGATCGAGGCGCTGAAAATACCTTTTGACGAGGCCGTTGTTGCTGTCGATTTCGCGGCGTTGGAATACAGTGCTGCAGGAAAAATTTCTTATGCATATTATATGGCAGGCTGGGATAAAGGCTGGAATTATTCGGATAAACTCAAAACTGCTGCCTATACAAAGCTGGCAGAAGGAAATTATGTGCTACACATTAAATCGACCAATACTGCGGGCGACTGGGTAAAAAATGAGAAGATGATCAGTATTAGGGTGCTCCCTCCCTGGTACCGAAGTTGGCTGGCCTACGTTTTTTATACTATGGCTGCTATGGGCGTTATTTTTATTTACTTTTTATACCAAAGGCACCAGTCGCATTTAAAATATCAAATAGACCTTGCTCATATAAAAATGAAGCAGGAGCAAGAATTAAGTGAAAATAAATTATCCTTTTTCACACATATATCCCATGAGTTCAGAACTCCCCTAACGCTGATCATCAACCCGGTAAAAGAATTTATAAACAGCAACAACAGCCATATTGACTCCAAAGAGCTGATTATTGTTTATCGCAACGCCCGAAGATTACTTAGCCTTGTTGATCAGCTGCTGCTCTTCAGAAAGTCGGAAATAGATCATCTGAAGGTGTTAAAGTTCGATCTTATTTCTTTTTGTAAAGAAATTTATGTCTGCTTTAGTCAGCAGGCAAAATCAAAAAACATCAGCTTCAACTTTCAATCTACCGTGAATACGCTCGATATCTACGCAGACCGGGAAAAAATGGAAATTGTTCTGTTTAACCTGATTGCCAACGCATTCAAATTTACACCGGCAAACGGCTCGATCACTTTACGAATTGAAGAAGATCCAGAGGAGATAATATTGTATGTAACAGATAATGGTGCGGGAATTTCTGAGGGCACGGGTGCCAGAATATTTGAAAGGTTTTACCAGGACACAAACCAAAGCTCAGCTACAGGCTTTGGAATCGGCTTGTTCTTAGTTAAAAAATTCATTGAAAGTCATCATGGTTCAGTTAGTTATAACAGTGTAGTGGGTGCTGGCACTGAGTTTAAAGTAACAATCCTCAAAGGTAAAGAGCATTTTAAAGGACACATCATTCATGAACAACACAGCCTCCCTGCATTTGTTCCTGAATTAATTATGGAGCATGAAAATCCCGGGTTCCATGAGTTGACTGAAGAAGATGAAATCGACAAAAAAAGAGAAACCGCAATTGATCTGGATCCAACGACCGAAAAAAAGGCTATATTAATTGTTGAAGATAATGCTGACATCAGAAGCTATATTAAACAAATATTCAAATCACAATACCTGATCTATGAAGCCGAAGACGGCATGGAAGGATATGAAGTTGCTAAAAAGTACATTCCAGACATGGTGATCACAGATATTATCATGAAAGGATTGAGTGGGATTGATCTGTGCATGAAGCTCAAATCCAATCCGGAAACAAGTCATATCCCAGTGATTCTCCTTACTTCAAGTTCATCGTCAGAAATTAAGTTAAAGGGTATTGAACAAGGAGCGGACGATTTTATTACCAAGCCATTCGACAAGGAAATTTTGATGGCCAGAGTGGCCAACCTGTTAAAAAGCCGCAGCAACCTGCAAAGGTATTTTTTTAATGAAATTACGTTAAAGTCTGAAGATTTTAAGGTATCTGACGAATACAAGATTTTCCTGGAAAAGTGTATTGCAATAACAGAAAAACACATAGATGACCCCAATTTCAATGTTAAAACCCTGGCCAGGGAGCTGGCTACATCACCCTCTTTGTTATACAGGAAAGTTAAATCAATTTCCGGCAAAAGCACAAATGAATTTATCAGGTATATCAGATTAAGAAAAGCTGCACAGCTGCTGGTAAATTCCGACTATAACATTAATCAGACCGCGTTAATTTGCGGGTTCAATGATGTGAGATACTTCAGGGAACAATTCAGCAAGTTGTTTGGCATAAGACCTTCAGATTATATCAGGAAGTACCGTGGTAATTTATCAAATAAACACCGGGTTATCCGTGAATTCTGATAACCAATTTAAGCTAAAAAGCCAGTTCAGAAGAGTTTCTGAACTGGCTTTTTAGCTTAGTCATACTTCTCTACTGGGTTTTATCCTCGTCCGCTACGGCCTCCTCCCATGTTTCCCATCTTGGTATGGCGGCATTATAACCGGAATATCCTGGGTTTTGATAAAGCTGTGCCCCACCGTTAGACTGAATAGAACCATTAGGGATTGGCCAGTTGATATTATGCGGAGCCATCGTATAGGAACGGCCTTTCACCGTTACCTTCCCTTTATTGTAAAAGTCGCTGTAATGTTGGATGCGCTGATACCAGTAACTGTTTTGAGACAAATTGTCAACAGTATAAGTATTTCCCCATTCATCTGCTTTACCGCTCAGGGCAAGGACATACGAAACACGACTCAGCTCTGTAAATCGCCATTCTTCCATATTCAATTCACGTGCCCGCTCGTTCATGATATCGCCAATAGTTACAGCAGTGTAGAGCTGTGTACATTTAGCGCGCGTCCTGATGATATTAACGTCGGCCGTTGCCCCTCCGATATCGCCCTTGTAAAATTTGGCTTCAGCACGCAATAGATAGGCCTCTGCAAGACGGTAAAAATACCAGTCGCCTGCACCACCACGGTGATTAATTTCGTTCGGGTTCTGTGACTCTGTCGGATCTTCTACATAGTACTTATATTGAGGCCAATCGAAATAACTGCGGATAGTATCGGTACATAAAAGAGCACCTGCAGCATTGCGAAGACGAACATTCTGACCAAAAAAGGTACTGCTTGGGTCGTTGTATTTGAGCGATTCCATGGTTACCCAGTTGCCTGCAGTGGTGCTGTGGCGCAAGTCGCCCTGATCATTCACACCATTTACATACCATAGCGACTTTTGAGCAAAATAAGTAGGACGTATATGGGCTATACCGCGGCCCAATGCATGTACATAATCATATTGTGACCGGAAACTGCCATTAGAAGCCAGATAATATCTTACTGCTTGCTTACCATCTGGCGAAGACAGGCCGATATTGTCCAGGTATGGAAGCCAGTTCCGCATGGAATTCATCTTTATCCCCATATCGGTATTATTGCGGTTAGGTAAAATCAGGATAGCCTCTGTATTTGTACCTACGCTCTTGTTTTCGGGACGGTGCAAATCCCAGATCACATTGCGTGTAACAGGCCATGTTGCGGAATAAGGATTGATGAGGTCACCAAAATTGTTCATCATCAATGAATAGCCCGAATTGTTGATCAGCAAATCTGCTTGTTCAATAGCCTTGTCGAATTGACCTGTAGCCAGGTAACATTTTATCAGTAGCTGACGGCATGCACCTTTATTTACCATACCTTTAAGTGTCATGTCCTTTTGATCGGGCACCCATTGCACAGCCTGCTCCATATCTGCTGTTATCTTTTTCAGGATCGCCTCTCTCTTAGTACTGCGGTAATTTACCTTTGGCGAACTCACAATTTTGGTGATCAATGGCACATCTTTAAACTGAAAACACAATGCCAGATAGCGGAAGGAGCGATGAAAAAGTGCTCTTCCCCGGAATTGGTTCCTGGTCGTTTCATCCAGACCATCCACTACGTCGATATATTTAAGGATCGTATTTGCATACTTGATTCCGTTATAGGTTTCTCCCCAAAAATAAGTTACTCTTTCGGGCATATCTGTGGGAGTAAGCCGGGTGGCTATATCTGCAAAGATAGCACCGTCATCGGTCTTGGAAGCGACATCCATTTCTGAAAACATATATTCTGTGCTGATTGGAAGTCCCAGGTCCTGATAAGTTGAATTAGTCCAGTAGGAACGCAGATGGCGGTCAGCTATTGCCAGTGCAGCATCTAATCCACCTCTGGTAGTAAATGTTTCTTCCGGATTGAAGAACGATAAAGGTTCTGGCTGCAAAAACTCTTTCTTACAACCCGAAAAAGTTGTTACAAATCCTGCAAATATCAGTAGCGCTATCGATAGGTTATTGTTGATTATATTATGAATCTGTTTCATCGCTCTATTGCTTTAAAAATTTACGTTAAATCCGAATGTGAATATTCTTGGTGCTAAGCCGCCTGTTTCTATATCCCAGTAATTCCAGTTTTTATCTTTGGTCCACACGGCCACATTACGAACAGAACCGTATACTTTAAATTTTTCCACACCGAGTTTTGTAATCAGTTGCTTAGGCAGTGTGTATCCTAAGGTTACATTTTCCAGCCGTATAAAAGACCGGTTATAAAGCCGTGCCGGAGCAGATACCCCTGCAGGTCCTCTGGCATCTAAACGGGCAAACTGATTAGTTGGGTTTTCAGGCGTCCAATATTCTTTGTCCCATGTATTGGCGAGATTGGTTACTTGCGAGCTCCCGTTATCCTGGTTTAAGTAAGCACCACTGAGACTTTTATGGCCCCAATAGGAATACATATTGAATGAGAAGTTCAGGTTTTTATAGGTGAAATCGTTACGTAAAGACCACATAACAGGAGGGTTTGTCTGCCCTAAAAATTCTTTGTCTTTATCGTCATATACAGGAGTTGTGCTGCCATCAGCATTCACTTTATCATTGGCAGTATAGTTATTCGCTACTTTTGGGTCGCCCGGGCGCTGACCATACTTTAGCGCTTCTGCTGCCTCATCTGACTGCCAGATGCCCGTTACGCGGTAGTCCCAGATGCTGCCAATAGGTTGTCCGATAAACCACTTGTTTCCAAGATCGTCCCTTTCTTTTGTTCCGGTAACATTTCCCTGCGCATCCACTACATTGTCATATATATAGTATAGATGCTTTATGGTATTTTTATACTTAGAAATATTGAAAGTAGTATTCCAGCTAAAAGCATTGGTTTTGATATTCTGAGAGCTAATAGAGAGTTCAAAACCTCTATTCTCTACTTTACCGAGATTCGTATTTATAGAAGGAAAGCCTGTGAAGTCTGGCAGTGACCTGGTCATAATCATGTCCACTGTTGGCGTGATATAATAATCCAGTGATCCTGTGATGCGGTTATCAAGGAAACCGAAATCCAGGCCAACATTGAAAGCCTCTGTTTTTTCCCAGCTAAGGCTCGGGTTTGCCAAACGATCCATCAGTAAATACCGGTATTGTATCAGATTACCGCTATTATCAATGTAGCCCATGGTTGCCCCGGCACCGAGACCAAGATTTGCCAGTGCAAGATAAGGATCAGACAGCGAGCGGTTACCATTTTGTCCCCATGAAACTCTTAGTTTACCATTACTCATCGCCTTCCACTTAAAAAAGCTTTCATTGGTAAATGTCCAGGCAAAAGCAGTTGAGAAAAAGTTTGCCCGTGGATTGGACGATCCAAACGCCGAGTATCCATCACGGCGGACCGACGTAGTGACCATGTAGCGGTCGTTATAAGAATAGAACACACGGGCCAGCAAACCGTCAGCCGTTTCTTTAACATCATCAGAATTGAAAGTACTCAGTGCCTTATCACCGAAAAGTGTTTCATGGTACCCCAGTGCATCGCTGGGTTTGATATTCCGGGCTTCAATTCTGTCCTGCCAGGATTGTCTTTCCTCTGCTTCCTGAACAAGGGTAACGTTGATACGATGCTTTTTAGCAAATTCATGCTCCCAGCTAAGTGTATTATTCAGAGACCAGTCAAAGCGTTTCGTTTGTTCCCTGTTGACCAATCCATTAGTTCCCTTCCAGTCGGGATGGCTGGCCGACTCCCAGTAACGGTCGTGGAAAAACTGATATCGTGGTGATGCATTGAATGAATATTTGATATTGAATGGTAATTTCACCTTAGCTGTTAGAATGGTATTCAGCACGGTATAGCCCTTGTCCAGATCCATATAATTACGGTTGAAATCATAGTTGTAGCCGTAATTATTAACCATATTGTCTCCCATAGGGTGAACCAATAGATTTCCACTTGCATCAGTATAACTTGCGAAAGGAGCGTTTGATAATATTTGCTTGCTCCAATCTACTGTAAGATCACCGTCCGAGCGGTCCTGGAAATTCACATTAGCGCCAAGTTCCAGCCAATTATTGATTTTACCTTCGACTTTTATGTTGGCACGGATTGCTTTATATTCATTTCCTTTGGCAACACCTTCGTTAGACAGATAGCCGAGTGACATATAATAGTTCATCTGGTCGCTTGCACCAGATGCGCTGATGTTGTAATCCTGGTTGGTACCCGTCCTGAAAGAATGATCATACCAGTCGAAAGTCTGGCCACCAAGAAAATTGGTTAGTGCAGTACCCTGCATCAGCAATCGTTTTGCCCAGATCTCATTGTCGGAAGTGACGCCTGTGTTTGTCGTATAGCCCTGCCATTGACTGAGAGTAACTCCATACTTCGCCAGATTTGATGCTGTAGGTGATTCAAAATATCCAGGCTGGGTTTTATAAGTTGACTGATAGGCTTCGTACTTACCTGTTGTGGCATTCACTCCATATGTAGGGGCAGTATACCAGTCTTGCCGATATTGCATGTAACCATCAGCGTCAAAAACTTTACGGTTCGAAGCCATGGTGGCAATACCGAGATTTGAAGTGAAATTGATCTTTGGCTTACCTGCCTTCCCTCTTTTGGTGGTAATGATCAATACCCCATTGGCAGATTTGGCCCCATAAACGGAAGCTGCTGAAGCATCTTTCAACACATCTATCTGTTCAATATCATCGGGATTGATCTCCGATAATTCCCCATAAAAAATCGTTCCATCGAGAATGAGCAGCGGATCATTATGTCCTCCGGCACTATAGACTGAACGTTGCCCGCGGATTTGTATGGAGCCACCACCCTTGGCTGATGCATCAAGGCCCACACTCAACCCGGGTGTTCCACGCAGGATATCCTGCACCGTATTTGGATTCTGGTCAGAGATTTTGTCGGGACGGATTTGCGTAATTGCACCAGTCAGGTCTTTCTTCCGCATTGTACCGTACCCAATGCCCACAACCGCCACTTCATCAAGTGTCCGCTCATTTGGAATAAGTTTAATCTGAAAGGTATTTGTCGCCCCTACATTAATAACCTGAGAGTCATAACCGATATAGGAAACTACCAGTACCGATTTTGGCGACAGCTGCAATCTGAATGCGCCCTTTGCGTCGGTAGTTACACCGCCCGGGCCGTTCTGAACCTTTATTGAAACTCCGATGAGTGCTTCGCCGGTTTTTGCATCGGTTACCTGCCCGGTTATGGTCTTATTTTGTGCAAGTGCTATGCCTGGTGCTGCAATTGATACTGCAAACAAGAAAAAAAGACTGGCATATATAACTCTGGACTTGCTTAAGCTGAGGAATAAGAAATAATTTATCATAAAATAAATAAATTTATCTGTTTTTTAAGTAATTAATTTTTCAATATTGTCTAATTATATTTATAGAGAAATAGTATATTATTACTGAGCTGACGGACTTGTATTAAAGCCAGTACTTCAGTAAATATTATTTTCAGTGATGATGAAGCTGTAAAAAGCATCATGCCGGCCCTTAATCATAGACAATAGATTAAGGATGGGTAATTGAGCTTGCCCTAGGGGTCGTCTCCGATAAACTTAAGTCTCATGTGGTTGAATTATATTTGGTAGTCCAAAGAAAACCGATATTTTTCTTCCGTATAAGGGACATTTCTGTTTAAAATAGGGGGCAAACTATAAGAGAGGAAATCCATATGCCATTGCAATGGGGAATATGCAAAGGTTGTAAATGCAGAAAGCATCCCAAACGGAATGCTCTCACTTAATTTAATATACAATAACAGGTATAATGCGAAATCTAGTGAGAAGGAGTTTTTTCTCTCCCAACATAATTTCTACAATACGCTCGTTGTCAATGATCATTTTTCCATGGCGGTCTTAATTACAGGATCCTGCTCTTGTGCAAAAACATTTACTGCTGGAAACAGTATAGCCAATAGCATCAGCGAATAGAAAAGTTTTTTAGGCATATTATTTTATGGTTTAATTATTCTGCTTGATAAAAAGCAGGATTAAAAATTTACAGGTTTATTGTCCCTTTTTCCTGGCATCGAAGAAGTCTATAAGCACATACGCCTTCTCATTCAGGTCATTCATCTTTTGCGTTAAGCCTTTATAAAGCTGATAGTTATTATTGAGGATCCCCTTATTGGCATCTGCATTTGATGGATCTACATTTTTATTCGTAGGGTCATTATCCTGGTATTTAAACCAATGCCAGCCGACACAATCACCAGATTCCATTAAACCGAGTGTAAAATTCTGATAGAATAAGCCGCGTTCCTGCTGTGTTTTAACTACCCAGCCGGCACCAGAAAAATTGGCCATACCGGAATCTTCAGCTTTGGTGTACCATTCAGAAATAATAAATGGTTTGCCAGACCAGCTGGCCCAATTTCGCATGTGCTGGGCCTGGGGTGTCCATTGGTCATAATAATTTACAGACACTGCATCGAGGTATTTTCCTGCCGCCTGAAACACTTCTGGTACATTTTTCTCATAGGCATTAAACCTGCAGCCGATATACATATGGTGAGGATCGTACTTTCTGATTGCTTTAGAGACGATAGAAAAATAACGTTCTGCTACGAAGCCCAGGAACATATTCCTTTCCTTATCAGTAATATCAGCAACACTTAGCTTTCTCTCCTTCAGCCAATTTCTCGCAGCCTGACAACCTGCATCTGCAGTATCCTTTTTAGACAAGTAATTGTCGAGCGTCTTTTTATAAAAAGGCATCTCATTATCTGAAAAGTAGGCATACAGGTTTTTATCATCCTTGTTCACTGAGATCTGCTGTGCATAGGTATCACAGTAACTTTCGAAACCGGGATCAAAAACAAAAATCGTATTATCGGGATAGCCAAGGTGTCCGGACTGCTGATAAGCACCTTTCTGTCGTCCATAACTTCCCATAAAGTCTAACATGACCGTATAAGCCAATGGCCTTTCCGTATTGCGCAGGTATTTATAGGAAGACCAGGCGCCTGTGCCATTAAATCCCAACTTAAACAGCATGTCTGTAGTCATTGAGGCCCAATCTTCTTCATTACTGAATTGTTTATTAAAGGCGGCCTTATTCCTTTCGGACTCACCCGGTTTAATATCATTTACCCCCTTATGGATAAACAAATATCCTTCCGGATCAACCGACCACCACCTGCCATCTATCTTCTTGAGATAGAAAAAGCCGGTGGCAGAAGTCTTTTTATCTAATCGCCCTCCATATTTACTCAGCTTCAATTCTTTTTCCGCATTAAAACCTGCCAGCGTTGCTATGGTACGGGTAGGATATACTTTCCACTCACCGAATGCAGGCTTTAAACCTGTGCCCTGGTTCGAAATCTTAGCACTCACCTTTAAGGTATATTCATCAGGTATTTGTGCATATAAAGTATTGACGAAGGTGACAAGGCATAGGAAAAATAGTTGTTTAATGAGCTGCATAAACTGGATTTATGGATTTTGAATGATATTGTTGTTAATCTGGATTTCTTTAAGCGGGATCGGGAACAGCAGGTTCCGGGCAGTAATACTTACCACGCCAGACCCGCTTTTGATCTGATATTTAATAAAGTGAGCATTCATCACGTCTATCGCCCTGTCTGTTCTCACCAGGTCAAACCAACGGTGTCCTTCCATATTCAATTCCAGCCTGCGTTCAGTTTCGATAGCCAGTCTAAGACTTCCCTGAGAAGCCATTTGAACAGACGTCAATACTCCTGTTGCACCTAAAGAACGGCGTCGCACATCATTCACATAATCTTTTGCTACCGCAGGACCATTAAGTTCATTTTCTGCTTCAGCATACATCAGCAGTACATCTGCATAACGGATCACAATCCAGTCGTTATCTGCGTCAAAGCCATTAGTTGGTACATCTGTATATTTTTTTGTATAATAAACCGTTGATGATCCAACATATTTTCCCAGCGAGATGTCGCGTCTTGGGTCAGTTACCGGGAAGGCGTCAAACAAATCCTGTCTTACCGTATTAAAGCCCGAAGCACCTCCGACTTTAGCAATTGTAGAGCCTGTAGCTTCTGGCAGGAACCAGTTAAAAAATGGGCTACCGGTTCCAAAACCGCCTTTGGTGTAACGTACCGCAAATATAATTTCCTTGTTTAATTCATTCGTGGTAGAAAATACATCTGCATAATTGGTCATAAGATCATATCCGTAAGGATTAGCCCCTTTTGGTACCAGCTCTCCTAATTTTGATTTGCAGAGATCAAATTTCTTTTCTGTCAGGTAAACTTTGCCCAGTAAAGCTTTTGCCGCACCACTGGTGGCCCTTCCTAAATCTGTATTAGCTGTATAAGTGATCGGAAGACCGGTTTCTGCTTCTTTGAAGTCTTTCTCAATTTGCGCATAAACGTTTGCCGTTGTTTCTCTACCATAGCTCAATGACTCGTTTACAGTTTTTAATTCCTTAGTCACAAGTGGCACATCGCCCCAGATCCTTACGGCATTGAAATAAGATAGGGCCCTCAGGAATTTTGCTTCAGTGATATAACGATCTCTTAGCGTAACATCCATCTCAATACCAGGTGCCCGATCTATGATTGCATTACAACGTGCTATACATTTATATATAGTTGTCCACATGGTTTGCAGATTTTGATTTTCCGGTGCAGTGATAAAAAACTCCAGGTCAGACAGTCCGGCGCCAGAAACGATTGCCGTACTGTTATCTGACGGAACTTCACCAAAGAGGTACATTCCTACCCCACCGGAGCCCTTTCCGTACATATCTTGTAAAGTACCATAAGCAGCAGTGAGTGAAAGGTTTAAGCCATTCGCATCTTTATAGAGATCTTCTGCTGAGATCTTTGTAGGATCTTCCAGCTGAAGAAAATCCTTTTTGCAGGCAGTGGTTAACAGGAATAATAAAACCGTTAACATCATATATTTTTTCATAAAACTCCTTTTATTTATTGATCAACTTAAAAACTAACATTTAATCCCATGGAAAAAGTCCGGGCTACAGGATAAGTACCCTGATCTACACCATATCTTGGCTGCGAAGAGCCTGCCCACACATTGATCTCCGGGTTATAGCCGAAGTAATCGGTGAAAGTAAAGAGGTTCTCACCAGAAACATAAATACGTGCACTGCTGATTTTGACCTTTTTCAGTACATTCTGAGGAATGCTATACGCCATAGTTACATTTCTGACACGCAGGAAAGAACCGTCAAAAACATTACGTGACGAAGCGACAGATGTTGAAGAAGGGTTAGGATTTATGGCCTTTGGCGTCATGCCATCACCAGGATCTTCAGCTGAGCGCCAGCGGTTAAGTGCATTGGTACGTACATTGAAAGAGCCATTGTAGTAATTAGTGTAGCGGTCTGCGGCATTAAAGATCTTGTTTCCATAAACACCCTGCAGCAGGACGCTCAGCTCAAATTTACCGTAGTTGAATTTATTGGTCATGCCATAAATAAATTTAGGAAGCGGACTGCCGATATTGGTAATATCACTGGCATCTATCTTGTTGTCCCCGTTTATATCTGCATACTTGATATCACCTGGGGTAGAACCACCGGACACCCATTTTGGGCTGTTGGTCACATCCGCAGCATCCTTATAAACGCCAATCTGTTGATAGCCATAAAAACTGCTCATGGATTCTCCCGGAACTACCCGGATAGAGTTTGTATAACCAAAAGCGGCATCATAGCCGATAAAAGAACCATCGTCAGTCAGAGACATCACTTTATTGCGGGTAAATGAGATATTCATGTCGGTAGACCACTTGAATTTACCAGCCAGGTTCACTGTCTTTAAAGCAAATTCAAGCCCATTATTCCTCACTTCTCCTACATTGCTTAAAATGGACGTCGCAAACCCAAGGAGTGCAGGCACACTTCTGCTGAGCAGTAAATTACTGGTTATCCTGCGATATGCATCAGCAGTAAAGTAAATTCTATCTTTAAGGAAGCCGAGTTCCAGTCCGAAATCAAACTGTTTATTCGTTTCCCATGTCAAATCTTTATTTTCAAGTGAAGCGGGTGAAAAACCAAATGTCTGCACTCCGGAATTAGCACCGAAAACATAATTAACCTGCTGTGCATAACTTTGAGAAGAATAATCTCCGATATTATTATTTCCTGTTACGCCGTAACTTGTTCTGATTTTAAATTCACTGATGTAAGAGATATCGCTGATAAATTTCTCTTCCCCTATTCTCCATGCGGCAGAGAAAGCCGGAAATACTGCATATTGCTTGTTAGTGCCAAAGCGGGAAGAACCGTCGCTCCTGATCGATGCAGAGAATAAATACTTATCCTTGTAACTATAATTAGCACGTCCGAAGGTAGAAATTAACGCATTGTCACTGTAACCTACAGTTCCCAGGATAATCCCTGCATTAGTAGGATATTCTACTATCGAGTTGGTCGTAGTACCGCTCTGCCCGTATTGACTGCCTTCATTGTAAGTATTTTTCTGAAATGAATAGCCGGCCAGTAAAGACAGGTTGTGATCCTTATTAAAAACCGTGCTATAAGAAAGCGTATTTTCCGATACAAAGTTGTAATTCGTTCCATTGGTCACCCTAGCCCTTACATTACTTAACAAAGGATTGGAAAGATTAGCTGCGGGTGCATTATCCGTCATCAGCGTTGACGGCACAAACCAGCGGCGGTTAGTTACAATAGCTTCAAAGCCAAAATTGGTTCTGAAGGTAAGTCCTTTAATAATTTGATAATCCAGTGATGTACTTGAAAGAATACGTCCTGTTGTTGTTCTGTCTTTATAAAGATCCAACACGGCAACCGGGTTAAAAGGGTTTCCATTAAATATCTGTCCATTACCGGAAAGCGTAACCGGCGCACTTGAATAATCTCCATTAGCATTTCTTACCGGCAGTATTGGTGGTTGCAGCAGGGCACTTAATACCGAACCTCCAACCCCCGATGGATTAACACCGATACCATTAATGGTCGCGTTATTTAACCCGCCACCAGTTGCTGTTTGATCGTTTATGGTATAAGATGGAGCTATATTAAAGCTCAGTTTAAGTTTTTTAGTCAATTCTGCATCAATACCGGCTCGTAGCGTATATCGGTTAAAATCTGTTCCCTTTACTATCCCATCCTGGGTATAGTAGGAACCAGTAACGTTAAACTTCAATTTATCAGTACCCCCAGATGCCGATACGGCATAGTTTGACTGTACCCCTGTTCTGAAGATCTCATCCTGCCAATCGGTATTCGTTAACAATGAAGGTTCATTATAAATAGCAGGCAAAGTTTTTGCCCCGTTTAAAAATGCATCTTTAACATAATCTATATACTGATCTTTTGATAAGACGTCAATTTTTTTTGTCACCTGCTGAAAACCGGTATTACTCGTAAAATTAAACCTGGTAATGCCTGGAGTTCCACGTTTTGTGGTTACAATAACAATCCCATTACCACCTCTTGACCCGTAGATCGCTGCTGCAGCAGCATCTTTCAGCACCTGGATAGATTCTATATCTGCCGGGTTAATCTGGTTAAAGTTGTCAGGATTGTTGAGCGGATAACCATCTACAACAAATAAAGGGCTGTTTCCCGCTCCAATGGAGCCAATGCCCCTCACCTGTATAACCGGTGCCGTCCCTGGCTCACCTGATGCCTGTGTAATATTAACACCCGCCACCTGACCCGCCATGGCTTGTGCGGGATTGGCGACCAACCTATCTTCCAACTGCTTCGCATTTAAAGAGCTGATAGCGGTAGAAAGTTGCTTTTTCTTTTGTTGTCCATAGCCGACCACAACGACATCATTCAGGTTGATGGCATCATCTTTTAGTGTCACATTGATGGTGGTCTGTGTACCGGCCAGCCGTTCTTCAGTAGTAAAACTGATATAGCTGAACACTAAGATGGACTGCTTGTTGGGAACTGAAATGGTATAGGCTCCGGAAGTATTTGTTAAAGTAGCCTTAGCCGTACCTTTAACTTTTACACCTACTCCGATCAGAGGCTCTCCCTTAGCATCGGTAACAATACCTTTTACTGTTATAGTTTGTACTTGTGATTGGGCTGTCTGCAGCAGTAGAATAATACTTAGCAGCAGCAATCCCGTTTTGAATAGAAATCTCTTCATAAAATTTATAATTGGTCCGGCAAAACTGCGTATCAATTATTTATAAAGAGACGAAAAATAGTCTTTTATAGGGGCAAAATCTGACTTATTGCCTATTTATGTGCAGCAATCAGCTCTGAGGGGGATTGCCCATGTAGTTTTTTAAATTCTTTACTGAAATATTTCCGGTCATTGAAACCGACCAGTGAAGCAATTTCATTGACATTCAGCAGGCCCTGCTGCAATAAAAAAGCTGCTTTTTTAAGCCGTATAGATTTAAGAAAGTCCGAAGGAGAAAGATCCGTCAATGCGATAATCTTTTTATAGAGGACAGTTTTACTCATCCCGATTTCGTCGCCCAGAGCCACAACGCCGAAATCCGGATTCTCCATATGATCCTCAATCACCTGCATGAGTTTTTTAATAAAACGTTCATCGGGAGAAGTGATCGGCAGATTTTGAGGTTGTAATGTAATTTGCCGGGCAAATTTCTTACGCATGAGTTCTCTCGAAGCCAGCAAATTGCGGACATTAAGACACAGAATACTCGTACTGAATGGTTTGGTCAGATAAACATCTGCACCGGTTTGAAACCCGTCCACCTGATGCATCTGTGAAGCCAGCGCTGTCAATAAGATCACCGGAATATGGCTGGTCCGCTCATCGCTTTTTATCTTACTACAAAGTTCCAGCCCATTCATCACAGGCATCATCACATCGCTGACGATCAGGTCAGGAATTTTAGTAACTGCGTTCTCAAAGGCATCTGCTCCGTTTACACAGGCAATAATTTCATAGTCCTCCAGCGCTTCAGCTATAAAATTCCTGAGTTCGTCATTGTCCTCAGCTAACAAGACAAGATATCTTTTCGTCTCTTCTTTAAGCGCAATAGGTGCAGTCGTAATAGTTTCCGGCATGAATTCGTAAACATTCTGCTGCCAGCGGTCATCCGGATATTTTCCATTGACAGGTATAACTGCAGTAGCTTTTAGTGGTAGTTTTACCGTAAAAGTGGTACTCCCTGCAATGGCAGCTGTTGAAGGCTGACTTTCCAGCGTTATTGTACCCTGGTGAAGATCAACTATACTTTTGGAAAAGGCGAGCCCTACCCCTGTACCCGGTTGTGACTTATCAGATGTTACCTGATAGAAGTTATTAAATATTTTATGCTGATGCTCATGAGGAATGCCCTTGCCATTGTCAGTTATTTTTACCGTTAAATAATGAGCAGGTTCTGCCAGTACTTCCAGTATGATCGTACCATTATCGGGCGTAAATTTAAAAGCATTTGACAGGATATTAAAGAATACTTTCTCCAGTTGGTCTCTATCTGCATTCAGCAAAATCTCCGGTTGTTTAACTATTAAATGGTACTTTATATTTTTACTCTCTGCCAATGACCGGAAAGACAAGTAAATCTCTTCCATAAAAGGCACAATATTAATTTGCTGTAAATGAAGAACGACATTCCCGGTTTCTGCTTTCCTGAAATCCATCAGTTCACCGATTAACCTTAATAACCTCTCGGCATTGTTCTTTAATTGCAGAACCTGCCTGTTTAACATAGGATCGTCCAAAGTCTTCTTATAGATATTTTCTACAGGCCCAAGTATTAAGGTCAAGGGTGTACGCAGTTCATGAGATATATTAGTAAAAAAATCCAGCTTCATTTTGTAAAACTCTTCCTGTCTTTCATTATGCAGGTGTTCATTGTACAGGTCTGTTTCCAACTTAGCCCTTATCCGGAAGAACTTGATAATTTTATAAGAGATAGAAATTACAATAATGGCATAAAGCAGGTATGCCCACCATGTGCGCCACAATGGCGGCAGGATCTCGATCTCTATACTCCTTCCCTTATTGTTCCATAATCCATCATTATTGGCCGCCTTTACGCTGAAGATATATTTCCCGGGTTCCAAATTAATAAAACTGACTTCCTTTTGGTTTCCTATATGTGTCCACTCCTCATTTTTTGGCAGGCCACTCATCTTGTAGGCATATGTATTTTTATCCGGATGGATGAAATTCAGTGCGGAGAACCGGAGTGAAATGTTATTTTCCGCAGAAGGGATAATAATCTTTGACGTTTCATTTACAGGCAATGCTAATGGAGAGTCACCTCCAAATGCAACTTCCTTGTTCCTGAGATAAAAACCGGTAAACAGGATATTAGGCCTATACATATTCTTTATAATTTTATCAGGATAAAAGGCCGTTATGCCATTCATTCCGCCAAAAAGTATCTCTCCCTCATTGGTTTTTAGCGATGCATTAATTATAAACTGATTACTAGGCAATCCATTTGCAGAAGTATAATTTTCGATTTTATAATCTGCCGGCAGCAGAGGGAAACTGATTTTATGGAAGGTAATGCACGACAAACCATTGTTTGTGCTTAACCAAAGGCGCCCCGAATTATCCGCTACCATAGCAGTAATTACATCATCGGCAAGACCTCCCCGCTGGTTAATAGTATAAATCTGCCCTGTTTTCTGATCTAAACAACTGAGGCCACCTCCATCCGTTCCAATCCACAATCTCTTGCCGGGGTCCATAAATAAGCTCAATACATTGTTATTGCCGAGCCCTACCTGGTTTTTTCTTCTAAAAAGCGTAAAAGTGTTGCTTTTTTTATGATAACAGTTTAACCCGTTTTGTGTACCGATCCAAACGTTATCACCATCTTTCAATAAAGCGTTGATGTAATTATCACTTAGTCCATGGCGCTGCGCCGGATCATTTATAAATGATCTGGTTTCTATTCCCCCGTAATCCACGAACCTTAGTCCGCCGCCATTGGTACCTACCCAGACGCCATTGCCATCTGTTGCAAGTGCATTTATTAACTTTGTTCCGGTCTTCTTATTAAAGACTTCAAGATCAATATATCTGATAGCTCCGTTTTTTTTATTAAAAAGACCTAAGCCATCTAAAGTACCAACCCATAAATTTCCATCGCGGCCAGTGGCAATAGTCTTTACTTCATTACTGAATTTTCTGTTCTTTATATCTTCAACGCGATAATATTTGGCAATCCCGCTATTTCTATTGATGTAGTTCAATCCACCTCCGAACGTGCCGATCCATAAACTACCATTTTTGTCTTCGACAATAGTATTGGCCAATGGTTTGTTTAAACCCACTCTATTACCTATCCGCTCACCGATGTTAGAAAAATTACTGTTACCCGGGTAATAAATATTGATGCCCCCGGCATAGGTACCGATCCATACATTTTTGGATTTATCTTCAAATAAGCTCCAGACAGAATCGTCATTTATACTTTTTTGATCAGCACTATCATGCTTATAAGTATAAAAGCTGTTTTTCTGTATATCGAAAATGGCCAGTCCATTCCTGGTTCCAATCCAGACCTTTCCATTCCTAATCAAAATATCATTGATCCAGCTGGAGGGCGGTCCATTGGTCTGGCCCTCCCGATAAAAATATCTTATACAAGAATTCTCTTTCGCACTGTACCTGAAAAGTCCATTCTCTTCTGTCCCAAACCATATATCGCCTGATGGATCTTGCTTAATTACCAGGATCTTTGCTGCATTCAGCTCTTTATTAAGCCGCAATACTTCCGGCAGGGGAATAACTTGCTTACTATTGGAGTCGAACCGTTTTAGCCCTTGTTTTATACCTACCCAGATTGTTTTCTGTTTGTCTTCGAATAGGGAAAAAGCAATGCCCGCCGATAATTCTGCTTCACCAGTTTTATTCCAGAAAGGCACACTTTCCAGTTTATGGGTACCAGGATGAATGAATTTTAGGCCCTTAAAGGTAGCAACCCAGAGTCTGCCATACCTATCCTGTTGTATAGAGGTAATAAAATTACTACCGCCTTTATCCGTTGAAACTCCTATATGAGTAAATTTCTCTGTCTTTTTATTGTATAGATTAAGTCCTCCTCCGGTACCTATCCAAAGGTTGCCACTCCTGTCTTCATAAATTTTATTGATTCTGTTATGGCTGATGCTGCTGATCGTAGTATCGGTATGCCTGAAATTTTTGAATGTAGTGCCGTCATATCTTGACAGTCCGCTCCAATTGCCTACCCAGATATAGCCCTCCTTGTCTTGTAAAACAGAAGAAATCGGGCTCTGCGACAAGCCTTCTTTATAAGAAATGTACCTGAAATTAATGCGTGGCCTTTGAGCAAAAATGCCAAAAGGTATCAATAAGCAATAAATCAGACAGCTGATTAGAAGAAATCGGAACTTCATTATCCTATACAAAAAACTTAAAACCAACAGACTTAGTGTCCAGGAAAAAGGCTATAGACACAATTTATTAATCGTTCAAGTTAGTATTAAAAATCGGTTATGCGTAGTCTTTATAAACATTGGAATTTATCTTTTCCCTATCTGAATGACAAGGCTCTCTATCTGAATCACAGGAATCACCTCTCTAAATGACAGTTTTATTAATGTAGCTATATCCTGCAGAATGTACTTTTGATTTCCAGATAAAATAGATTCGTATGTAAATGGGATTGAATATGGTCAGGAAACAATATAGCCGGTTTTAATCTATTGATTAACAACCGGCTATATTGTTATTATGTACCCGAGAGCAGATTCGAACTGCCACGCCGTTGCCAGCACCAGCCCCTCAAGCTGGCGCGTCTACCAATTTCGCCACCCGGGTATTTATTCTGCAAATATATATTTATTCAGAACAGTAAAAAGGGTTATTTTAAAATATTAAACAATAATACTCAAGCCATCGTAAGCAAGCTTAATATTTTCAGGCAGTAAAGGCTCTACATCAGCATGTTTACCTAAATTATGGCTGATATGGGTAAAATATGTAGTCTCTGCTCCAATATCCTTTGCAAAAGCAATCGCCTCATTCAATGTAAAATGCGAAATATGGTCTTGTACCTGCAACGCATTTACCACTAGTACCTTAGTGCCTCTTATTTTATCAATAGAATGTTGAGGCACAGTCTTCGCATCCGTAATATAAGTAAAATTACCAATTCTGTATCCCAGGATAGGCAATTTATAATGCATAATATCTAGAGGAGTAATCTCCGTCTCACCTATCCAGAAATTCTGATCTGTAAGCGTGTGCATGGCAATTTCAGGAATACCGGGATAATGCCGCTCACTAAAAATATAAGAAAACTCCCGTTTTAAAGCATCCTGAACCCGATCTGTAGCATAGACAGCAATATTCTTTTTCAGCAGATAATTAAAAGGCCTGATATCATCTAAGCCCGCAATATGATCCTTGTGCTCATGAGTGAATATAATCGCATCCAGATCCTTTACGTGCGCTCTCAGCATCTGATACCTAAAGTCTGGCCCGCTGTCAATAACAATTACTTTATCGGACGTTTCCAGCAGAACTGATGTCCTCAGCCTGTTATCCCTGGGATCATCGGAAGTGCATACTGCACAACCACAACCTATAACAGGAATTCCCTGCGATGTGCCTGTCCCCAGGAATGTAACTCTCAAAATAAGGTGGTTAAAGTCATAGAAGCAAATATACCATTATCTTAAATCTACTACTTCAACTCCCGGATACTTTTTCGCATCGAACGTAAATATTGTCTCAGCAACCTTCACGTTTGGCGTAAATGCCTTCACGTTATAGGTATATCTGTTGCCATTCTTGTCAAATATTAGTACGTTGGCAATCTGTTGAGCAGCCTTATCAATGCTCAATCTTATTTTAAAATAAGATTTCTTAGGATCAGTGGGCGACAAGTCGATCATTTGATAAGTTTTCTTCCCTACTTTACGTTCACCGGTATATAGATTCTTAAACCCATTTTCATAAATGGTGAATATTTTAGCTGGATTAAGTGCATCGCCGCTATTATCGACATTTGCAACCTGCACCTCTTTATCTTTTTTCAGATACGTCCATTGCGTTTTACCGTCACTGATCAACTCCTGGGCAGTCATACTGACCTTAAACTTATTTTTACTTGACTTTACATATAGAGTACCCTGCTGCGTTTCCTTGGTATTCGCCTGCTTATTGTCGAGTGTAAAAGTGAAATCAGTCTTAACAATATCATAAGAGCGGTATTTCTCACTCACATCGGCTAATATAGCTTTAGCCTTCTCATCAGTCTGTGCATACGAGGCATAACCAACACCAATAAAAGTCAGCCATAACATCAATATCTTTTTCATCTTCTCTGTCTAATTAAATTATTTCTTAAGGTTATCCAAGAACTGTTCCAAAGCATAATCGTCGGGCAGTAACACTTCCCTCGCTTTACTACCCTCAAAGGGTCCAACCACACCTGCAGCCTCCAGCTGATCAATGATCCGTCCTGCACGGTTATACCCTAACTTCAGCTTCCGCTGGATCAGGGAGGTAGATCCCTGTTGGTGCATCACGATCAAACGGGCAGCATCCTCAAACATACTATCCCTGTCTGACGGGTCAAAATCAGCTTTAGCAGATTCAGCTGCTTCATCCAGGTATTCAGGCAGTTGGTAAGCTTCAGCATAACCACGCTGGTTACCGATAAATTCAGATATACGATCTACCTCGGGTGTATCCACAAAGGCACACTGTAGCCTGATCAGGTCATTTCCGGTAGATAACAGCATATCCCCGCGACCAATCAGCTGATCTGCACCACCACTATCCAGAATAGTCCTTGAATCGATCTTGGACAATACCCTGAAAGCAAGACGTGCCGGGAAATTGGCTTTTATAGTACCCGTAATAATATTCACCGATGGACGCTGTGTGGCCAGTACCAAGTGAATACCTACCGCACGTGCCAGCTGGGCGAGACGGGCAATCGGTGTTTCCACCTCCTTCCCAGCCGTCATCATCAGGTCGGCAAATTCATCTACCACAAGTACGATATAAGGCAAAAAGCGGTGCGAATTGTTAGGATTTAACTTACGCTTGATAAACTTATCATTATACTCCTTCAGGTTCCTCACCTGTGCATCCTTCAACAGATCATAACGCTGATCCATCTCTATACACAAGGAGTTGAGGGTATTGATTACTTTTTTAGTATCGGTAATAATTGCATCAGCCTCACCAGGAAGCTTAGCCAGGAAATGCCGTTCAATCTTATTAAACAGCGTAAGCTCCACCTTTTTAGGGTCGACCAAAACAAACTTCAGCTGTGAAGGATGTTTTTTATACAGCAAGGAAACCAGGATCGCATTAATACCGACCGACTTACCTTGCCCTGTTGCTCCTGCAACCAGTAAATGAGGCATCTTGGCCAGATCAGCAATATAAACCTCATTGGAAATGGTTTTACCAAGGGCAATAGGCAGATCATAATCTGTTTTCTGGAATTTCTCCGTCGCCAGTATACTGCGCATTGAAACCATCTCAGGATGCATATTCGGCACCTCTATACCTATCGTTCCTTTTCCGGGCATTGGTGCAATAATACGGATTCCCAATGCAGCCAGACTCAGGGCAATATCATCTTCCAGATTTTTGATCTTGGAAATCCTTATGCCCGGGGCAGGAATAATTTCATAGAGGGTAACTGTGGGACCTATTGTTGCTTTAATCTTATCAATTTCAATATTGTAATGATTAAGCGTCTCTACAATTTTATTCTTATTGGCCTCCAGCTCATCTGCATTAACAGAGATCTTGTTAGATCCATAGTTCTCCAGTAAATCCAGACCGGGATATTTATAGCTCGCCAGATCAAGTGTAGGGTCATAATTCCCGAATTGCTCCACCAGCTCCTCAGATTTTTTCTCCTCTTCACTTTTCTCGATCGTTAACTGTGGTTCGGGCTTAACATCCTCATAAACAATTTCCTCAATAGGCGCTACCACCGGAGAGAGGATAATTGGCGCATTCATCAGGTTTTCCAGATTTGGGCGTACCGGAACGATCGCTTCTTCTGCAATCTTCTCCTCAAAACGACTGGGAGTAAGGACAATATTCTGCTCTCTTTTCTTTTGATCCCTGAGTTTATCATTCAGTGTAAACTCTACCTGGGCCGGCATAGCATTAAATTCCGGTTCCGGCCGCTGAGGTACATGCTGAACATTGCCTGTTAAAGACTCATCTTCAACCAACTCTTCATCTGTCAAAACCAGTTCTTCTTTTCTTTTACGCTCAGGCAGTTTAAAATCTATATTGTAAGCTACAATCAGGATCGAAAGTCCGAGGAAAGCAAGCAGCCCGCCCACACCTGTAATACCTACCTGTGCTACTAATAATTTATTAGACCAATAGCCTATTTCCCCTTCGAGAAAGTGTGGTGCATCGAGAAAAAAAGAATGTAAAAACCCGAAAGTGAGCGACAAATAAAGCAGAAAAAACAGGCTATAGCCTAAAGTTTTCTCTACCGCGAATATCTTTACCTTAAACAGCAGGCGATAACCAAATACAAAGAATACAAAAACAAATAAAAAAGAAGCAACACCGAACCATTCATAAATAAACTGGTGCGCTAATAAGGCACCGAACTTACCCAACCAGTTTTGCACCACAACAGGAATATTATGCTGCTGCAACTCCTCAATAGTTTTAAAGAGGTTGCTCCATCCACCATTCGCGTCGATCACATAACTA
The DNA here is from genome assembly GCA_015655115.1 of Sphingobacteriales bacterium. Taxonomy (GTDB): domain Bacteria; phylum Bacteroidota; class Bacteroidia; order Sphingobacteriales; family Sphingobacteriaceae; genus Pedobacter. The sequence goes on from JAATFQ010000098.1 coordinate 48,878, forward strand.
TAATCATCCTGCCAGGTAAACAAATAAGAGGTAAAAGCTACCAAAAAATAGATAGCAAGAATCAAAAAGAACAAACCTGCAATCTTTATCACGCGGCCATCCTGAAAATTCAGTGACGGCAAACGCTCAAATCTCTCTTTTGGTTCCTGGTATGAAGCTTTGGAAGCGGGCTTCCCCCCATATTCGTTTTTGAATGAATTAGCTTTAAATTGGTTTCCCTTTACCGGCATTTTTATTATTCTGTTTTTTAATAGACAACAAATATAAAATATAAAACGTATGTGCCGCCCTATTCCCTTTTACAAAACGATATAATTCGATATTATAAATCCCAAATATGTAGTCTAATCCGCTTAATATAATGACGGATATCCAATACCAACCCTGCCATCATGTAAAAAACAATAGGAAAACCTACTGCAAGAAATGATGAATAAATAAAGAAAAGCCTTATTTTTGAAGTAGACATATTTAGTCGCTCTGCGAGATAAGTGCAAACCCCAAAACTTCTTTTTTCGAAGAAGGTTACTATACGCTGAAACATCTTATTGAGTTAAAATTTTATTTCCTATGATACAATTTAGGCATTTTTTCTGATTACAATAGCTTTTATTTAAATGTAATAACGATTGCGAATCATAAGCAGTTTTAATCGTTATCCCACTAGCTGCATATTGACGGATTATAGCATTTTGCTCCGCAGGTATCTGCCGCAATAATGACAAAGCCCTATCTATTAACTGAGGCTGATCCATGCTCTTCCCATAACTATACAGGACAAGACATACCGTATTAATGATCAGGCTGTCTACGGATTGACGGCCAGTATTCACTTCCATATGCTGTACCTCTTTATCAAAATGAAAATGACTTTCCCAGTATTCGTTTACGGCCAACGGTTTAAATAACACCCTCAGTTCGTGCAGTTCTTTACCTTCCAGTACTAACGCAAAAAAATGATTTTTATGCAAAAATAATGCCGCCAATTGTGCGATCCTGCGCGCCGGGAAATTATTTGGCCTCATCCTTAAGAATTTCCACAATGAAACATCTATGGGGCGCAGCTCATATTTTTTCTTTAAAAAATTATACTCTGCTTTGAGCTCCCTGGGATATTGATCTTTAAAATCCTGGTTCAGAAATCCTGCCTGGCCAAATAACAAGGCCTCTACCTGCAACGCATGGTCGCGGTGTTTTAACAACAGCATAGCCGAAAGGGAATTGGCCAGCATTTCAAAAGGTACTGCATTTACCCCAAATCCGAAGTTTCGCATCAGTAAATAATAAAAGGTTTCATTCCAGTGATTCCGGTTCTGAACAGATTTTTCTACTACTGCTATACACTTCTCCTCGAAACGTTCCAGGATTACCCTTCCCAGCATTTTGTCGATATACTCTTGCCCTACTCCGTTAATTTGCGGCGCACATGGAAAGCAATTCCTTTCATTAAGTAAACGGAGATAATTATGTACCAGTTTTTCTGGTAACAAGTCCTTTAGTACCAGTACCGGAATTAATGTCCCATCTGTCCGGTATACCGCAAAATCATCAATATAAACCGCATGCAAGATCACCGTATCATAAGACTTATCAAGATGGTGTCCATGCAAAACCCAGTCAGACGACCGGATATGGATCTCTATATTGCCCAGCCAAACAGTAGGGCCGATTTTTAATTTGGCTAAACTAAAATCCGGCCCCGCATTTGTATTCGGTTTCCCCTGGTCTATGATTTGCAGGTCACTTCCATCAGTACAACAGATATTTCTCTGAGTAAGCAGCCTGAACTGCCAGATATAATGTAAGAAATGTTCGGTAAATTGCATCCCGCAATTTAACCGTAAAGAATTTATTACACAAATAAAACACTATAAATCTTAAAGGTGTAACTAAATTTCTCTACAAGCTTATTTTTTCATAAATTTATACTATGCATTTTATAAAATGATGCTACAGTAGATTTGCCTTCTCCAGTATCTCTTCCATCTCAACCTGCATTTTCAAAGCCTCTTCTCTCGCTTTTTCTGCAAAATCTGCACCATTGCCAGCATAAATAATACTTCTTGCAGCATTGATCAATAACCCACAACTATCATTTAATCCGTATTCACAGACAGCAGACAGGCTTCCACCTTGTGCACCAACACCCGGGACAAGTAAAAAATGATCAGGGGCCAGTGTCCTGATATTGGCAAACTCGGCCGGCATAGTAGCACCAACTACGTACATCATCTGATCGCTTGTTGCCCATGACGAAGAAATCCTGATCACCTCCTCATAAAGTTTACCATTAGCTGTGTTCTGCAACTGAAAATCATTGTGCCCTGCATTAGACGTCAATGCGAGTAAGATAACCCATTTATCAGCATGTGTTAAAAACGGGCTTACAGAATCCTTGCCCATATAGGGGGCAACGGTAACAGAATCAAAGCTCATACCTGATTTTTCCTCGTTAAAAAAAGCATCGGCATACATGGCAGAGGTGTTACCTATATCCCCTCTTTTGGCGTCTGCTATAGTAAAAATACCACTGGGGATATATTTCCAGGTTTTTAGCAGGCTGTCCCAGCCCTTTAAACCACGCGATTCATAAAAAGCAGTATTTGGCTTATAGGCTACACAGATATCTTTTGTGGCATCAATAATTTGTTTATTAAACTCAAATATCGGATCTTCATATTCCAATAGATGTTTTGGCAGGTTTTCCATCACAGGGTCAAGACCTATACACAAAAATGATTTTTTTAATTTTATCTGTTCAAATAGTTGCTTTTTATTCATTATAGCTTAGATTTCGTGCAAATATGACAATTTTTACATCAATTTTTCAGACAGAGTTTTACACACTCTGAGTAATTTATTCATAACAATTTCAATTTCTCTTGGAGATTAATTTTAAAATACATACAATTGCAACATAATTCTCTAAAGTTTATCTGATCACACCAGAAAAATCCCATACAATTTGTCCTTTTTTTATTTACATATTGCATTTTTTGCTTTGATTGGCTGATAAACACTTTTATAAAAAATTTCTCTACACCCACATAATGTTTAACAAAACAGAATTAAATGAAAAACTCACTGCTGAATTGCGGGAGTTAGCAAAATCTCAAGGTATCCTAAATGCTGATGATTTGCGCAAGGCCGAATTGGTTGAAGTTATTCACCAGATCAGCGAGCAACAAAACCAACAGGATAATGCTCCTGCAGAAGAAACTGCAGCAGTGAAAGATACTGTAAAACCGGGTCCGGTAAAAGTTGCTAAACCAAAATCAGCGAAAATCAATACTGCTGAAAAACCACTTAGAAAAAGAGTGCGTATCAACAAAGATGAACCTGAAGCTCCTTCAACAACCCCGAACAACTTTAACAGGGCATCATTGTTTGATACACCTGCCGCTGAAGAACCTGCACAGGAACCTATACAGGCTCCCCAAGCGATCGAAACTGAATCGGCGGTTACAGCAGAACAACCAACAAAAGAAGCTGCCACTGCTATCGAAAAGAGGGAACAGACAAATGTTGCTGCACAGCCGAATACTGTAAATGGCGAATTGAGGAAAGCCAAGCCTGTAAGAGATGACAACAGGCCGAAAAATCCCAATAACGGTAACAATGGCGCCAAGCAAAACGAAAATAGCTATTCCAACCTGGATTTCGACAATACGATTACCAATGAAGGCGTACTGGAAATCATGCCTGATGGCTATGGCTTCCTGAGATCGGCCGATTATAATTACCTTTCATCACCTGATGATATTTATGTATCACAATCGCAAATCAAACTATTCGGTTTAAAAACAGGTGATACCGTTAAAGGCAGTATCCGCCCTCCTAAAGAAGGCGAGAAATATTTCCCTCTGGTAAGGGTAGAAACTATCAATGGCAGGTTACCTGCAGATGTGCGTGACCGTGTTCCTTTTGATTACCTTACGCCACTTTTCCCTACAGAAAGATTAAACTTGTTTACAGAATCCAACAACTACTCTACGCGTATTATCGACTTGTTTACCCCGATAGGTAAAGGTCAGCGTGGTTTAATTGTTGCACAGCCTAAAACCGGTAAAACAAACCTGCTGAAAGAAGTAGCGAATGCTATTGCTAAAAACCATCCTGAAGTATACCTGATCATATTGCTGATTGATGAGCGTCCGGAAGAGGTAACAGATATGGCAAGAAGTGTACGTGCGGAAGTAATTGCTTCTACATTTGATTAACCTGCTGAGAGACATGTTAAAATTGCCAATATCGTACTTGAAAAAGCAAAACGCCTGGTAGAATGTGGCCATGATGTGGTTATCCTGCTGGATTCAATTACCCGTCTGGCACGCGCTTATAACACGACTGCCCCTGCTTCAGGTAAAATCTTGTCTGGTGGTGTTGATGCCAACGCTTTACACAAACCGAAACGATTCTTTGGTGCTGCACGTAACATTGAAAAAGGTGGATCTTTAACCATTCTTGCTACTGCACTGACAGATACAGGATCGAAAATGGACGAGGTGATCTTTGAAGAGTTTAAAGGTACGGGTAACATGGAGCTGCAGCTGGATCGTAAATTGTCTAACAAACGTATTTTCCCTGCTATCGATATTACTGCTTCAAGCACACGCCGTGATGATTTACTGCATGACAGAGATACACTGCAAAGAGTATGGATACTACGTAACCACCTGGCAGATATGAACGCTCAGGAAGCAATGGAATTTGTTCAGGCACAAATAAGGAACACCAAAACAAATGAGGAGTTCTTAATTTCTATGAACAGCTAAATCCAAATGAAAAGACACATTCCTAATGCATTAACTTGCGCCAACCTGCTTTCGGGCTGTATTGGTGTGGTTTTTGCATTTAAAGGCGAATTAAATGTTGCAGCTTACGCTGTATTGCTATCGGGGATATTTGATTTCTTTGATGGTTTTATTGCGAGGCTGCTTCATGTTAAGTCTGCCATAGGCAAGGAGCTGGATTCTTTGGCTGATATGGTCAGCTTTGGTGTTTTGCCAGGAGTAGTAATGTTCCAGTTATTAGCAGAGAGCAGCTTTTCTTCGCCATACCTGCCATATCTGGGTTTTTTAATCACTATATTTTCTGCATTGCGACTGGCAAAGTTCAATATAGATACGCGGCAGACGGAAGATTTCATAGGGCTGAATACACCGATGAATACTTTGTTTATTGTGTCGCTGCCTTTTATTCAGAAGGACTATCCAGGAATGATCAATTCATCCATATTGTTAATTGCGATCACAGTAGTCATGAGCCTGTTACTAGTGAGTGAAATAAAAATATTCTCATTAAAATTCGGGTCACTGGACTGGGCAGGGAATAAGATCAAGTATATCTTTTTATTGATTTCAGCGGTACTGATTGCTTTTTTTAAATTTACCGCCATTCCTTTTGTTCTGGTCATTTATATCTGCACCTCATTCCTGCACTTTGGTAGCCAACAGCAAGATCAACCTAAGCCATAAAAAAGATTATAGCCTAAAATTATTTTAAGCTATAATCTCTTATAATCTTTTTTCTAA
>JAATFQ010000157.1 GCA_015655115.1 Sphingobacteriales bacterium
GGATCAGCTTATTTTCTTCATAGCTGAGGCTGATAGAAAGGCCGTCGAATTTCAGTTCGCATACATACTCGAACTGGTTGCCTATTGATTTTTTGATACGGTCGTCAAAATCTCGCAGGTCTTGTTCGTTATAGGTATTGCCTAACGACAACATAGGCCATTTATGTTTGACGGTCACGAAATTCTTTGTGATATCACCTCCAACTCTCAGGGTTGGTGAATTCTGGTCCGCGAACTCAGGATATTCTTTTTCCAGGCGAGCGAGTTCTGCCAGCTTTTGATCGAACTCGTAATCGCCGATGGTTGGCATAGCCAATACGTAATAATTATAAGTATGCTGATTAAGCTCATTAATCAATGCATCCATGGTGTCTTTGATAGCAGATTGCGACATAATGCGAAGGTACTAATTCGGCTGATTTTATTTGAATGGATTATTGATGTGTATTGTTAAAGGTATGGCGGGGGAAATAATAGAATGTCTGGTTTCAGGATCTGTGCAGGTTTTATGCTGGAGGCGCTGAAGCTATCCGCAGTTACAATAGCAGCTAGCGTTCATCAAGCTCCTTTTCTATCTGATCAAAAATGGTGAGGAAGTTGTTTTCCAGCTGCAGGCTAAATGTTTCCAGTTGTACTGTCAGCTGGCTGAGTTGCCCTTCGGTAAATGGATTGTTCCATAGCCGTTTGCATATCTGGTGAAGTGCATAGGTGATGTTTTCAATCTTCTGATAGCTTAACAGATAGCGGCTGGAGATAAAGTTACTGATGAATTTTTCAAATTGCGCCAGGTCAGGAATTTCAGCCAGTGTTAAGAACTGCGCCAGTGGTGGGGAATGGGCTTCAGTTAGCTGGATATAAAACGTATCCGCGTTAACCAGATTCCTGGTCAGCAGTAAGTGGTCCAGAACCAGCTCTAGTCCGATATGGGCAAGGAAGAAAGGCTTAACAGGCCCGCTGTCCAAAACGGGGAGGATAAGTTGCTTCAGCTGCGCTGTCTGCTCAATAAAGAATTGTGACGAATGGAACTTTTTGTCGACCTCAAGATGTTTTTTCCATCCGGTAAGCAGGGAACTGAGATTAGTATCAGCCATGAATAAGCCTTCATTTTTTTGCGGATGAAGGTTCCAATCCTTGTGTGCATTTTTAACCAGATCGGGCAAGATAACGCCCATCACTATATAATCGTTGGTATTGTTGCGCTCGAAATAAAAATGTGATAGGAAGTTCATCGCTAATAAGAATAGGTGTGATCGCTTTAAAAGTAGAAATTTTTTAACTAGGCTTTTCTTATATTTGGCGAAAAGTATAGAACGATGACCAATTTTGTTGACGAATTAAGATGGAGAGGCATGTTACATGACATCATGCCCAATGCAGAAGATAAATTAAATGAAGGCATGTGCTCGGGCTATATCGGTTTCGATCCTACAGCAGATTCTCTTCATGTTGGCCATCTTACTCAAATAATGACCCTTATTCATTTTCAGCGTGCCGGGCATAAACCTTATGCACTGGTGGGCGGCGCAACAGGAATGGTTGGTGATCCTTCGGGAAAATCTGCGGAGCGCAACCTGCTAAATGATGAAACCCTTGCTGTTAACCTGGCAGGAATTGAGAAGCAACTGAGTAAATTTCTGAATTTCAGTGATAGCGGCAATGGGGCGATGATGGTTAACAATGCTGAGTGGTTTAAGAACTTCAGCTTTTTAGATTTCATCAGGGATGTAGGTAAGCATATCACGGTGAATTACATGATGGCTAAAGACAGCGTTAGAAAACGTTTGGAAGGAGATACCGGAATGTCATTTACTGAATTCAGCTATCAGCTGGTACAGGGTTACGACTTCTATTATTTATGGAAAAATCATAATTGTACTTTCCAGATGGGCGGATCTGACCAATGGGGAAATATCCTGACAGGCACAGAGCTGATCCGCAGGAAGGAAAGCGGCACTGCTTATGGAGTGACTACACAGCTGATCAAGAAAAGTGATGGTACTAAATTCGGGAAAACAGAAAGCGGTGCGATCTGGTTGAATCCTGAAAAGACATCGCCTTACAAATATTACCAGTTCTGGCTAAATGCTACCGATGCTGATGCGAAGTTATGGATCAGGATATTTACATTATATACACAAGAGGAAATTGAAAAGCTGGAGGCGGAACATGATGCTGCTCCACATTTAAGGATCTTGCAAAAAGCGCTGGCAACGGATATTACTGTACGTACCCACTCTGAAGAAGCATTGGAGACAGCAGTTAAAACTTCAGAATTCCTGTTTGGCAATGGTGCTTTGTCCTTCCTGGAGACACTGAGCCATGAACATGTGCTGGAAATTTTTGAAGGCGTCCCTCAGTTTGTGATCAGCAGGGCTGAGCTGAGCGAAGGCCTGGATGCAGCGACTTTACTGGCGGAGAAAACAACAGCTTTCCCTTCAAAAGGAGAGGTAAAGAAAACTGTACAGGGTGGCGGATTGAGTCTCAATAAGGAAAAAGTTGCAGATGCTGCTACGCAATATACGGTGGCGAACCTGATCAATGATAAATATATTATTGTACAAAAGGGTAAGAAGAACTATTTCCTGTTTATTGCGGAGTAATAGTTTTAGTACCATGAATGCAATATCCCAAAGCCTTCTCTGCTGCCGATGCTATAAGCAGCAGAGAAGGCTTTTTTAGATGTAGTTGTGCAGGTTTATTTACTATTGTACCAGCAGGTTGCATCCTCTGATATCGGCATTGTCAAAGCGGCCAAGGACTTCAAAAGATCCGTTAGGCAACAGACGGCCAAGGTCTTGCGTAGCGATAAAAGAACATGAATTGATATTTGCCAGGTCGATCACATTGATGCCCCCTGTTTGGTGGCTATAGAGAATAGTCAGCGGGTCGTTCGTATCCCTAAGCATGATTTTCATCCAGTTAGGGCAATCAAAGATTCCGTTTCCTGCCGAATAGGCCTGGGAAAGTAATTCTGTCATCCCATATTCACTATGTATCATCTCAACGCCAAAGCCTGCAGTAAGTATTTCATGCAGTTCTTCTCTCACCATTTCTTTTCTTTTGCCTTTCATGCCCCCGGTTTCCATTACAATCAGATTAGGGAAATTTATAGGATGCTGCTCCAGGAAATCGAGCAGGGCATAGGTAACACCAATAAGAATAGTCTTTTCTCCTGATGCCTGCTGCTCGATCAATTTGCGGTATAAATCTTCATGGTTATGCAGGAAATAGCCGCTTTGCGGGTGTTCACTTTGCTTTAACAGTGCGTCTACCATATAGATCAGCGAGGAGCCGTCACGTTCCAGATAGGAAGGTAGCAATGCCAAGATACAAGTATCTTTCGGGGTACCATAAAACTGTTCAAATGCTTTGTTAAAGCTATCTTCATACACACTGACATCGGTCACGTAATGTTTGCTTTGCACCATGCCTGTGGTGCCGGAGCTGCTGAAAATAATTTCTGCGTCGTCGGAATTGCTGGTTACCTGGTGTGTTTTGAAAAAGCTGATCGGTAGAAATGGAATGTCTTTAACGGATTTTATATCGGTGGGGCTGACTTTTAAATGGCTGATGAAGTCCCTGTATACCAGGCAATTTTGTGCCTGATAGCGGAATATCTGTAAGGCAGTTTCATTAAACTGCTCCTCATTGCGGATAGAAAAGATTTGGGGAATAGAAATTTTCACGCCCCAAAAATACACAAGAAATGTCTGAAATCAGCTATTCGTTTTTTTTATGGCAGCGATCCTGAAGTGGTAGCCACAATATCCGCTGATGGCGGCAACAAGGGCCCCAAGGAGGGCGGTGAGGACAAGAATAGACCACCATGCATGCAGGCCGAACATTTCTGCCACCCGCGTTACCAGCAAGTTATGGTTTGGCAGTGTTTTAAATAATGCCATGCCTGTCCACAATAATAAGATAGCCAGGAATGGCGACCATATGGAGAGCTTTGCTGTTTTACCGATAATGCCGCAGGTAGCAAAAGAAACGGCCACAATTATCCACCATGGTAAAACCAGCTGCAATAAAAAAGAGACGATAAGGATGACAATAAAAACCATGTTTACTTTTTTGATATTGTTAAATGATTGAGAGATGTTATAGAAAGATCATCTGAAGATTTCATCAGGTAGAGGTCGTACAGTTTACCGCTTGCCCATGTGTCTATCATGTTATCGTAGAAAGGGCTTCCGGGATTGCCAGACTGTCCGCCGGGATAAACGCCATGGCCTTTAGGGATTTTCCCTAACTCTACCACCATTCTCCAGGATGGGCCATTGGTTTCGCTCAGCGCATTGATGGTACTTTTTCCGCCGCCTATCATTAAAGTTTTGGAACCAAAGCCGGGGATTTTTGCAAGATGAGGCACATTTGTACTTTTTACATTTGCCCATGCCCAGCGTTCGCCAATAGGCCCATATCTGCGTCCAAGGCTGTCGCACGCATATTTGAAAGATTCGTTTACCTGGTCGGCCAGCGTTTCTATAGCCTTGGTATTGATATTGTCGAACCATTTTGACGATGGGTCTTTGAGGATGAGCTGAACTGTCCGGTCTCTCGATGGGTAGCGCATAGGGATGGAGGCTATGGTAAAGTCATCATCCCAGATGTCATAAAACAACCTTTTAGTCCACAGCTCAAATACACTGGCACCAATCTCCTTCGCATCATAAAACTTGTTCCATTTTGAAGTGATGTTAAAAGCTTCTTTTTGTGTGGCATTGAGTGTTGCAGGGTCAATTTTCGACAATAATGCAGCTAGTATATCCTGAGCGAAAATGCTGTAGCTGTCGCTTTGCATCAGCCTGATACTGTCGGCTGTAGCTTTCTCTATTACTTTTAGCCTGTCGTTTATCCTTTTACCGCGTTCATATGATCCGAAGGACCAGTTGATATAGTAAGGATAGCTTTGGTCTGTGGAGGACTGGTTGGCGGAGCTTACAAATCCTCTTGCCGGGTTTTTTACCGTTGGGTTTTGTGCTGCCGGTATCCATCCATGCCAGTCGTTTTTAGGGTCCGACCCATCCAGGATGAACTTGCCCTGGTCTTTCCATTTTAAAGGAAACTTGCCATTGGCAGTGATGGCAATATCATTATCCGCAGAGGCAAATACAAAGTTCTGTGCAGGAGCTGTATAAAAGGTGAGGGCCTTGCGGTAATCTTTATAATTTTTGCCCCTGTTTAAATAATAAAAGGTCATCAGTTCATTAGATTCTTCGTGGGCTATCCAGCGGAGTGCATTTCCCATAGGTACATTATCAGCCATTTTAAGCTTCTTCGGCTTTTGAAAGTAGACCACAGGTCCCTGATGGGTATAAAAGACAGTATCTACTTCAGCATTAGCACCCCTGATATTGATCTTCTCCAATCGCACACTTGTATTTTTCCACTGGTGGTTGTATTCATATTGTTTGTGGGTAATATCTTTAAATTTAATCTGGTAAAAGTCCAGCACATCTGCGGCTACATTAGTAACGCCCCAGGCGATATGTTCATTAAAGCCAATGGTAATGCCGGGTGCACCGGGCAGGGAAACACCGTAAGCATTGAGCCCGGGTGCATGCAGCTGTATCTGGTACCATATAGATGGTAAGGTTAGGTTCAGGTGTGGATCGTTCGCGAGGATGGGGTATCCGGAAGCTGTTTTTGAGCCCGATATTGCCCAGTTGTTGCTGCCTATGCCATCTTCGGCCTGTTTTGTTTTTACTGTGCTGGTAATCATTTCTGTAAAAGCATCCGGTGCTTTAGGAATTGGCAGTGGGTTGAAGTCCCATTTTGTGCCAACAGGGATAATAGGATCTTCTTTAAAAGGATAATCAGGGAAGAGGTCGGCCGTTATTGCGGGGCCAAATTTCTTCATGATGTTGGTCATATAGAACTCGTCGGACCCCATGGCCAGTACGGCTGACATCTGTTTGAGCAGCAGTGCACATTTAAGGGGCGACCAATCTTCGGGTTTAAAGTCGAGCAGCTTATATTCCAGTGGGTAGCTTGCTTTGGATAAGGAATGGATATAAGCATTGATGCCATCTGTATAGGCTAGGAGCATTGCTCTGGATTTGGGATCTGCCATCATGCCCTTCAGCGATTTTTCGGCACCATATACCATGCCCATACGACGCTGGTAGCGGTCTACTTCTATTGCTTTTTCGCCAACGACTTCAGAAAGGCGGCCCGCCGCATAGCGTGTTTGAAAGTCCATCTGCCACAGGCGGTGTCTGGCCGTCACATATCCCTGCGCAAAATAAACATCATGGTCATTCTGGGCAAAAATATGAGGAATCATCCTGTCGTCGAATATTACGTTTACTGTTTTTTCGGTACCCTTAAGTTCCAGCTTGTCATATTTATTGATGCTGAGTGGTTCTGCATTTTGCCAGAATCCTGTGAAAGGATTTAAAAACTTTAATAAAGGCGGCAGATCTCCAAATTTGGTATTTAAGGCGTATGCCAGCAAAATGGGTATAACCACACAAATGAATGCTTTTAACTTGTTCCTCATAATTTGAATTGCGATAAACTTAAATTATCTGATCACATTTAATCAATGGCAATTTAACATAAAACCTGCAAGTTTTAAGCTTATAAATGTTTAGAAATGTAAAGGACACCGGAGCGTATACGTAATCTGCAAGTGGGTACTTTCTATGATATCTCTTATACTTTCAATCCTTGGGCCTGGTTAACATAGGTTATATTTTCCAGATTGCAAAAATACACGGTATGCCTGCCGGGCATTTTGTATCAGTAAGTGTTTGTTTTTTACCGGTTATGAGACTCACATGTTCATTTTGCGAACAGAATGAATTAATACCAAAACAGTATTCTTGCAATTTAGAATCCACCTTATATTTGGCTACAATAACCTGAGATTTGGTTAGGAGTACTTTATATACCATAACTACTTTTGTGAAAGGATAATTAAACAAAAGAAAAATGAAAATTGTAATAACCGGGTCGCTAGGATCGGTGGGTAAACCACTGACTACGATTTTAGTAAGCCAGGGACAAGATGTAACTGTTATTAGCAGCAATACAGACAAGGAAAAGGAAATTATAAATATAGGTGCCACGCCAGCTATTGGCTCGCTATTGGACTTAGACTTTGTCACAAAAACCTTCAGTAATGCAGATGTGGTACATTGCATGATTCCTCCTGCATACAATTTGGACACCTCTATAAATCCTATGGAATTTTATAAAAGCATAGGGATAAATTTTAGAGAAGCCATTAAAAAGGCAGGAGTAAAGCGTATTACCCATTTAAGTGCCCATGGTGCACATTTAAATTATGGCACAGGTTTAATTTTAGGATCATACTATGTGGAACAGATTCTTAATGAATTAAAGGGTGTACATATAACTCATGTGCGACCTACCTATTTTTATTATAACTTGCTAGGGTCTATGGCAGCAATCAAAAGTACTGGAAAAATTTATGCAAATTACGGTGATAGTATTATTCCAATGGTTGCTCCACAAGACGTAGCCAAAGCTATAGCTGAAGAGATTTTCAGTCCTGGCAGCACTACTAATAGTGTTAGATATATAGGAAGTGATGAACGCACCGGAGATCAAGTGGCTCAAGTACTAGGAGCCGCCATTGGCAACCCGGCATTAGAGTGGGTTATGGTATCAGATGAGCAAATGCACATCTTATTAATAGAAAATGGTGTGCCTGATCACGTGGCTAAAGAACTTGTTGAACTCTGGCATTCGTTAAGAGTTGGCAGATTAACAGAAGATTATTTTAAGCACAAACCTAAGTTGGGCGATGTGAATCTCGAAGATTATGCCAGGGAGTTTGCAGAAGCATATCGAAATCAATAAAATGTGTACAAATGGCTGATAAGCTACATACTTTTAATACTATTAGTGAGTATCATAAATTTAGAGGACTGCCGGCTCCCCAGCATCCTCTAATCAGTGTATCCTACTGTATACCTAATTCTAAGGATATACCGTTCAGTAGAGATGGCTTTCAAAGTTTGAGTTGTAATTTCTATATTATTATCCTGAAAAGAAATTCTAACGGCAAACTTAAGTATGGACACTATAAGTATGATTTTAATGAAGGAGTCATGATTTTCATGGCTGCAGGGCAGATATTTGGAATAGAGTCTGTCTTCAATGAAAAACCAGATGGCTGGGTATTGATGATTCATCCAGACTTTCTGGCAAAAACCCATCTTATCAGCACTATTCATCAATATGAATACTTTGGTTATGCCATACATGAGGCTTTGTTTCTTTCAAAGAAGGAAGAGATTTCTATGATAAATATTCTCAAAAGTATTCGGCATGAATATCACAGCAATATAGACCACTACAGCAAAAATATCATTATTGCGCACATTGAGTTATTACTTTCCTATTCTGAACGCTATTACAACAGGCAATTTATAACCCGTAGCATTCCAAACCACCAGGTCCTTTCTAAACTAGAAATAATCCTAAACGATTACTTTGCAACAGATAGTTTAATTGATGTTGGCTTGCCCAATGTACAGGAAATTGCAGAAAAACTATATCTGTCGCCTAACTACTTAAGCGGTCTGCTGAAAAACCTTACAGGAATGTCTACACAGCAGCACATCCATGCTAAACTTATAGAAAGTGCAAAAGAAAAGCTATCTTCTACAATGCTTTCCGTAAGTGAAATTGCATATCAATTAGGTTTTGAACATCCTCAGTCATTTAGTAAACTGTTTAAGTCAAAAACCAGTCTTTCACCTCTGGAATTTAGACAGTCGTTTGACTAACGTAATAACTACATTGCCAATCGAGGAGACTTATAGCCAATATAGCTCTTCACTCCATCCTCTGTACCATTCCATATTTTCCGGTTATTACGAATTATAATCCAAATAAATCTTGGCATTTGGCATAATAATTAACACTTTAGCTACTCAGATCGACTGGATTTACGGCATAATGCTTTTACAAACCCATATCTATGGAAGAATTAGGAGAACAAGGAAACGAAATAAAGAACAACGAGAATATTAAAGAGATAGTTGAAGAGACAATCCAGCATTTAAATAATCCGGTACTCGATTTAAAACCGATAGTAAAAAAATATCTTACCCAAATTCAGAATGTAAAGGTTGATGGCAACAAGTTTTTCTTTTCTGATGGAGAAGCAAGGGTAGAAGTGAGGGTGGTAAGTGATGAAATTATCCGCGTCAGGTTGGCACCTCATGGTGTTTTTCTAGACGATTTCTCTTACGCGGTGCCCAATGTAGATCAGAAAGTCACTACGTTTAAAATAGATGAGCAGGAAGATTTTTATGCGATATCTACCAATACTATTACCTGTAAGCTGAGAAAAAGCGATTTCCACATTTCATTTATTGAGAACCTATCGCAGGTGATAATGAGTGAAGATTCTTCGCCAATGCACTGGGAAGAAAATGCTGAATTTGGCGGATACTATGTATTTGCGACCAAAAAGTGTTTCCCTGAGGAGAACTTCTTTGGCTTGGGCGACAAGTCTGGCAATCTGAACCTTCGTGGCCGTCATTTTCAAAACTGGAATACCGATGCCTATTCCTTTAACTGGGATCAGGACCCATTATACAGAACAATTCCTTTTTATACAGGGGTGCACGAGCAATCAGCTTACGGCATTTTCTTCGACAATACTTTCCGCTCTTATTTTGATTTCGGGAGGGAAGATTACGGAAAAACCAGCTTCTGGGCTGATGGGGGCGAGATGCAATATTATTATATCCACGGTCCGCATATGATGGATGTGATTAAGCGCTACCAGACGCTTACCGGTACTCACCCTATGCCTCCGAAATGGGCTTTGGGATACCACCAGTGCCGATGGAGCTATTATCCGGAGACTAAAGTTAAAGAGGTGGCCGAGGGTTTCCGCTCAAGAAATATACCCTGTGACGCTATCTATTTCGATATCGATTATATGGACGGTTACCGTTGTTTTACCTGGAATAAGAAACACTTCCCTGACCCCAGGAGAATGATCAAAGAGTTGGCGGATGATGGCTTTAAGACGGTAGTAATGATTGACCCGGGAATTAAAGTGGACGATAATTACTGGGTTTTTAAAGAAGGTAAAGAAAACAATTACTTCTGCAGGAGGAGCGACGATTACTTTATGGAAGGCCATGTATGGCCTGGCAGGTGCCAGTTCCCTGATTTTACCAATCCTACGGTAAGAGAATGGTGGGGTGGTTTATACAAAGAACTGGTAGACCTCGGTGTTGCCGGGGTATGGAATGATATGAATGAGCCTGCCGTGTTCGGTGCCGGAACTTTCCCTAATGATGTACGCCATAACTATGAAGGCTTCAGGGGCTCGCACCGTAAAGCACATAATATATATGGGATGCAGATGGTACGTTCTACATATGACGGCCTGAAAAAGCTCATGCGCAATAAGCGCCCTTTTACTATTACAAGGGCAGGTTATGCCGGTATGCAGCGTTATGGCAGCGTATGGACAGGCGATAATGTTGCGAGTTGGGAACATCTTAAAATAGGGAATATCCAGTGTCAGCGGATGTCCGTTTCGGGTGTGCCCTTCTGTGGGACAGACATTGGTGGTTTTAGTGGTGAGCCTGATGGCGAGCTGTTTACCCGCTGGATACAAATGGGCACTTTCTCACCCTTTATGCGTGCCCACTCTGCCGGTGATACCGCAGAACGGGAGCCCTGGAGTTTTGGTGAACCTTATACCAGTATCAACCGTAAGTTTATTGAATTGCGGTACCGCCTGATGCCGTATTTCTACTCTGTATTTTGGGAGCATCACCGGTATGGTTTTCCTATCCTTCGTCCCTTAGTGATGCTGGAGCAGGATATTCAGGGTAATCATTACAGGCAGGATGAGTTTGCCTATGGTGATAAAATACTTGTTTGCCCTATCCTGGAGCCAGGTGCAACATCCAGGACTGTTTATCTGCCCAAGGAGCAATGGTATAATTACTGGACGCATGAGTTACTTAACGGGGGCGAGGAGCATCTGATCCAGGCACCATTAGAGCTGATGCCGATTTTCATCAGGGCAGGTGCTGTGATTCCGGAATATCCAGTAATGCAATATGTGGGTGAAAAGAATGTAGAGGAAGTACTGCTCAATATCTACTACGCTAACTACGAGGTGAATTCATTTTTCTTTGAAGACCATGGCGATACTTTTGCTTACGAGCAGGACATTTACTCGGAAAAGAAATTTGTGGTAAAGGGCACTGAGCGTTTGCTGATCATTCAGCAAAATATGGAGGGGCTATATACTCCTAATTATGAATTGTATAATTTTAATTTAATTGGCATTCCTTTTGGGATAAGAAAAATAACTGTTGACGGGCATGAAATTAAAGATTACCTTATAGACGAGGATAGTTGTTTACGCTTTAAGCACAATAAGACTTTCTCTGAAATACAAATAATAAGTGTTTAGTGAGTTAGCTATCTTTTTATCTGCTTGACAAACACATTGCGAATAAAATAACCGAATTAAAATAATGGCTAAACGAGGTCAGAACACTTCTGCTAAAGAAATAGTTGCTGAAAATACAAATGCACCTGTCTGGATTTATAGCCTGCTCACGGATTTTGATATTTCATTGTTCGTTACGGGCAAGCATTTCCGCCTGTATGAAAAAATGGGTGCTCACCTGCTTGAGGTAAATGGAATTAAGGGTACTTATTTTGCTGTTTGGGCACCTAGTGCCCAGGATGTATACGTATCGGGTAATTTTAATGAATGGGGCAAGTCGCACCGCTTGTACAGGCGGTTGGATACCTCAGGAATCTGGGAAGGTTTTATCCCTGCTTTGGGCAAAGGGGAGGTCTACAAATATTTTATTAAAGGATATGATGGGCTTGACTATGAGAAGGGTGATCCTTTCGCTACCAGATGGGAGCACCCTCCACAAACAGCTTCGATAGTTTGGGATACTGATTACACCTGGAAGGATAAAAGCTGGTTACGTAAGCGTCCTAAATTAACAGCACTTGACCAGCCTATGTCGGTTTATGAGGTACACCTGGGTTCATGGCAACGTGATCCGTCGGAGCCGGACAGGATACTTACTTATAAAGAGATTGCAAATAGCCTGGTACCTTATGTGGTGGAGATGGGCTTTACTCATGTAGAGCTGATGCCGATCATGGAATATCCATATTTCCCTTCCTGGGGATACCAGATAACAGGTTACTTTGCTGCAAGTTCAAGACATGGCACTCCTCAGGAGCTGATGTACCTGATTGAACAACTGCATGCAAAGAATATAGGTGTAATACTGGACTGGGTACCTTCACATTTCCCGGGCGATGCACATGGGCTGTTCCACTTTGATGGAACACATTTATATGAGCATGCCGATATGCGTAAAGGGTTTCATCCCGACTGGAAGTCGTATATTTTTAACTATGACAGAAATGAAGTGAGGTCTTTTCTGATCAGCAATGCGATGTATTGGCTTGATCAATTCCATGCTGACGGGCTGCGTGTTGATGCTGTAGCTTCTATGTTATATTATGATTTCTCGCGTAAAGCAGAGGAGGCGGCAACAAATGAATTTGGCGGCTCAGAGAATTTAGGTGCTATACTATTCCTGAAAGATCTGAATGAGTCGATATATAGTAATTTTGAAGGAGTACATACTATTGCTGAAGAGAGCAGTACGCATCCTGGCGTTACGCATCCTGTATCTGAAGGGGGACTGGGCTTTGGCATGAAATGGATGATGGGCTGGATGAATGATACGCTTAAGTATTTCAAAATAGATCCTTTAGGCAGGAAGTTTAATCACCATCAGCTTACTTTTAGCGTTACTTATGCTTTTACGGAAAAGTTTATGCTTCCCTTTTCGCATGATGAGGTAGTGCATGGTAAGTCGTCCATGATTTATAAAATGCCGGGGGATGAATGGCGTAAACATGCGAACCTGCGATTATTGTATGCTTATATGTTTACGCAGCCGGGTACTAAACTGCTGTTTATGGGCAACGAGTTTGCACAAAACGGAGAATGGAACTTTACGAAATCGCTCGACTGGGATTTACTTCAATATGCTTCGCATAAGGGAATGCAGGAATATGTGAAGGCTTTAAATCATTTATATCGTGCAGAGCACGGTTTATACGATTTCAGCTTTTCTGGTGAAGGCTTTGAGTGGATCAGTGCTGATGATGCCGACCATTCAATTTACATCTATACCCGTAAAGGTCACAAGGCAAAGGATACATTGATTGTTATATTAAATATGACTCCTGTTTACAGGGAGAACTACAGAATAGGTTTGCCTTTTAAAGCGAGCTGGAAAGAGATCTTTAATAGCGATGCGGAAGAATTCTTTGGCAGCGGCAAATTAAATACAGGGGTATATAAGCCTGAGGAGGCTGAGGTTAATGGAAGGCAATATTCTATAGAGGTGAATATTGCACCTTTGGGAGCGATGATCCTGAAATCTGTTTAGTACTTTACAGGTACAGTTTTGGTAAAAGGTGATTATGAATTCAATTGTCAGTTCATCTTAAAAAGAGAAGGGATGTTCCATCCGGAAACATCCCTTTTCTAACCAAATATAAACCTGTATGAACGGGTTTTATTTTAAGTTTCCGTAGTACTCTACAAATTTAGCAAGAGCAGATGAATAGCCCCACTCATTGTCATACCATGAAACTACTTTTACGAAGTTGTCATTCAATGCGATACCTGCATCAGCATCAAAGATAGAAGCGTGGTCATCACCGATAAAGTCAGATGAAACTACAGCATCTTCAGTATAACCAAGAACACCTTTCAACTCACCTTCAGAAGCAGCTTTCATTGCATCTTTAATTTGTTGGTAAGTAGCAGGTTTTTCTAAGCGTACAGTTAAATCTACAACAGATACGTCAGCTACCGGTACACGGAAAGCCATACCTGTTAATTTACCTTTCAAGGCAGGGATTACTTTAGTAACTGCTTTTGCAGCACCTGTAGAAGAAGGGATGATGTTAGAGAAACCACCACGGCCACCTCTCCAGTCTTTAGCAGACGGACCATCAACAGTTTTTTGAGTTGCAGTTACAGCGTGAACTGTGCTCATTAAACCTTCAACAATACCCCAGTTATCATTTAACACTTTAGCAATAGGAGCTAAACAGTTAGTAGTACATGAAGCATTTGAAACTACAGTTTGATCTGCGGTTAAGTCTAAGTGATTTACACCCATTACGTAAGTAGGGATTGAATCATCTTTTGCTGGTGCAGAAAGAACAACTCTTTTTGCGCCTGCAGTAATGTGTTTCTCAGCATCAACCTGAGTAAGGAATAAGCCTGTTGATTCAATAACTGTTTCAACACCTACTTCATTCCATTTTAAGTTTGCAGGATCTCTTTCTGCTGTGATACGGATAGTTTTTCCGTTAACAACCAGATGGCCGCCAACTACTTCAATAGTACCGTCAAAACGGCCATGAGTAGTATCATATTTTAACATATAAGCCATGTAATCTGGCTCTACTAAGTCATTAATTGCAACTACGTCTAATCCTCTTTTTAAAGCTGCTCTGAAAACTAATCTTCCGATACGGCCGAAACCGTTTATTCCAATCTTTGTCATTATTGTTAATTTGAATAGTAATTTAGTAAATTATATATTGGTTCTTTTGTAATCGTTGTAATCTCAAGTCCGTGTCTTTGTGCCACTACACGCAGGCGGTCCTGAAAATTTCCTGCAACTATGCCTACAAAATGAATTTGTGTTTCAGGATGTAGTTTTATTGTAGGTAAAAGATATGTGTCAAAATAAACTTCAAATGCCTTGTCAATTAGTCGTTGAATGTATTCATGCGCTCTGTTTTCTATGAAGAACTCCAGGAATGAACTTAGAAACTGTTGCGCCAACGTTTTTTTATAAACTTTCTCCAGAATTTCAGTTCTGTTGAGATCGTATTTTTTACTGAATTTTTTATATAGGTCCAAAGGTAGCTTTTCTTGAAGAAAATTCCTCAAAATACTTTTCCCCAGATAATTTGCAGATCCCTCGTCGCCAAGGATAAATCCAAGGCCAAAGTTATTCTCTTCCAAACTTGATCCATCGAAGTATGAGCAGTTGGCACCGCTACCAAGGATGCCTACAATTCCCTTTTCATTGTAACACGCAGCCTTTGCTGCCCCATAAAGGTCGTTCTCAACGGTAATTTTACTATGTTTAAAGAATAAGCCCAGAGATGTTTCAAGCTCTGCTTTACGATCTGCTGATGTTGCACCTGCTGCGAATACATAAATTCTCTTTATCTGTTCGGCATGGTTGATCAGGATACTCTTTTTATTTAGCTGATGTAATAGTGTTTTCTGGTCCACAAAACATGGATTTATACCAGGCATACTGCATTCTGCTATCAGCTTGCCTTCATTGGCAATCCTCCAGACCGCAGTCTTTGATCCACTATATACTACTGCTATCATATTTATATAGATAATACTTTCGTCATCTCCAGCAGGTCGCTTTCTAATTTAAAATTATGAGCTGTAAGTGCTTCATCAAGACTTGTTAATGCAATTTCATTTCCACGTAAGCCAACCATCTGTTCTGAGCTACCTTTCAGGAGTTCATTTACCGCTGCATAACCAAGGCGGCTTGCTAAAATACGGTCAAAGCTACTTGGACTTCCACCACGCTGCAGGTGGCCAAGGATAGTCACTTTAGTATCGTAATGATTGAACCGCTCTTTAACCAGTTTGGCAATATCATAAGCACCACCCTGTTTATGTCCTTCAGACACGATAACGATGCTCGATGATTTTTTCGTGGCAGCACCAACTTCCAGTTGTTTGATCAGGTCGTCTATACTTGTAGGTTGTTCAGGCAATAACACGGCTTCAGACCCAGTGGCTATAGCTGCCCTTAAGGCAATACAACCAGAGTCACGGCCCATTACTTCGATGAAAAATAACCGGTCATGCGCATCTGCAGTATCCCTGATTTTATCTACGGCCTCAATAACTGTATTGATAGCTGTATCATAACCCAGGGTAAAGTCAGATCCATAAAGGTCATTGTCGATAGTTCCGGGAACACCGATGACTTTTACACCGTGGCGTTGTGCAAAACGACGGGCACCGGTAAAGGTTCCATCCCCGCCAATAACCACAAGCGCATCTATGTCATGCTTTTTTAAATTTTCAAACGCGAGGTCCATGCCCTCATCTGTTTTGAACTCTAAACAACGTGCTGTTTTAAGTATTGTGCCTCCCAGATGTATAATATTGCTTACCGAACGGGCGTTCATAGGAATAATATTGTTATTAATTAGTCCCTGGTACCCTTGTAAAACGCCGAACATGTTAATACCATTGTAAATGCCGGTGCGGACAACTGCTCTGATGCATGCATTCATTCCGGGTGCGTCACCTCCCGATGTCAATACTGCGATATTTTTGATATTTGGTTTCATTGTAATTATGAAACGAATATACAGTGTATTTATTACACTAAGTAATTTATTTTAATTTTTTTTGTGTAAATCGCCATTAAGTCCTTTATTTTGCCTAGATTATTAATTATAAAATTGTTTTGAAAGAACTCTTACCACACTTTAATTCGCACTTTTCTATCGATTGTATCCTGTTTGGGTTCGATGAAGGGGAGTTGAAAGTCCTATTGATAGAAAGGAATGAAGAGCCATTTAAAGATTGGTGGGCCCTTCCCGGAAACCTTGTCAGCGAGAGCGAAAGTCTGGATCAGTCGGCCTCCAGGATTCTGCATGAACTGACGGGACTGGACAATGTATTTATGGAGCAGTTCTACACCTTCGGTGACGTTGGCCGCCACCCTCAGGGAAGGATTATTTCTGTTGCTTATTATGCGTTGTTAAGGCTTGGGGGCGACAAAGCCCTGAAGCCATTAAGTACCTATGCTAAACAGGCGCATTGGATCAATGTAAATGAACTTCCGCAACTGGCATTTGACCACCAGAAAATCTTTGACCAGGGTTTGGAAAAGATCAAAAGGCGGATCAAGCATCAGCCTATTGCATTTGAGCTTTTGCCAGAGAAATTCACGCTTACACAGTTACAGAATGTTTATGAAGTTATCCTGGGCAAGAAACTGGATAAAAGGAACTTCAGGAAGAAAATGTTAAGTTTTAGTGTGCTCAAAGATTTAAATGAAAAGCAGAAAGGTGTTTCTTTTCGTGCTGCCACGCTTTACCGTTTTGATAAGCGTAAATATGGAAAATTATTTGCTAAAGAGATCTCTTTTTAGCCTTACTGATTTCAGCCAATAAAAAAATCCCCTGTTCCAATAGGACAGGGGATTTTTTTATTGGCTGAAACCCGGAGTTTTATTGTTTTATCCGGAGCTTTATTATTTTATTTTAGCCGCAGATTGTACATGGTAATCTACCAGGTCATCTATAGGTGAACGGATGATCTTACCCACGCCCATTTCATATCTGTCTGCCACAATGCTAAGGATATCCCTAAAGCTATAGCCTACAGAGCCTACACAGTTTAAAGCGTAATCTTTGTAGTTCGGGTAGTGGATTACCAGGTTTTCAAAGAAAGCTGTAAATGCATATTCTACGGTAGAAAAAGTATAATCTTCGTAAGTATCCTTGAAGTCGTATATGAACTTACTAAAGCCTGCACAAAAACGGTTCGGTAGCGGTTTATTGTAGATATTATCAAAAATATCTTCGTTAGTCAGACCATAAGTATCATAGAAACTTTCTCTAAGTCCTTTTGGCATGTAACCTTTCATATAGTCGCCCAGGATGCGTTTGCCAATATAGCAACCGCTTCCTTCGTCACCTAAAAAGTAACCTAATGAATCTATATTTAAGGTAATATCAGTACCGTCATACAGGCACGAGTTAGTACCCGTTCCTAATATTGCAGCGAAACCAGGCTCATCACCCAGTAATGCTCTGCATGAAGCCATTAAATCATGCCCGATGTTGATCTGCGCATTTGTGAAAATCTGGCCCATAGCATCACCCACAATTTTCTTGTTGGCATCCGTAGAACAGCCTGCGCCGTAATAATATACTTCTCTTAATTTATCAACCTCCAGGTGGTCTGGAAGTCCTTTTTTTAACGATCCAACGATATATTCTGTACTCGAAAAATAAGGGTTGTAACCTTCAGTATTGAAGTGAATTTTTCTGCCCGCCTCATTAATTAAACACCAATTGGTTTTGGTTGAACCACCATCTGCAATAACTATCATCTTATTTTGTTTTTTGGGGAGTAAATGTAAATATTCCTGACACTTTCAGATTGTTTTTTATCATAATGTTTTAATTTATACACTGTTTGGT
This sequence comes from Sphingobacteriales bacterium, assembly GCA_015655115.1. Classification (GTDB taxonomy): domain Bacteria; phylum Bacteroidota; class Bacteroidia; order Sphingobacteriales; family Sphingobacteriaceae; genus Pedobacter. The sequence goes on from JAATFQ010000157.1 coordinate 18,289, forward strand.
TTATAATTGATTATTTAGTTTTGCTCATTTTTGGTTCAAAATACAACAATATTTGGAGTCTTGGAGGTCGCAATAGGTTATTGTAAATTTAACACTAAGCTAAAATTACGTTTGTTATTTTAATTTCCAAATATTTATATTTTTTGGCTCCTGACGGATCATTTAATATTCTCCTTCTTTGCTAGTTGAAGTTGACTTAAAGTGCTTATAGTAAGGTGTTAAGGGGGGTAATATAGCATTTTCATTACATTACAAAAAAATAAATGACATTTATCATTTTTGTAATAATTTCATGCAAAACACAAAAACATCAGGAAAAGGTGAATATTTGCATCTGAGCAGGTTTTAAATAATAGCTGTGAAAAGATATATATAATTAACAGAAAAATAACCAAATTCATATGCAGGAAACCATCAGGATTTTCCAAACGCATATCGTCATGTACCGGGGCCATGTTAACCCGATTTTAATAAATGTTGGCTTATGAAAATTATGATAGGTTCATGACCTTAAAAAAACCAAATATATACAGATGAAGATAGACCTAAGAAGTGATACTGTAACGATGCCTACCAGTGCAATGTTAGCTGCAATGATGTCTGCCAAAGTTGGGGACGATGTATACGGTGAAGATGAAACCGTTACGGCACTGGAAAATAAGCTGTCTGCTGTTTTCAATATGGAAGCTGGCTTATTTTGCCCTTCAGGAACAATGACTAATCAAATCGCTATCAAATGTTTTACGCAGCCTATGGATGAAGTGATTTGTGATCAGACGGCACATGTATACAGGTACGAAGGCGGTGGTATTGCTTATCATTCTATGTCCTCTGTCCGCCTCTTGAATGGCCCACGGGGAATATTGACTGCAGAGATGATTGCTTCCGAGATTAATGAAGACAATATTCATTTTCCAAATTCAAGTCTTGTGGTACTGGAAAATACAGTAAATAAAGGCGGCGGAGCATGTTATAGCCTTGAGCAGATCGCGCCTATCGCGGATTTGTGTAAGAAAAGAGGGCTCAGGCTGCACCTAGATGGGGCGAGGATCTTCAATGCCTTAACGGCTACCGGAGATTCGGCAGCCAGTTATGGCCAGTATTTTGATGGTATTTCTGTTTGTTTATCTAAGGGACTGGGGGCTCCTGTTGGTTCGGTGCTGCTTGGATCAGCGGAGACGATTACAAGAGCAAGGAAAATCAGAAAGGCTTTTGGTGGGGGCATGCGCCAGGCAGGCTTTCTGGCAGCAGCAGGTATTTATGCGCTTGATCATCATGTTGGGCGACTGGCGGAAGACCATGCACATGCAACAGCTTTAGCTACCGCTTTAAGTGAAACAGATTTCGTAGATTCAGTGATGCCTGTGGAGAGTAATATTGTGATTTTTAAAGTCAGGGCTGCATATACTGCCGCTGGTGTGATCAGCAGTTTAAACGATGTGGGTATTTTATGCGGCGCAACAGGGCCGGATACGGTAAGGTTTGTTACACATTTAAACGTTACAAGTGCAATGACCGATCATGTTATACAGCAACTGAAAAATCTTAAGCCTGTGAATAATTCGTAACTATTTGTGAATGAAGAAAATTTTAGTAGCGAATAGAGGCGAGATCGCTTTACGTATCATGCGGTCGGCCAAAGAAATGGGTATACTTACTGTAGCAGTCTATTCTGAGGCCGACAGGTCTGCTTTGCATGTACGTTATGCAGATGAGGCCATCTGTATTGGTCCTGCTCCGGCCAATCAGTCGTACCTGGTTGCAGAGAAAATAATTGAAGCCTGTAAATTAACAGGTGCTGATGCAATTCATCCTGGCTATGGCTTCCTGTCGGAGAATGCCGGTTTTGCCAGGATGGTTAAAGCTGCGGGGATTACTCTTATAGGGCCTTCGCCGGAAGCCATGGAGATTATGGGCAATAAGCTATCTGCTAAAGCTGCGGCCCTGAAGAATAATATCCCGATGGTACCGGGCACAGATGAAGCTATAGATGATATTATGCAGGCGAAGCTTCAGGCAGAGGAAATTGGTTTCCCTATTTTAATAAAGGCCGCTGCTGGCGGTGGTGGAAAAGGAATGAGGGTGGTAGAGCGTGCTGATGCGTTTGAGGAACAGATGAAAATGGCTATAAGTGAAGCACTGGCAGCCTTCGGCGATGGTTCTGTCTTTATGGAACGTTATGTGTCCTCACCGCGACATATAGAAATACAGGTGCTGGGAGATACCCAGGGAAATATTGTGCATCTCTTTGAACGGGAATGCTCCATTCAGAGAAGGCACCAGAAGGTGGTCGAAGAAGCACCTTCGACTGTACTCACCGAGAATGTGCGCAAAGAAATGGGTGAATGTGCAGTAAGAATAGCCAGGGCGGTCAGCTATGTTGGTGCCGGTACGGTAGAATTTATACTTGATGAAAACCTGGATTTCTTTTTTCTGGAGATGAATACCCGTTTACAGGTAGAGCACCCTGTTACGGAGATGATTACTGGATTAGACCTGGTGAAAGAACAAATCAAAATTGCCAGGGGCGAAGCACTGTCCTTCAGTCAGGCAGATCTGAAAATCAATGGCCACGCTATAGAGCTACGAATCTACGCAGAAGATCCCCAACATAATTTTATGCCCGATATTGGAGTATTGAAAACTTACCGGACGCCGAAGGGCAATGGGGTAAGGGTGGATGATGGTTTTGATAAAGGGATGGAAATTCCTATTTACTACGATCCTATGATTGCTAAACTGATCACTCATGGAGAGAACCGTTCGGAAGCCATTGCGAAAATGCGGAGAGCAATTGAAGAATATGACATAACTGGCATTCAAACTACCTTAATGTTTGGTAGTTTTGTGATGCAGCACCCTGCATTTATTACTGGTAACTTTAATACCCATTTCGTGAACAGATACTATACTACTGAAACTCCGGAGACTCCGGAAACGCAGGAATCTGAGGCTGATATAGCACTGATTGCTGCAATTGTGGCACTGAAAAACCTGAATAAAAAAAATGAGATCAGCATCCCCGTAGCGGTGCCGGCAGCACAAAATAACTGGTTTAAAAACCGAAAAAAATACAATTAGCAATATGTTTACAGGTATTATTGAAACATTGGGTACAGTATCCCATATTAAAGAAGAGGGAACAAACCTCCATTTTACCATTACATCAAGTTTGGCCAACGAGCTGAAAATTGACCAGAGCATTGCGCACAACGGTGTTTGTTTAACTGTTGTCTCGCTTACAGATGACTCGCATACTGTTACTGCAATAGCTGAAACTCTCGAGAAATCAAACCTGCAGTATCTAAAAGAAGGTGCATTTGTTAACCTGGAAAGATGTATGCAGTTGAATGGCCGGTTAGATGGACATATTGTGCAGGGCCATGTGGATCAGACGGCTGTCTGTGTGCGCAAGACAATCCTTGATGGCAGCTGGGAATACAGGTTCAGGTATGATGGCGAAAAGGGAAATGTTACCGTAGAGAAAGGTTCTGTGAGTGTAAATGGGATCAGCCTTACGGTCGTGAATTCTGTAGCTGATGAATTTTCTGTATTTATTATCCCTTATACGCATGAGCATACTAACCTACAGGATGTAAATGAAGGGGATACCGTAAATTTAGAATTCGATATTATTGGTAAATATGTTGCCCGTTTAATCAATAAATAATTAAAGTTTGATTTTGGCTAAGCTCAAGAGTCGGGCCTGCAAACAATTAAATCAATCGGCGAATATGTGGTTGATTGTTATCTGATCGCAGTAATTCTGGATTTTACATATGGAATTACTGCTTTATATTTTTCCGCGTCGGGTTTGCTGAGCAGGAATTTGTTGTAAAACCTGAGCGCAGCTTTTTTATCGTTCAGTTTATGGTCGTTCAGCACTGCCAGATTGTAATAAACCTCCCCGTTATTGTCATAGTCTAAACTCTTATTGTAAGAAATAGCTGCATTTTTTATCTGGCTATTTTTCTCATACATTTCGCCAAGCACTTTGTAATAATTAGAGATGAAGGGAGAGATGGCTTCCTGAATAGCTTGTTTCATGTAGCCGGTAGCAAGGGGGAAGTTTTTGAGCTCCCGGTAGCATAGTGCTGTGTAATAAAGAGTAGATTCATTTTTCTGCCCCATTTCTTCAATTATCTTAAACATCAGGAGTGATTTCTCGTAATGCTTAGTTATAAAATAGGCTTTCCCCATATTATTGAGCACATAGCTAGAGCTGTCTCCTGATTGCATCAATTTATCTCCGGTAAAGATCGCCTCGTCTAATTTCTTCAGCGCAATACAAATGGGCAGTTTGGCCTTTAGAAGCATGATGTTTAATGTGTCGGCAATCAAGGCAGTTTGTATAACTGTATAAGCGGAGTCATTTCTCTTCGACAGGTTAAGGCTGTTTGCCAAATCAAAAGCTACGTCGGGGTTAGTTGCATTGAGGTGATTTGCTTTTTTCAAGTAGGCTATTTTTTCAGGATCTATCGGAATTTCGATCATTCCAGCAAGCTGTTTGTATACATTAAAGTTCAGACTGTCTGCCTTAATGATTTCCTTATAATAAAATTTAGCCTTCACATCATCACCTCTGCGGCGACTAATGCTTGCCAGATTGAACAGGACAGGGAGGCTGCCCGGCTGTTGGCCATATAATCTCATATAATATTTTTCTGCTATGGGTAAATTGGCGGCCATCATATTGGCATAGGCCATTTGTGCAATCTCCTTTTGATCTTCTGTATCTTCGCGATAAACAGTTTGCAAATAGCTTGCAGCCTCGGTATACCGCTGTGCCTGGTATAATTCAAGCAGCTTTTCTTTATCCAATATAGTATCGGACTGACCTTTTATAGCAGTACTGTAGCAGCAGAGCAGTATGAAATAAATTAGAATATTGTATGGTCTATTCATGTTAACTAAGATATTAGTTGTTTGGGTATATTCCTAATATCCTGTCCAATATATTTTGGCATTATTAAGCGCGTTAAATCAATCTATTATATTCTGGCAAGGTAATTGGTTGGTTTACATTGTAAACAAATAGAAATTTAACAAACAATACTATGGATACTTTAAAGAAGTTTGAATTGATGGAAAAGATTGTAAGAGAATTAGAAGACTTGCAGCACTCACAACAAGCAATTATTCAAAAGATAGGAAAAATTGAAGTAGATAATATTGAACTGAGCGATAAAAAATTAGAAAAAGACTTGCCAGATATGCACCAGAGGGTAGCAGATAACCTGGATACAATAGTGAGCATCCTGGAATACTTTGCTGATAAAACTCAGAATTTTGGTAATAAAAATAATGTTGACTCTTTAAAAGAGCAGCAGATCATTAATGACGTAACAGGAAATTAGTTTGTGAGAGGCCTCGGTTAGGGAGGCCTTTTTTACAATTCCCGCGTAGGAAGACTCAGGTAAAAAGCAGTTCCGGTGCCTACGTTACTTTTAACGGTTATAGTTCCCATATTTCTTTCCATAAAATCCCTGCATACCATCAAGCCCAAGCCTGTTCCTTTTTCATTTTGTGTCCCGCGGCTGGAAAGATGTTCCCCGTTGAATAATCTTTTGATAGTTTCTTTCGGTATGCCTACCCCATTGTCTTTTATACAGACGGATATAGAATCATTGTTTTGCTCAGCAACATAGATATCTATCTGACAGCCGATATTACAAAACTTAATTGCATTAGTAATCAGGTTTCTCAATACAATCTGCATCATGACCCTATCTGCATAAGCGAATAAAAGAGGCGGCACAGACTGTACTATTTTAATTTTTTTTACTGTTGCAGCAGTTAGATGGTAATTTACTTCACTGTTTACCAAAGTAGTAAAATCGAATGTCTCTTTATTTATTCCATAACCATTCAGCTGGCTTCTTGACCAGTGTAAAATATTTTCGAGCAGGTCTGTAGTGTAGGCAATATCTTTAGTTAAGGTCGGTGACAGCATTTTAAATTCTTCAAGGCTGATCATATTGTTGGTGATCATTTTAAGCACTTCGGAAAGATTGAGCAGGGGGCCTCTAAGATCATGTGCCATAATAGAAAAGATCCGATCTTTCAATGCATTTAGCGTTTGCAGTTCATCTGCCTGCTGTTTTGACTTTACTGCTTCTATCCTCAGGTCTGTGAGGTCTTGCAATTTAATAATGGTTGCACGGCGGTTTGGCTCAAGCGCATTGATAATCCTGATGTCCGCTTCGACTTCGCACAGGCCATCTGTTGTCTCAATAAATAACAATTGCTTACCGTCAGTGTGTGCGTTTACCAGCTGTATCAGCAGGGGCTGATGTGGAAAGAGCTCTTCTATTTTTTTCCTGTAATTTTATTTGAAGAACCATTTATGGTATATTTCAAAAACGAAGGATTGTAATCTATGATATGTTCTCTGTTATCAAGCACAATAAATCCGTCCTGCATCAATTCCAGGATTTTTTTTCTCGCTACCGGCAGTATATCGAAGAGCTTAAACTTATATATGCCCAGGCACACCAATGTAGTGGTGAGCAGGAAAGCAAAAGGCGTAAGATCCAGATGGCGGATTGGCCTTAGTCCAACCATATAACAGATATTGGCTATCCATGGGATAAATGCCGCTATGAGTATGATATAATTTTGCCTCCGGTAGGCGGTATCGGAGTTTTTAAATTTAATGATTAACAGATAGCTTCCTACAGCATATATAATATAAAAATACACTGTAAAAATACGAAAGGATAATGCAGGTATAATTTGCAGCATTGGAAAACTACCCGTACTGTCAATGCTTAGCTCTTTATAATATATATGATGAAAATCGTTTGTCCATACCAGAAGCAGTGCCAATGTTGGGATAGTAACCACCAGCAATTTATTGGAAGTTTTTCTAAACCACTCCTTGTTTTCGACCAGATCAAGGCAAAATAATATCCATGCGATAGGAAGGGAGCTGATACCTAGGTACTCGATATTGGTGAAAAACTTCATTTGGGGAAGACTTACGCTGGTTAGCTCTGCTCCATATGCCAGGGACCAGATTGAATTTGACAGCATCATAAATCCTACCCAGCGCACCGATCCCGTTTCATTTTTTAAAATGTAAAATGAAAGGGAGATTGCAATGGCGCCAAAAAACAGTAGCGTCAATGCATAGTTATTGAAAGCAAATTCCATCAGTGGTACCTATTGGCAAGGAGAGTTAGTAAATGTAAAAAACAAAAATAACAAATGTGGGTTGATTATGTATTAACTCTTGTAATTTAGTTCCCAGCAAAAATATGCTTATTTTTAAGCACTGATAATAACAGCTTATTATACATTATTCAGAATAAACCAACATATAAATATACACAAATCAAAAACAACCGATTATGAAAAAGATCATTCTTTCTGCAGCATTGCTTTGCTTCTGTGCCACAGCGTTTAGTCAGATTTTGCCGACTTTCCAGTTTGGTATAAAGGGGGGAGCAAATCTTTCTAAATTTAGTACTGAAAATACATTCAGCAGTGATAATAAAGCAGGGTATTATGCAGGGCTTTGGGCCAGGATTGGTGGCGCAGGCATTCATTTCCAACCGGAGCTTTACTTGTCGGGCAAAAACACAAACCTGGAAGACAACAGTGGGAACCTTACTAAAGTGAAGTTTACCAGCTTAGATGTACCTCTGTTAATAGGTACAAAAATTGGGGCAGCCGGTGTAGGGGTACGTTTTAATACTGGACCTGTTGTATCCTTTTTGCTGGATAAAAAGCAATCATTTGGCGATGCGGCGGGTAGTGCTGTGCACGGCAGGTTCAAAGATCAGGCCTATGCCTGGCAGTTTGGTGCCGGTGTAGATGTAGGTGGTATCGGTGTAGATTTACGATACGAAGCTGGTTTATCAAAAATTGGTAAAGATGGTTATGATGATACGAAATTGAGCCTGTTTACATTAGGACTGGCGTTTAAATTGTTCTAATTCGGTTTAACGAAAAAAATAGATAAAAGGGTAAATTTAAGTAGTTTACCCTTTTTATTTGGCCTTAAATTTGTTATATTAGATCCGCTAACCCCAAACTGTATGAATATGACTGTAAAAGAATTGTTATTGAACGGAAATAGCTTTTTAATGCTATTAAAACAGTACGCTGTTGACGTCGCAGATGTTAAAATTAAAGACGAAGAGTTAATTGTTGACCAGTTTTCTCAACATCCGGAGGTATCTAAAGAGAGCATTTGTATTGAAGGCAAAAATAAAGATGGATACATCAACTTTTTTGGTACACTTCATTACAACTTATTTAACAAATTAGCTGTATTTGAAATGCAGGATTATGAGCAGACTCCCTTAGTAAATTAAAGTTTTATGTTGTCTTTGGAATTTCTTTTATCTCATACGTGAATGCGCCCTTAATAGGGCGTATTGGCGTATCTTTTGCCTCGCTCAGCACCTTAACAAAGCAGGCGCCGAAGTAAAAGATAAAAGATGAGTAGAATACAAACAGCATAATCAATACAATTGAGCCTGAGGCACCGTAAATATTCCCAATATTGCTAAGCGGTAGTGCAACGCGAAGAATGTACTTGCCAAGGGTAAACAATACACCTGTCAACAGGCCCCCTCTGATAGATGACTCCCATGTAGGACGGCCACTGGTCAGAAATCTGAACAGTATGGTAAACCATGTTGTCACGATGGCAATAAACAGAATCTGATTCAATATACTTAAGAAGACCCTGCTAAAAGTTGGCGCACTGCTATTTAGATAAGTGCTGATAATAGCCTGAATACTGTCAGTAAGCAGCCCTACAAAAAATAAGATACCTGCCAAAAGAATTATTACCATTGACCTTCCCCTGATCTTGAGCTTAAACATAAAGCTGGAATGTGCTTTGATACCGATAGACCAGATCTGATCCATTGAATTTTTAATTACTGTAAAGAGTGTAGTGGCAACAAAAACAAAGAATACAAAGCTAATCAGGGTAGCGTACCATTGATGGTCTATACCCCTGATGTTTTTTAAGGTCTGACGTATCTGCCTGGTGCTGCTGTCATCTAATATGCTCGACAGGCGTTCAAATATACGCGTAACCAGGATTTTCCTGTCTACAAAAAAGCCAAATAACCGGATTAGTATCAATAAAATTGGCGGCAATGCAAAGTTGGTAAAAAAAGCAGTTGCACCGGCAAGCCTAAGGGGATCATTCTTCTTGAAAAGCGTAAAAGCTTTCCTGAAATGGATTGAAAATAAATGTACTTTACGAATGATAGTGTTAAACATGCCTTTCTAATTGCCGGTGAAACGAAAGTACTCAAATTTTTCCGATCTGTAAGTGCAGAGCCAAAAAAGCCAGTCCTTTTTGAAGACTGGCTTTGGTTTAGTTTGTGCTAAAGTTAACAGATCTTATAGCATTCGATGTGATACATAAAATACAGCTGATGAAATAGCATTTCAATGGTCTTATAGTTGTATGTGATTAAAGATTTCTACTATGATCAGAGATTTCCACGTAGTTCCTGTTCGCGTTCTAATGATTCAAACAATGCTTTAAAATTTCCCGCACCGAAAGATTGTGCCCCTTTACGCTGAATGATTTCAAAAAATAAGGTTGGCCTGTCCTGTACTAGTTTAGTGAAAATCTGCAGCAGGTAGCCTTCTTCATCATGATCTACCAGGATGCCCAGTTCCTGCAAAGGAGCGATGTCTTCATCGATCTTTCCTACTCTTTCCAATAAGGTGTCATAATAAGCTTTAGGTGGTGCACTTAAAAATTCTACCCCGCGGACTTTCATTTCCCTTACTGTTGCAATAATATCATGTGTAGCTACAGCAATATGCTGCACGCCTTCGCCCTCATAAAATTCCAGATATTCTTCAATCTGCGACTTCTTTTTACCTTCTGCAGGTTCATTAATGGGGAACTTTACATATCCGTTTTTGTTGCTCATCACTTTGCTCATCAAAGCAGAATATTCAGTGTTGATCTGCTTATCATCAAAAGAAAGGATGTTTTTGAAGCCCATTACATCTTCATACCATTGCACTGCTTCATTCATCCTGTTCCAGCCAACATTTCCTACACAGTGATCAATATATAAAAGTCCTGTACTTGTAGGCTGATAACCACCTTCTACGGCAATATATCCAGGCATAAAAGCACCGGTATAGTTTTTACGTTCTACAAAAAGGTGGATAGTTTCTCCATAAGTATAGATGCCCGCGGTGCGTACCTCACCAAATTCATCCTTTAATGTCTGTGGTTCCTGGTAAGACCGGGCACCGCGTTTGATGGTTTCCTCGTAAGATTTATAGGCATCATCTACCCATAAAGCCAATATTTTAACACCATCACCGTGCTGTTTGATATGCTCCATAATAGGGCTGTCAGACTTCAGCGGCGTAGTTAATATCAGCCTGATTTTTCCTTGCTGCAGTACATAAGAAGCACGGTCTCTTAATCCCGTTTCTGGTCCGGCGTAAGCTACAGTGCTGAAACCGAATGCTGTTTTATAATAATGTGCCGACTGCTTAGCATTGCCTACGTAAAATTCAACGTGGTCGGTACCGTTTAGCGGCAGGAAATCCTGGATTAAAGTTTCCTGTTCTATGGATGTTGTTTGCATGTGTTCTTTATTTGGTTAATGTTTAATTTTAGTTCTCCGAGGAGATTTGTATTGTTCCCTTCAGTAGCATTGGTACAGGTATTTTATTTATGCCGGTATTTATTTATGCTGATGTTTTATTTATAGAGGTATTTGATCATTCAATGTTAATCTGCCAGCTTTTGTGGTAGCTCTCATCCTCAATAGCTATAGCATCCTCGGTGAGCATCAGTGGCCGAAAAGGATCTATCATTACAGCCAGCTCTTCAGTTTTCTCCTTACCTATCGATTTCTCTACCGTACCGGGGTGCGGCCCATGGGGGATGCCTCCGGGGTGTAGTGTAATCTGACCTTTTACCACACTTTTTCTGCTCATGAAATCTCCGTCAACGTAGTACAACACTTCATCGCTGTCTACATTACTATGGTTGTAAGGAGCAGGGATCGATAGCGGATGGTAGTCATACTTACGTGGTACGAAAGAGCAGATTACAAAATTATGGCCTTCAAAAGTCTGGTGTACCGGGGGAGGCTGATGCAGCCGTCCGGTAATAGGTTCAAAGTCGTGGATAGAAAATGCCCAGGGGTAGTGGAAGCCATCCCAGCCAATGAAGTCAAAGGGATGTGTGCCATAAGTATAGGGATAAATGAGCCCCTGTTTTTTGATCAGCACCTTGAAGTCGCCAAAGGCGTCGATAGTTTCCATGTCTTCGGGTCTTCTGATATCGCGCTCGCAATATGGAGAGTGTTCCATCAGCTGGCCATATTCATTGCGGTAGCGTTTGGGGGAGCGTATAGGGCTGAAGCTTTCAATGATAAACAGCCTGTTCTGTGTGTTGTCAAATTCCAGCTGGTAAATTGTGCCGCGCGGAATAACCAGGTAATCGCCATAGGCGAACTTAATCTTGCCGAATCCTGTTTTTAACGTTCCCGTACCTTCGTGGATAAAGATTACTTCATCCGCCTGACTGTTTTTATAAAAATAGTCAACCATGGACTGGCGAGGTGCGGCGAGTGAAATATGGAGATCACTGTTGACCAGTACCGGTTTTCTGCTTTTCAGGTAGTCGTCTTCAGGTGTAATATTGAAGCCTATCAGTGAAGTATGGCGCAGATGTTTCTCTCTTGCAATTTTAGGCTCTACAGAGTAGGGCTCACCCAGAGATTTAACGATAGTTGGGGGGTGGCAATGGTAAACAAGCGAATACAAGCTTGAAAAGCCTTCGGTAGATACAAGTTCCTCAGCATAAAGTTCTCCATTGGGTTTTCTGAAAACCGTATGTCTTTTTGCGGGAACAGTTCCTAATTTATGATAAATAGGCATAACTGTTTATTATATTTGGTTAGAAAAGGGTAACGGTAATAAAAATGAATGGCAGTAAAAACGGGATACGTTTTTATTAAGCTTACAGAATTAAGCCAGTATTAAGGAGTATTGAGCAAAAATGAGTTTAGAGAGCATAGCATACCTGAAGGCGGCCAGAACCTGGCTTGCGATACGATATTGATATTTTACTTTGCTATTTGTCATTGTTGCGATTGCTAATCTAAGAATTTTATTATTGTTATCAAATTTTTGAGATATATTCTATTGGCGATTTTTGCACGATATTGTTGAAATTTTCTAGATTTGTTCTGCTCATTCAAAAGCATTTATAAAAAACCAAATATAAAACCAATCAACCGATGAAGCTAGTTTCCTACAAAACTGAAGATAGAGAACATTTGGGTGTTTTCGTAAACGGACATATCTATAATTTAAACTCGTGCGACAAGCTGTTGCCTAACGACATGAAATCCTTCCTGGAAGATGCAGAGGTACTGATGGAACGTGCATTGGCTATAGACAATAAAATAAAATCTCGCGAAATAACGCCTAAGGAAGAAGCTTTTTACGAGGTCATTGCCCCGGTACCCCATCCCAGTTCATGCAGGGACGGCTACGCCTTCCGCCAGCATGTTGCCGCGGCACGACGCAACAGAAGAGTGGAAATGATCCCTGAGTTTGACCAATATCCTATTTTCTATTTTACTAACCACAACGCAATACAGGGGCCGGGTGAAATTGAATGTATGCCAGACCACTTCCAGAAGCTCGACTTTGAACTGGAGGTAGCCATCGTTATTGGTAAAAAAGGAAGGAATATTACTGCGGCCGAAGCAGATACCTATATCGCTGGTTATATGATTATGAATGATATGAGTGCCAGAACCCTGCAGATGGAAGAGATGCTGCTCAACCTTGGTCCGGCAAAAGGCAAAGACTTTTCAACCGTAATCGGCCCCTGGCTAGTTACACCAGATGAACTGGAAGAATACAGGATTGAACCCAAAGCCGGGCATATTGGAAATACATATAATTTAAAGATGAGCTGTGCCGTAAACGGTATAGAAGTTTCAGCAGGAAATATGGCCGATATGGACTGGACGTTTGCCGAGATTGTGGAGCGTTGTGCTTATGGTGCTGATATTTTGCCGGGCGACGTAATTGGTTCCGGTACGGTAGGTACAGGATGTTTCCTTGAACTGAATGGAACAGGCTTATTTAACGATCCTGATTATCAGCCGCAATGGTTACAGGATGGTGATGTAGTAGAAATGGAAATTACCGGATTGGGCAGATTAAGCAATACTATCCGTAAAGCTGATACCAGCTTTTCTATATTAGCATTAAAAAAATAATGGTCACCATAAAAACCTCAGACCTGAGTCCGGCGCAATTGCAGAACTATTTGCAATATGCAATTGCACCGCGGCCCATCTGCTTTGCCACTACAATAGATAAAGCTGGGAACATTAACCTAAGCCCTTTCAGTTTTTTCAACCTGTTTAGTACTAACCCACCTTTGTGCATATTTTCTCCTGCCAGAAGAGTACGTGACAATAGTACTAAGCACACACTAGAGAATATACTCGAGGTAAAGGAATGTGTCATCAATATCGTTAATTATTCTATGGTACAGCAGACAAGTCTTGCCAGTACAGACTATGCCAAAGGGATCAACGAATTTGACAAAGCGGGTTTTACTATGTTGCCTTCGCTATTGGTACAGCCGCCGCGTGTGGCAGAAGCACCCGTGCAGATGGAGTGTGTCGTGACCGAAGTTATCCATTTAGGTGAGCGTCCCGGTGCGGGAAACCTTATCCTTGCAGAGATAAAGCTCATTCATATCAAAGAGGAGATCCTGGATGCCGAGGGCAGGATTGATCAGGAGAAAATAGATCTTGTAGCACGCTTAGGGGGCGACTGGTACTGCAGGGTTACGCCGCAAAGCCTGTTTAAAGTAGAAAAACCATTAACCACACTCGGTATCGGTGTAGATGCCCTGCCCGGACATGTCAGGAATTCATGGGTGTTAACAGGGAATGACCTCGGTATGCTTGGAAACATAGAAGAAATCCCTACAGATGAGGAAATTGATGAGATAAGACAACACCCACAGGTAAAAGAAATTTGCGATGCCACCATAGGAGATGCGCAGAACAGACAGCGCGAATTGCATGAGCTGGCAAAGGAAATGCTTGGCGGCGGACAAGTTAAAGAAGCGCTTAAAGTAGTATTGCTGGAGGTTTAAAGCATACTTACAGCCTTCATAAAGCGGCTCTTATAATAAGGATTTAAGGTAGTGAGTGTAACTCCGTTTGCTTTTCCTGATGAAGAGTGAATAAACTGAACTGTATCTCCTTTAATGGAGGCCACAATACCCACATGACCTGCGCGGCGTACTTTTACATTTGTGCCCGTAAAAACCAGCACATCGCCAATTTTGAGGTTCTCCATTTTTACCGGAGTACCGGCAATAATAAATTCTGAAGAAGAGCGGGGAGCAGCGATGCCGAAATTATGGAACACATAACTGACGAAACCAGAGCAGTCGAAACCTATGGAGGGGTTGCTGCTCGCATAATGGTATGGGATACCGATCATAGACTTGGCAAAGTTAATTAAGTCATTGCCCTGCTCCTTGGCTGGTAAATTTTTCATCAATTTCTGAAGGAGCTCTTTATATTTTGCAGGTACTGTTTGTGATTTTACGTTCGTTAAAAACAGGAAGGTAAAGCAGCATAAAAGCAGTATTTTCTTCATATCAAGGTCAAAGGTTACATACTATAAAAACTAAGGTATAAAATAAAATCGTTACGGCGTAGTAACTGCCACAGGAATAATTTTGCCATTAAAGTATTTATGCCCCGTAAGGGCGAAGTCGGCCACATATTTCCCCATCTCAAAGGCCATTACCGGCGATTGGTAGCCAGGGAAAGCTTTTTCCAGCATTTCCGTTTGTGCGGAGCCCAGGGCCAGGCAGTTTACTTTTACCCCGCGGCCGGCCAGTTCAAAGGCCAGGCATTCTGTTAAAGTATGCAATGCCCCTTTGCTGGCATAATAAGCCGATAACCCGGGAAACTTTACACTCCCCTGAAAACCACCCATGCTGCCAATATTTACAATATGACTACCACTGGGCATCAGCGGCAACACCTGCTGGATCATATTGAAATGGCCCAGCACATTGCTCTCCAGCATTTCGCTCATCTCGGCAGCTGTAGTTTCTAAAAAAGGCTTATTCAGGAGTGCCCCCGCATTGTTAATCAGGATATCCACCGTACCCAGCCTTTGTTGTAAAAAAGGGATCAGAGCAGCATATTCATCATTGACAATGTCGAATTCTACCGGCAGCAAAGTGCAGTCAGGGTTGATACCCTTTGCAATCTCCAGCAGCTTCCGCAGTTTATCTGCTGAGCGGGCGATACAAACCACTTTATTTGCTGTGTGTAGGGTGAATTCTAATGCGGTTTCAAAGCCAATGCCGCTGCTTGCTCCTGTAAGTACGATGTTCATATTAATGTGCTGATGTAATGATCTGTGTAACGGGATTTGCAATTACCTGCAAACCATCGTTAATCAGTTTTTTATGTGCTGGTTCATTCGATGCTTTCATTTCCAGGTAAATCCTGATTTCTTTTTCAAGAATGGCATCATGACGGGTATGTATCAATATTTCGAGGATTTCCATGGCACACAGCCAATCATGGCGGTAGCTGGTTTTTAAACTTTCAAACAGCGGTTCCAGGGCCTCCTCCCCATGTCCCTCTTCTCTGATCTGGCGTACAGCCCTGTAAATCTGGTGTAGCTTTTCAGTGGGCTCATCATAGCTGACGCTGGCGGTTTGTTTTTTGCTGACTGGAATAATTTCCTCATACGCTTCTTTATCTGCCGCGCCGTTAAATACAGAAACTATTTTCTCGCCAACAGCCATATCGTAAGTGCCCCATTCTGGCTGGAACAACAGATTTCCATTGTTTTCTTTGACAGTACAGTTTTCGAAAACAATAAGCAGCAGCTTATTGGCATAGTAAATAATATCCTTCACCAGTCCTGTCACTGAAATACCGCTTTCAAATACCAGCTCGGGCGACAGTCCTTTTGCTATGCCATGGCTGCGCAATTGTGCCGGCGAGAAATTCTCCAGTGCTGATTCAATGCCGTGTAATTTGCCTACTGGTGATGAAAAGCCATCTTTATGGTAAAATTTGCCATGTCCTTCCAGTTGTTTGTTTTCGATAGCTAAGGCAGAAGGGCCCGAAGTTTTGATAAACGTGAGGTTATCGTCTTCATCGATGCCTACATCGCTAAATACACCCGTAACCTGCAGTCCGGAGCTGTATACCGCTGTAGCGGGATTTTTAGATTCCAGCGCTTTCATAATGCTTTCAGTACCACCTTTTCGAAAAGCCATTGTATCTGCAAATTGTTCCAGTACATCTATCAGGTTCTGGAAAGTTTCGGTTACAAAAAGCTGCGGTTGTGTTTTGGTAATATCATAAGCATAATTGATCGTATCAATTGTATATGGAAGCTTTTTAACGCTCTCCATCATACAACTGGCACTTTCCCCGATAGAAGAAAGTAGTCCTGCGCCGTATATTTTCGGGTTATCCAGTTTGCCTATCAGTCCATACTCAACGGTCCACCAGTGCAGCCTGCTCAGCAGTGCCATTTCCGAAGGTTCGCCAAGGTTATCTGCTACATTTTTAAGGTGTTGCTCTGCCTTTATAATATCATATTCGGGAACATCTGCTGCTTCTTTTAAGATAGACAGCTCACGGATTGCCTCATAGAGTTCAAAATCTTTAGCAGAGAACATGGCTTTAGCACCAATAGAGCCAATATAGCTCAGATAACTATTGTAGTCAGTATCTGCGATGATAGGGGCATGGCCGGCAGACTCATGGATAATATCTGGTGCCGGCGTATATTCAATATGATTGATCTGGCGTATATCAGCGGCAATAACCAACACCCTGTACGCCTGGTATTCCATGAAAGCTGCAGGTGGGATAAAGCCATCTACTGTAACTGCACCCCAGCCTAACTGACCAAGGTTATCATTCATCGTTTGCAGGTCGGGAATATATTCTATGCTCAAACCCGCGCGCTGCAGTCCTTTGATATACGGGTAATACGCCACATCTTTCAGGTAGCTATAGTTCTGGCGCATTACATAGCGCCATACAGCCTGGTCTATAGGCGTATATTTGGCGTAGTTCTGATCTACAATGAATTGTCGTAAATGTTTAGGCAGTTTTGCTACCTGTGGATTGTTGAAATCATTAAAATCACTCATTACATTTTATATTTGGGATCTGCTAATATAAGCCGATCCATAGTATTTAACAAAGGGCAGCTGTTGCTTTTACCTGGCGATGATCATTTATTGATCTTAAATGAAAAATGTTTCTGACTGAAGTAGCTGAACACAGCAAGGATTGCGGTACATATAAATTTGGCGATAGTAGGATAAAAATGAAAGGTTTCCACCATGAGCTTCAGCATGGCAAAATTGAGTAGTACATTAGTCATCACTACAGTACCATAGCGGAACAACTGTATCCTTCCTTTGAGTTCAGATTTGGTAAATACCAGGTACTTATTGAGGCCGAATCCTATAATAAAAGTGATTACCGATTCAATGATCAGCGCCGCAACGGGGGCAGTGATCATCCATGGGTGGAAAGGCAGGATAACGTCTTTCTGATGCAGGATAAAGTTATAGACGATATAATAGACAACAATACCACTCGCGGCGGTAGTGCCGCCAGATGCTATATACCGGAATGTGTGAATAGAAAACCAACGGGAAAAAGGAGGATAGAAGAAGTCTATAAGTTTAAGGAGTGCTTTTCGCATGCTAAAATTAATTCCAATAATTGGGCAATTTAACAATTGCTGACGGTTTATTAAAAATATGTCGGTTTTAAACTTTTAAAAATTACGCCAGTTTTTACTGTGCAGCAGGTGCCGAAACAAAGTCAATCGCTGCACAATACTTATATCCCGGATGCTGCCTGATGTTTACCCCTACAAGGCTCAGGTTGTAGCGTGTGCCCAGAATAGTTTTTCTATGCCCCAGGTCGGGCACATTTTTGTCGAGCAGCAGCATACATACATTTGCCAGTCCCTTAGAGAAGCCGAATGCCAGGTTCTCGCCCATGGCCCGTCCGGCATAGTACTTCGAAATCCTGTCTACCGGCGTTCTGCCATCACTGGAATTATGCCCGGCAAGGTTATTCTTGCTCATATCTTTCGCATGCTGCTGAGCTATCCAGGTAAGGGTTTCATCCGGACTAAATAAAGGCAGTCCTTTAATCTCCGCCAGATCTTCCTGCAGTCCGCGGTAATACTTGTCTTTTCTGTTTACTTTGAGGTCGTTATAATTGTTATAACGCTGCATATCTATATTATAAGCATTGACAAAATCCTGGAAAAAGGTGTTGAAGAACTTCGTGCCATCTGTGCGGGCAAGGTTCATATAAAACACAATCTTCTTTTCTTCATCATTCAGGTAAGGCGTATTCTTAGCTGTATTTGCATTTTCAAGCTCCTGTTCTGTCCAGGTATAGCGGGAACCTGCAGACTGGCTTTTGGCTGCTGTACTAAAAAAGAGGAATACCAGAAATGTGATAGGGATAAATTTCATGAAACGGTTGACCTAAGGTAATATGTATGTAGAAGACATATATTATGCCAAAAGGTTTAAAAATACAGCAAAGCCTAAACAAAGAAAACCTGCCAGCGTTCAGCTAGCAGGTCTCTTTTTATCAAATCAACAGTATGCTTAAACATGAAGCGGGACATACTGTGTGAATCATGAGTTTAAACAGTAATCAGGACATCACATCGGGTATTACGATACAGCGATCTGATCAATACTATCTCAGTAAATTTTTCCAGCTTACTTTACTTGCAATCAAAGATTCCAGTTCTTTAATCTCGATGCGTTGCTGCTCCATACTGTCGCGGTGGCGGATCGTAACCGTATCATCCTCCAGTGTCTGGTGGTCAATCGTAATACAGAAAGGAGTACCAATAGCATCCTGACGGCGGTAGCGCTTGCCGATAGAATCTTTCTCTTCAAATGCCACATTGTAATCCAGTTTCAGCGCATCCATGATTTCTCTTGCTTTTTCCGGCAGTCCATCTTTTTTTGTCAGCGGTAAGATAGCAGCCTTTACAGGTGCCAGGCAGGGGTGTAAATGCAGTACTACACGACTGTCCTGTTTATCGCCTTCACTCAGGTCCTGCTGTTCAAAAGCATTGATCATGGTAAGCAGGAACATACGGTCTAAGCCTATGGATGTTTCAATCACATAAGGAATATAATTTCCGAAAGGTTTACCTTCTTCGTTCAGGTCATTATCAAAATATTGCATTTTCTTACCAGAGAATTCCTGGTGCTGCGTTAAGTCGAAATCCGTGCGGCTATGTATACCTTCAACCTCTTTAAATCCGAAAGGGAATTCAAACTCGATATCCACTGCAGCATTGGCATAATGAGCCAGCTTAGCATGGTCATGGTAGCGGTATTTAGCGGGGTCGGTACCCAGGGCAGTATGCCATTTCAGACGTGCTTCTTTCCAGTAGGCATACCATTTCATCTCTTCGCCGGGGCGCACAAAGAATTGCATTTCCATCTGTTCAAATTCGCGCATACGCATAATAAACTGGCGGGCAATCACTTCATTTCTGAAGGCCTTACCGATTTGTGCAATACCGAATGGGATTTTCATTCTTCCCGATTTCTGCACATTCAGGAAATTTACAAAAATGCCCTGTGCTGTTTCCGGGCGGAGGTATACTTCCTCGGCACCTTCGGCCATAGCA